>DATJBI010000078.1:0-22081 GCA_035515435.1 Anaerolineales bacterium
CGGTTATTTCATGGCCGCGCTGACGGATGCCTCCGCAGAAGTGCGGCAGGCCGCCGCCCTGGCGCTTGCCGCACATCCTGTCGAGGAGGCCGCGCCCCAGCTGGCCCGCGCCCTGGGCGATGAGGATGCGATGGTTCAAACGCTGGCGGCGAACGCCTTGTCGCGGATCGGCAAATCCGCGGTTCCGACCCTGTTGGAGGCGTTCGGGCACTGCTCACCAGCCGCGAA
The DNA here is from genome assembly GCA_035515435.1 of Anaerolineales bacterium. Taxonomy (GTDB): domain Bacteria; phylum Chloroflexota; class Anaerolineae; order Anaerolineales; family Villigracilaceae; genus Fen-1038. Next base: position 229 of record DATJBI010000078.1, read on the forward strand.
GATCCATGTCATGCGCACCCTGGCCGAGATCCGCGATCCGCGCGCCATCCCCCTCATGATGAAGGCCATGGATGAGGACTCGGCCCTCCTGCACCATTGGTGCGAGATCGGTCTGCAGGGATTGGGTCTGGACATGGTCTATCTTAAATTGAGTTGATTATGAATCGATTTGTGAGCTTCTTCAAAAAGCTGAAGTTGGCCGGGCCGGCCCGCCCATCGGTGGGGCAGATCGTGTTTTGGGTTGCGGCCCTGGGGTTGGCGGGGGGCTTCTTCATCTTCGCGCGTGATTTCGTCACCTGCTGGCAATTCACCACGTTGGATGGAGTTCCACCCGCCAGCTGCAATGTGGAAAGCAATGTTCTGGGCACGCCTGTCTTGAATGCAAAAGGGACTCCGATCGCGGTGACGCCGACTGCCGATGTCTCGGCGCCTCTCGTGCAGGCCCCAACCTGGGACGGTGGCAGCCGGGTGAATATCGTATTCTTCGGCCTGCGCGGCGGTGCGACCAGCGGGGAGGGCTGCCCGGACTGCACGGATACGATCATCCTCTTTACGGTGGATCCGGTTTCGAAAACTGCCGCGATGATCTCGATCCCCCGCGACATGTGGGTGAATATTCCCGGTTTTGGATTTAACCGGATCAACACAGCCTGGACCGATGGCGAAGGCTCAAAACTCCCCGGCGGCGGCCCGGGCCTCGCGATGAAAACCGTTTCACAGTTCATCGGCGTGCCCATTCAATACTATGCCCAGGTGGACTTCGACACTTTCGTGGCGTTCATCAATACGATCGGCGGTGTGGATGTTCGTCCCTACGAGACCCTGCGACTTGATCCACTCGGGAACGGCAAGGATAAATTCATACTCACCAAAGGCGGATGGCGTCATTTGGACGGCCAGCTCGCGCTGGCCTATGCCCGCTGCCGTGACCAGGACCAGTGCGGTGCTACGGGCGGTGACCTGGACCGGTCCAAACGCCAGCAGCAGGTCATCCTGGCGATTCGCAACAAGGTTTTGGATCCCGCCAATTTCCCGACCCTGATCGCCAAGGCCCCCTGGTTCTATAACACGTTTGGCGGCGGCATCCACACCAACCTGTCTTTGGATGATGCCGTCAAGCTGGCCTACCTGATGAAGGACATCCCCCTGACGCAGATCAAAAACGTCGTGTTCGATTACACCGATATGACGATCGCAAACACCACCCTGAGCGGGGCAGCCGCTTCGGTCTTTAAACCGATCCCGGATAAAGTTGAGCTGATGCGGGATGAAGTGTTCACGACGAGCGGACCCATCAGCCCGATGGCGCAGGGCGATCCCATCGCATTGATGCAGGCGGATAAGGCAAATATCGGTGTGTTGAATGGGACCTACGCGACCAACCTGGACCAACGGACCGCCCTGTATTTCACTTCGCTCGGTTTGAAAATTGCGGGGACCGGCCGCGCCAGCCAGCTCTATAGCCAGACGACGGTTTACATGTGTTCTCCCATGCTCTATACACTGCGCTATCTGGTCGCCCGGCAGATCATTGCCAATGGCAACCAAATTTCCTTCAATCAAAATCCATGCAAATCCTATCCGGGTGTTGACGTCCTGGTGGTGTTGGGCAGCGATTGGGTGCCCAGACTCCCCTCCGGCTTCTAACGAAAAAGCGCCGCGATCTTGAGCGCGGCGCTTTTTCGTTAAGGTTGCTGGAAGGTGAGATGGAGCCCGCCTGTGTAGGCCTGGCCGCTGGAATCCGTGCAGATGGGCGCGGTAAGATCGGGAACCGGCGTTCCGGAGGCGGCAATGCGGACCGAGTAGCTCAGGCCGGATTGCATGATGTAATCCGCGTAGCCGTTCGCGATCTCGGGCTTGAAGCCGGTGAAGAAATGCTCCTCACCCCCATCCCATGTGATGATGATCTCGATGCCGGGCATTTGATGATGCCGGCTGTCGATCACCGAGATTTGCAGCAAGCCATCGGTAAGATTTGGATTGCAAACCTTATCATCGCTCAGCAATAGGAAGGGCGCACCCTCCGTCGCGGTGGCCGTAGGCGTGGGCCGCGGCGTGATCGTGATCGGAACCACGGTCGTGACGGCTTCGAGGGTGGGCGATTCCGTTGTTGACGCCGGCGGCGCTTCCGTCCCGGCCGGGGGAGCAGGGGGCGTGGCGCTCGGCCCCTCCGCGCTGACAATTGATGCGGCCGTCGCCGTAGGCGGAATGTGAGCGACCCCGGATTTCAGATCATCGGCCAGCATGGCAACCTGCTGAACAACCTCGAACGGCTGGCCGGATGCCAGCAGGCGCTGGGCGAGCGCGGTCAGGGCCTGGACCGGATCGGCATCCCCCAGCAGTCCAAGGCGGGACTTCGCCCGCACCAGATCGTGCGTCGCGGAATAGGAGGCGGCGATCAGGATGCGGTATTGATCCTTGAAGTCGGGACGCAGAGTATTTGGAAAGGTGTTAAGGTAGCGCACCGGCGCGATCATCCAGGCATAGAGCAGGCCCAGGCCGATGCCCACGGCCAGCGCCGGAATCACTTCCCACGGAACGCGTTTCCTCATGGCGGGCCGCCGCCCGGCGCGGTCCCGACGGGCGTGGGTGCCGGTTGATAGGCCTGCAGGGCCCGCCTCAATTCCTGGAGCAGGGCAACATCGTCCGCGGAGTATCCGAGGCTCTGTCCGGTTTGAAGGGCCTGCGCGGCAATGTCCGCAGGCGGGGCGCTTCCCAACAGCGCCAGCCTCCGAATTGCCGAATCCATGTTTTGATCGGCATGATAGGCCTCGGCGATCATCAGCACATAGTCGGCGCGGTAGTCAGCGCGCATCGAGGCGGGAGTCGTGTCTACGAACTGGACCGGATTGATCTCCCAGCCATAGAAAAGACCGAGCCCAATGCCAACCGCAAGTGCGATCAGGGAGAAAAGCCAGCGCGGCATGGGATTATTTTGCCATAGGAATCAAAAACCCGACAGGTCTGCCGCTGGATGAACATCCGGGCAGGGGACCGGCGGCACCCAAAGACACTCTCTTACCGTTGCTATCTTTCGATCCTGGCGGGGTTCGAAAGGCTTTGCCGCGCCGGGCCTGCCCGGACGCGCACAGCATACACGAGAAGAGGGTGGATGTCAACGTTGCCCAGCATTTTGCAGTTGTGTCCCCGTCCTTTGACGAACGGGGCGTATGATCTCGCGGATCGGGCCGGCGATCAGGCGCATGTTAAAGAATGGCCCCTCGTCTGACCCCGTGTCGGGACCCGCCGCTGGGAATGGCACCCCCTCCACACGGTTGGATGGGGCGCCCGGGATCGGCGGGAGGAACTTCAGCCCGGAGCCGGCCGATCGGGCGGGGAGCCTGCTTCTGTTAAGACTCTCAAGAACAGATCGACGAGCCTCGGATCGAACAAACGCCCGGACTCCTGCTGGAGAAATGCGATCACATCCGGTGGGGGAGTCGGCCTGCGATAGGGCCGCTCACTGATCAGCGCGTCCCACACATCGATGACGGCAAACAGCCGCGCCGTCAGGGGGATCTCTTCCGCGCTCAATCCGCGCGGATAGCCGCTGCCGTCCCACCTTTCGTGATGGCAGTACGGGATATCCAGGGCGGGCTGCAGGTAGGCGATCGGAGAGAGCATTTCATAGGCATATTCGGGATGCTTGCGCATGATGTCCCATTCGCGCTTGTTGAGCGGACCGGTCTTTTTGGTGATCTCATCCGGAATGGCAATTTTGCCGATGTCGTGCAGCAGTGCGCCGCGCCGGATGTGGACGATCTCTGCATCGGACAAACCCATGGCGCGCGCCGCTTTGATGGTCATTTCGGTGACGCGCTGGGTGTGGCCCTCCGTCTCCCGGTCGCGCAGATCAAGCGCACGCACCCAACCCTCGATCGTCCGGTCATAAGCCTCCTCCAGATTTTGGTGGGCGATCTGAAGCGCTTCTTCGGCCTGCTTCCGTTCGGTGATATCACGCGAGGCGGCTTGAAACTCGATCACGGCATGTGTCTTTTCATCCAGGATCGGGCGCATGGACGTTTCCAGCCAGACATACCGGCCGTCTTTTTGTCTGGCCCGGTACGAGAAGGTGTACACCGCGCCGTTTTTGGGCTGCAGCTTGGCCAGGGCCCGTACTTTTGGACGGTCGTTGGGATGAATGAGTTCCAACGGGGTCTGACCGATCAATTCCTCCGGTTCAAATCCGCCGATGGCGCGCGAGGCGGGCGAAGCATATAGAAAGATGCCGCGGGTATCGTGACGGGAAATCATGTCGCTGGCATTCTCGGCGAGCAGTCGAAACTGGCTCTCGCTTCTTGCCAGGGCTTCCTGCATGCGGGCGCGTTCTGCTTTTGCCGCTCCCTGTTGGATGGCGCGCTCGGCGATGTGAGGCATATCCATCAGGGATTCCGGAGATTTGATCACGTAGTCCAGCGCGCCGGCCTTGAGCGCCTCCACTGCGATTCGTTCGCTGCCATAGCTGGTCATGAAGATGACCGGGGCGTCCAGGGGACTCTGCCGCGCCGACAAAAGTTCCAATCCATCGCCGTCCGGCAGGCGCCAGTCCGTGATGATCAGGTCGGGTCTTTTGCTCGAAAGATATTCTCGGGCCTGCGAGAGCAGAGAGACATGCGCGATGTGCATCTGGGGGGCGCGGTCTTCGAAGGCGCGCCCGATCAACTCGGCGTGGGCGGGTTCATCTTCGATCAACAGGATTTCAATAAGGGCGGGGGTGTCCAGCATTCTGCCTGATCAAAAACCCTAGACTTTTGGGTGCATATTCCAACCCAGCCAGTAAAACCCCAGGTCGTCCATCAGTCTCTTAAACTCCTCGTATCCCAGCGGTTTGACCAGGTAGCTGTTGGCATAGTGGGTATAAGCCCGCGTCACGTCTTTCTCCGCCTCGGAAGTGGTGAGGATGACCACGGGAATGGTCTTCAGCCCGTCGTCCCCTTTGATCGTCTCGAGCACCTGCAAGCCGTCGACGCGCGGCAGCCGCAGATCGAGCAGGATCACGTGCGGGCGCGGGCTGGCGGCCAGCTCGGAAAATTCGCCTTGACGAAGCAGGTAATCCAACGCGCTCTGGCCGTCCGTAAAATGAAGGATCCGGTTGGCAATGCGGTGGTCCTCCAGGGTGCGCATGACCAGTTCGGCGTGGTCCAAATTGTCTTCCACAAGCATGACCAGGATCGGTTCGCCGTTCACCGGGTTTCCGCCTCCTGGATGTAAAGCTGAACTAGATTCGGAATCCATGAAATCCCGTCCTCGATTTGTCCTGGGTGCCCGACTTGAGCTGGGCTGTATTCTGTTCGGTCGCTGGCTGGCATTGATTGTGAATTTGATTCTATCATTGAAGGGAGCGCCCAGGAGGAGTATGCCTTATCAGAAATGTTAATTCGTGGAGCCCTGTTTGGAGTTCCCGCCCGGGGTCGGTTTGCAAAGGGGCGCGCAGCTCTCATGATATAATCCTGACGGTTGCAATTCGAAGGTTGCATTCTTAAGCTGGAGGATGAGCATGGAGATCAATGCCAAGGAATTTAAACATTGTGATATGGTTCTGGTCAAAGGCCGCGTGGACAGTTCCACCGCGCCTCAATTCAGCAAAACGCTGGAGGCGGTGATCGGAAAGGGCGTCTATAAGATCGTCGTGGATATGAGCGGTCTGGAATACATGTCCAGTGCCGGATTCCGTGCCCTGCTGGCAGCCCAGCGTGCCTGCAAGCGTTATAATCGCGGGGAAGTGGTGCTGGCTTCCGTTCCGGAGCGTATCCGCGAGGCGCTGGAGTTGGCGGGTTTCACCGAGCTGTTCAGGATGTCCAGCGATCCACTTGAGGCGGTCGGCAGCCTGTAGGTCGGTTCGTTCGCAAGAGCGATGCTGTTGAACGGAGGCCGCTTCCAAGTTCTGCGTGAGGCGGCCTTTCATTCCATGACGAAGACACTGTCATTTTCCACCACGTTTGAAATCCTTGATGAGATTCGGGCGTTCGTGGGCGAAGGAGCCCGGCAGGCCGGCTTCAACGCCAGGGATATTTACTCCATTCAATTGGCCACGGATGAGGCCGCTTCCAATGTGATTGAACATGCCTACGGGGGCAGGACGGACGGGCGCTTCGAGGTCGGCTGTGATCCGCAGGCCGACCGCCTCGTCATCACCCTGCTCGATCACGGCAAGGCTTTTGATCCGGGCCGGGTGGAGGAGCCTGATCTGCAGGCGGGCCTGTGGGATCGCAAGATCGGGGGCCTGGGCATTTACCTGATGCGCAAATTGATGGATGAAGTGCGATATGAATCGACGGAGGCGGGTAATCTTCTCACGCTGGTCAAACGCAAGGGATGACCATGCCCAAGGGAGCGCATTTTCCCGAGCCGTTCGATTGGCGCGCGGTTGCCAGTCTGGGGGAACAATTGGTCAGCACGAGTTCCCTGGCAGGGCAGCGCGACCGCATCCTCGCCATGACCGGCCGGCTCATCCCCGGCAGGGTGGATGTCTGGCTCCATGAAAATCTATTTCGTCTGCCGGACTGGGAAGCCGAGCGTCTGTTTCCGCCCCAACCGATGCTGGAGGGCATGCGCGACGCGGTCAAGCGGCACAGAACCTGCCTGAGAAATCCCGGCAAAAAAGCCAGGACAAAGAAAACCTTCGTGGCGGTTTCGATCGAAGACCAGGGGCTGATGCTGGGCGCGATGCAGGTGACGCGTTCGCGCGGCCCCAGTTTCTCCAAGGCGGAAATCGAATTGATCGAAAGCCTGGCGAGCATCATCGCGGTCGGATTGTATGCCTCCCACCGCGTCGAGGTGGAGCGCTTCCGCCTGGGACAACTGAATCTGGTCCGGCAGGTCAGCGCCCAGATCGCCAATGTCTTGAACGTGGATGAACTGGCGCGGCGCGTCACGGAACTGATCCAGAGGACCTTCAATTATTACTATGTCGGGATATTTACGATCCGGCCCGGCGCAAAGAGCCTGCGCTTTCGCTCCAGCGCCTCCGCGCCGCGCAAAGGGAAAAAGGAAAGCGCGATCGCCCTGGATGTGGAAATTGGCGAGGGGCTCATCGGCAAGGTGGCCGAATCAGGCGAACGCATCGTCGCCTCCGACGTCCGGCAGGACCCGCGCTTTCAATTCATCGGCCATCTTCCCGCGACGCGTTCGGAGGCCGTCATCCCGCTCAAGATCGAAGACCGCATCCTGGGTGTGCTGGACATTCAATCCCAGCGCGTGGATGCCTTCCATCCAAATGACCTGCTCCTGCTCGAGTCCCTGGCCGATAACATCGCCCGGGCCGTGGAGGGCGCCCGGCTCTACGGCGATATCCGCCGCCGGGCCGATCAGTTATCGCTGATTGCCGAGGTGAGCCGGAGTGTCACTTCGACCCTGGATCTGCACCAGCTGATGGGCGATACGGCCAGGCTGATCCATCAGCAATTTGGATTTCCTTTCGTGCATCTGTTTACGGTCCACCCCAACCGGCGGCTGATCGAGTACGAAGCAGGCAGCGGACAGCGCAGCCAGGCTCTCGAAGGGTATTCCATCCCACTGGATGACTCAACGGGCATCATCCCATGGGTGGCGCGCGCCGGCCAAACCGTCTTTGCGAACGATGTGTCCAAGGACGGGCGTTATCTGCCGTCGCCCCTGCCGCCCAAGAACACGCGCTCGGAATTGTCCGTTCCCCTGTTGTTCAACGAAAAGGTCATCGGCGTGCTGGACATCCAATCCGATCGGGTCAACGCCTTCACGGAGGATGACCGGTTCATGTTCGAGACGGTGGCCGGGACGATCGCCGCCGCAATCCGCAATGCCGATCTCTACCGGTCCGAGCATTGGCGGCGCCAGGTGTCGGATAGTCTGCGCGAAGTGGCCGGCTTGCTGTCCTCCAATGCCGGCCTGGATGAGGTCCTGGATGCCATTTTGACCGAGATCGAACGCAATCTTCCGGTGGAGGTCTGCGCCATCTGGTTGTTGGGTGAGGGTGACCTGTATCTGGCCGCGGTGCACGGCGGCGATCCCCAGGCGATCGAACAGGCACGTCAATCGAACGTGGATGGTTCGATCGCCCTGACCCGGGCCATGCTTTCGGAGAGCCCCATGTTCCGTGGGCCGGCCGGTCCCATTGGGCCGCTGGGTCAGGCCGCCGGCTTTGGATCGGATTATTCCTCCCTGGCAGCGCCCCTGCACGTCGGGGATCAACCGGTCGGGGTCATTTCGCTGGCGCATCCGACCCCGGGACGTTACGGCCATGAAGCGCAGGCCATGGTGGCCACCTTTGCAAGCTATGCCGCGGTGGCGATCGAAAACGCCCGTCTCTATGATGCAGCACAGGAACAGGCGTATGCGTCTGCGGCATTGTTGCAGGTGGCTCAGGCCGTGGTCAGTCTGAACGAGCTGGACGAGATCCTCGGCACGATCGTGCGTGTCATGCCGATCCTGGTCGGAGCGTCCCGCGTGGCCCTCTATCTGTGGGATGCCCAACACGAAGCCTTCCATCCCCTTCACGCCTACGGTTTTGAAGGGGAGGCTCGAAAAATTCTGGCCGAGGCCGACCTGGCCCCTGGTTCGTTTCCACTGCTGGATGCGGTCCGAGGCTCCAACTGCCTGCTGGTCCATCCGCTCACGGCGGCGGATGAACCCCAAAAGTGGATCGACTTCAGCGAATCATGGCGGCGGGAAGACGAACAAACCCTCCAGAGCAGCGAAAGACTTCTTTATGCAGTTCCCCTGTCGGTCAAGTCCGATGTATTCGGTGTGCTGCTGCTGCAGGAGACCTCCGGCGGACGGCGGTTTCGCGCCCGCCGCCTGGAGATCATCACGGGCATCGCCCAACAGGCGGCGCTCGCCATTCAAAATGACCGCCTGCAAAAAGAGATGGTCGTGCGTGAGCACCTCGAAACGGAAATCCAGCTGGCGCGGCAGATCCAGCAGACCTTCATCCCTGAGTCATTGCCGCAAAGCGCAAATTGGGAACTGGCGGCCCGCTGGAAGACCGCCCGGCAGGTCGGGGGCGATTTTTATGATGTGATCGAACTGCCCAATCAGAGGCTCGGCCTGTTCATCGCGGACGTCGCGGACAAAGGGATGCCCGCCGCGCTCTTCATGGCGCTCACCCGGACCCTGGTGCGGGCAGCCGTGGTCGAGACCCCCTCTCCGGCGGAGGCCCTGCAGCGTGTCAATGAACTGCTCATGCCCGACACGAAGCAGGGCATGTTTGTGACTGCCGTGTATGCGGTGCTCAACCAGAACACCGGCGAAGTGACCTATGCCAATGCAGGACACAACCCGCCGTTGTGGCTGAAAGCAGATCGGGCGATCGAGCGGTTGACCCGTACCGGGGTCGCGCTGGGTGCAACCGAAGCGCGGACCATCTCCGAAAAGACCATTCAGCTGACCGCGGGAGAGAGCCTTCTGTTCTATACGGATGGTTTGACCGAGGAATTTTCAACCGGGGGGGAACTCTTCGGCGAAGCGCGCTTGATGGAGGCGATCCGCTCGGCCTCCCCTGCGTCTGCCGAGACGATGCTGGACGCCGTGGAATCCAGCCTCAACGCTTTTGTGGGTTCCAATCCGCTGACCGATGATCTGACCATGCTGGCCGTGCGCCGCACCTAGATTTTACAGGCATTTTACATTCCCGCCACACTTTCATAACCCCTGCAGCCTAAAATCGCAATCATAAATGAGAATCAAGGAGATTCGAATGTCAATGATTGCAAAGTGGTTCAAGACGAATTTGATCGCGGCGGTGATCGCGGCCGTGGCTCTTCTTGGCGTGCTGCCCCCCTTCAGCGTGCATGCCCAGACGGCGGACCCCCCAGCCGCGCCCTCTGCCGCTCAGCCTACGAACGCCAGGCTGCAGACGGCCTGGTCGAGAGAGCAGACCGTTTATGCGCGCATCGGCACCATCCTGGACCGCGCCCAGACCCTGATCTCCCGGATCCAGACCAGGCTGGACGAGGCGCAGGCCAAAGGCCGGGATGTGTCTTCCGTTCAGCGCGCCCTCGATGCTTTTTCTGGAGCCGTCAAGAATGTGCAGCCGATCTATACGGCTCTGCAGGCGCTGATGCAGTCCCATGCCGGCTTCGATGCCTCGGGCAATGTGACCGATCCGGCCCAGGCCCTTCAGATGGTACAGGCAGTGCGTGCCCAGTTTCAAGCCATTCGTCAGGCCGGGTTGAGAGAGAGCGCCAAAGCTCTGCGTGAAGCGATCCGGGCATTTCGTCAAGCCAATCAGCCCGCCACGCCCGCGCCATCTTCCTTGAACGGCTGATCCGGAATAATCTGCCAAAGGCGCGGCTGCGGACCGCGCCTTTGCGCGCCGGTATTGCCTGTCTCGCCTCTCGGTTGTATACTCGCGGGAACAAAATAAGGCCAGCTGGATACCCTGTGGAGGTCGAATGTTTACAACGGAAGGCAAGAAAATCATATTTACCGACAAGGCCCCGAAGGCGATCGGCCCCTATTCGCAGGCCATACGGACCGATTCGCTGGTGTTTACCGCAGGACAGGCCGGCCTCGACCCCGCCACCGGCGAATTGGTGGAAGGGGGCATCGAGGCGCAGACCCGCCAGGTGTTGACCAACCTCCGGCATGTGCTGGAGGCCTCCGATTCGGGTTTGAATTATGCCGTCAAGACCACGGTCTTCTTGAAAGATATGAATGATTTCGTCAAGATGAATGCCGTCTACGGCGAATTCTTTTCTCAAAACCCGCCGGCCCGCACGACGGTCGCCGCGGCAGCCCTGCCGAAGGGCGCGCTGGTCGAGATCGAAGTGATCGCCCTGCTCAAATCCCCGCGCGGTGACTGAGTGGCCGGCGAACTTGTCCTGCTCGTGGACGATGAGCCCTCCATTCTGCGATTGGCGCGCATGTATCTTGAGCGTGACAGCTTTCGCATCCAGGAAGCGAGGGACGGGCAGGCCGCCCTGGAAGCCGTCAGCCGCCTGCCGCCTGACCTGGTGGTGCTGGATGTAATGCTCCCGAAGCTGGACGGCTTCGAAGTGTGCCGCCGCCTGCGCGCCGAGCAGAATCCCGTTGCGATCCTCATGCTGACCGCGCGCGATGAAGACATCGATAAGATCCTCGGTCTGGAATTGGGTGCGGATGATTATCTGACCAAGCCTTTTAATCCGCGGGAGCTGGTGGCGCGGGTCAAGGCCATCCTGCGGCGCGCCGAGAACAAACCCGCCGCAGAACAGAAGGTTGTACGATTGGATGAACTGCTGATCGATCCGGTCCGGCGCGAGGCGCGGGTCGCGGCGCATCTGCTGGATTTGCGGACGCAGGAGTTTGATCTGCTGCTGACCCTGGCTGGCCAGCCCGGGCGCGTCTTCACCCGCGAGCAGCTGCTTCAAATGGCATGGGGCTTTGACTTTTACGGACAGACCCGGACCGTGGATGTTCACGTCGCGCACCTCCGCAAAAAACTGGAGGGCAGCGCGATCAAGATCGAGACCGTCACAGGGGTCGGATATAAATTGGTGGTTTGATAGGCTGGTGGGGGCCGGGCCGCGCGCCGGGCCCGCCGCACAGAATTATGTTCTCCTCCCTCCGCTCCCGGCTCTGGTTGAGTTATGCCCTGCTCATTGTTACGGCTCTGGGGGTCGTGGCGATCGTTCTGATCCTCTTCCTGGTGCGCAATCCGGTGCTGTACCGGCAGACCTTTGTGCAGTTGAGGGCCGCCGACGGCCTGGTGGCCGATCCGTCCACCAGCCAGGTGAACTTGATCGCCCAGGCATTGAATGTCCGCATCCTGACCTTCAGTCCCGGCGGCGCGGTGCTTTCGGACACCGATCCGGCCTCCCCGGCCGTCCCGCTGCCCTCCCGATCGGTCCTGGCGCGCCTGACCCAGACGGTTCGGGACCGGACCGGGAAGTTCTGGCTCTATACGCTGCGACAGCTTCCCAGCGGCAACTGGTTGATGGTCGCCTCGCCGCGGCCAAAGGTCCCGGTCCTGGCTCTGCTGACCGACGAACTTTTGGCGCCGCTGCTGGAGGGCGGTGTGATCGCCTTGATGCTTTCATTGGTATTGGCCCTGGCGATCGCGCGCTGGATCGCGGATCCGCTGCAGCAGCTTATTTCCGCGGCGCGGGCCTTTCCGCGCGGAACGGCCATGGCCGTCGAGCCGCGCGGTCCGCATGAGGTCCAGGAATTGATGCGGGTCTTCAACGCCATGATGGCGCGGGTCCAGACGAGTCAAAAGTCCCAGCGTGATTTCGTGGCCAATGTCTCCCATGAACTCAAAACGCCGCTGACCTCGATCCAGGGGTTTGCGCAGGCGATCATGGATGGGACCGTGGAGACGCCCGAAGCCCGCACCCAGGCGGCGGAGGTGATCTATAACGAGGCGGGCCGGATGCATCGCATGGCGCTCGACCTGCTTGATCTGGCACGCCTGGACGCAGGCATCCTGAATCTGCAGATGTCGCCCATCGAGGTCCCGGCTCTGCTGAACGGCATTGTTGAAAAATTCACGCCGCTGGCTTCCAAGGCAGGCGTTGCCCTGAGCGCCACATTTGCAAAAGGCCTGCCGCCCCTGCTCGGGGACGGCGACAGGCTGGCCCAGGTGTTCACCAATCTGGTGGAGAATGCCCTGAAGTTCACGCCTGCGGGCGGAAGCATCACTTTGCGCGCCATTCATGACCGCGGCGAGATCCAGGTTGCGGTCGACGATACCGGCCGGGGGATCCCTCCGGAGGCCGTGCCGCACATTTTTGACCGCTTCTACCAGGCCGATGCAGCCCGGGCCGGCGGTGAGCATCACGGCGCGGGGTTGGGGCTGGCCATTGTTCACGAGATTGTGGCCGCTCATGGTGGTAGAATTAGCGTCCGCAGTGCGTTGGGGCGGGGCACGGCCGTCATCGTCCATCTGCCGTTGAATGGCCGCCGGCCCCTCTGAGCTTGCGTTTTGGGAATTGATAGATACGCAATAAAAAGCCTGCTGAAAAGCAAAACGCAAGTTGATTATGCCGCCATTCGTTTCGATTATCGTACCATGTTACAATGAACAAGCTACGATCCATCAACTATTGGATGCGATTCTGGCTCAGTCCTATCCTCGTCCACAAATGGAAATCATTATTGCTGACGCCCTTTCGCAGGATAAAACCCGCGAATTAATCAACGTGTTCCACGGCGATCATCCCGATCTGCGGCTGCGCGTCGTGGACAATGTGCGGCGCATCATTCCTGCGGCCTTGAATCTGGCCATCGGGCAGGCGCGCGGCCAGATCATCGTGCGCCTGGATGCGCATTCACAGCCGGAGCCCGAATATGTGGAGCGTTGTGTGCGTGCCCTGGAGGCGGGCAAGGGCGCGAACGTCGGAGGCGTGTGGCAGATCCGCCCGGGCGGCACAGGCTGGATCGCAGAATCCATTGCCGCGGCGGCGGCGCATCCGCTGGGCGTGGGCGACGCGCTGTACCGGTTGAATCCCAAGGCGGGGGCGGTGGACACCGTGCCGTTCGGGGCGTTCCGGCGTGAGCTGGCGGATCAAATCGGCGGCTTCGATGAGACCCTGCTGGCCAACGAAGACTACGAATTCAATGCGCGCCTGCGTCAGACCGGCGGCGTGGTCTGGCTTGATCCCGAGATCCGTTCCATCTATTTCGCGCGCGCCTCCCTGGGCGAATTGGGCCGTCAATATTGGCGATATGGTTATTGGAAGTGGAGAATGCTCAGACGTCATGCCGGCACGATCCGCTGGCGGCAGGCGCTTCCGCCGCTCTTCGTGGCCGACCTGATGCTGCTCGTCATCTTATCGATCTGGTTTGCGTTTGCGCGCTGGGTGGTCTCCCTGGAGATCATCGGCTATCTTCTGGTGCTGCTGGCCGGCGGCGCCCGGGCTGCGCTGCGCGCTCGCAAACCGTTCCTCCTGCTGGGACTGCCGCTTTCCATTTTGACCATGCATCTCTCATGGGGCAGTGGTTTTTTATGCAGCCTGCTGGCCCGGCCGTCGATTCAGAAACATGGCTGATACGGCGCCTCGTCCGAAATTTCATCTGCGCTCCGGCGAGCATCGCATTCTGCTGATCCTCGGGGACCTGGTGGCGTCCGTCGCCTCCGACTTTGCCGCCATCTATACCTGGCGATTTTATCTATATTACAAATTGCTTGCGGAACACCTGAACATCAGGCCGGAGCGGGCCTGGATCCTGGTGGGGGTCAGTGTCAAGGTCCCGCTGTGGTTCTATCTTTTGCCGCTCGGCTGGCTGCTCCTGATGGTTGAGCTGTACGACCCGCACGTGGCGGCGAGCTGGCGCAGAACGCTGCGCGGCATCGAGATCGCCGCCTTTGTTGGTCTCGTGGTCTATTCCCTGATCTTCATTGTTACCAGCACGGACACGACCTCGCTGCCCCGCATCGGATTCGGTGCCTTCCTGGTCACGGCCTCCCTTCTGACATTGGGCTGGCGTGCGTTATACATACGACTTTACACGTCACCCGAATTGATGCGTCGCGTGTTGATCGTCGGTGCGGGCAAGGCCGGCCTGGCCCTGGCTCAGACCTTCAATCGGTTGAAGCCGCCGCCGTTCAACCTGATCGGCTTTATTGACGACGATCCGCGCAAAGTCACACACCGCTTCGAAGGATTCCCGGTGATCGGCTCGAGCCGCCATCTGCTGCAGGTCCTGGATGAGTATCAGATTTCGGACATCGCGGTTGCAATCACCGGCGAGATCCGCGGGACCACCTTTCAGGCCATCCTGGACGCCCAGGAACGAGGCGTCGAAGTCACGCGCATGCCCATCCTGTACGAGGAGATGGCCGGACGCGTGCCTGTTCATCATTTGGAATCAGATTGGATGCTCCGCTCTTTCACGGACGAAATGCGGGTGAGCAGATTCTATGAGGCGGTCAAGCGCTTGATGGATCTGCTGGGCGGGGCGATCGGATTGCTGCTGTGCGGGATCAGCTTTCCGTTTGTGCTGGCCGCCACCTGGATCGACAGCGGCTTTCCGATCTTTTATGCGCAAACCCGCGTGGGCCGGGGCGGGCAGGTCTTCAAGATCTATAAATTCCGCACCATGCATCAGGGGGCCGAAGCGGATGGTGAAGCCAGACTGGCCCTGGAAAACGATCCGCGCGTGACCCGCGTCGGCAATTTCCTGCGCAAAGCGCGCCTGGATGAACTGCCGCAGTTTTGGAACGTCCTGAGCGGTGAGATGAGCCTGGTGGGTCCGCGGGCGGAGCGCCCGGAACTGGTTGCGGAATTCCAAAGGCAGATCCCTTTCTATCGGGCGCGCCTGCTGGTCAAGCCAGGACTGACCGGCTGGGCCCAGATCAATTACGGCTATGTCGCCAATGTGACCGAGACCGTCGTCAAGTTGGAATACGACCTGTACTATATCAAGCACCGCTCGCTGGTGCTGGACATCCTGATCGTTCTGCGCACCGTCGGTACGGTGCTGAGTCGAAAGGGTAGATGAATTGAAGCAGTATTTGGTCACCGGCGGCGCGGGTTTCATCGGATCGCACATCGTGCGCTCGCTGCTGGCGCAGGGTGCGGCCGTCCGGGTGCTGGACAATTTTTCGAGCGGCAGGCGCGAGAACCTGGAGGGGTTGAGCAGCTTGGGGAACGGCGGCCGTTTGGAGGTCGTGGCCGGCGACCTGCGCGATGCCGCCGTGGTGGCAGGCAGTGTGCGCGGCGTCGAGGTCATCTTTCACGAGGCGGCCTTTGTCTCCGTTCCCGAATCGCTCGAGAAGCCCCGGGATTGTTTTGAGGTCAATATCACCGGCACCTCGATCCTGCTGGAGGCGGCGCGCCGGGCCGGAGTGCGCCGGGCCGTGATCGCTTCCAGCGCGGCGGTGTATGGCAACTCGCAGGCGCTGCCCTTGAGGGAGGATACGCCGCTGCGGCCGCTCTCGCCGTATGCCCTGTCCAAGCGTGTGGCTGAAATGTTCGCGGATCTCTATACGGCCTCCCTGGGATTGCAAGTCGTGGCGCTGCGGTATTTCAATGTGTACGGCCCGCGCCAGCGCCCGGACTCAATGTATGCCGCGGCCGTGCCGATCTTCATCCGCCGCCTGCGGGACGGCCAGCCCGTCACCGTGTTTGGCGATGGCGGTCAGACGCGCGACCTGATCTTTGTCGGCGATGTCGTGCGCGCCAATCTCGCGGCCTCGGAACATCCATCTGCCGCGGGCCAGATCCTTAACGTCTGCACCGGACGCAGCACGCGGCTGCTGGATCTGCTGGAGGTGCTCGCGGGGCTTTTTCCGAATGCCTCCAAGCCGGTCTTTGCCCCGCCCCGGGCGGGCGATATTTACAAATCGCTGGGGAGCCCGGTCCGGGCCCGGAAGGTGCTCGCTTTCAAAGCGGAGACTCCCCTGCTGGATGGTCTGAAGGAAACTGTCGATTGGATGCAATGAAGCTGCGCCCGCATTTTCGCAATCGCTACGTCTTGATCGGCGATTTTGTTCTCATCCTGGTCTCGGTGATGGGAAGTTTTGCGCTGCGGCTCGACGCGGCCCAATTGCCGTTCTACTTTCCTGCCATCCTGGCCATGTGCCTGGTGGCCCTGGCGATCAAGATCCCCACCTATTTCCTGTTTGGGCTGTACCGCCGCATTTGGATCTACGCCAGCACCCATGAACTGCGGCTAATCACTGCCGCGGTGACAACCGCCTCCGTGCTGACTTCAGGGGTGATGCTGCTCCTGCTTTCCACCAAGCTGGTCCTTCCCGGCATGCCGCGTTCGGCCCTCGGCATCGACTGGTTGTTGTCGCTGGTTTTGATCGGCGGTTCGCGTTTTGCGCTTCGCATCCTGGCCGAACAATCCAGCGCGCCGCGTAATGGCAAGACGCGCCGCGCCCTGATCATCGGCGCGGGCGACGCGGGCGCCCTGGTGGTGCGGGAGCTTCAAAAGTCCTCGCAACTTAATTTGAGTCCGGTCGGGTTCCTCGACGATGACCGCGCCAAACAACGCCAGGAGATCTACGGCGTGCCCGTCATCGGACTCGTGAGCGATATCGTGGATGTGCTGGACAACCAGCACGTGGACGAAGTGATCTTTGCGATTCCTTCCGCCCCCGGACGGGTCGTACGGCTGGTCAATGACGCCTGCCGCCTCAAGGGACTTCCATCCCGGACCATGCCGGGGATCTACGAACTGATTGGCGGCCGCGTCAGCGTCAGCCGCCTGCGCGAGGTGGATATCACCGACCTGCTCCGCCGAGAGCCGCGCCGGATTCACGAGGAGATGATCGCCGACGTCCTGGGCGGCAAGCGGGTCCTGGTCACCGGCGCCGGCGGTTCGATCGGACGCGAGCTTTCGCGCCAGATCGCGCGCTGGAATCCCGGTGAACTGATCATCCTCGGTCACGGCGAGAACAGCATTTTTGAGACCCTGCTGGAGTTGAAGCAGGACTATCCATCTCTCAGGCTGAGGCCCGTGATCGCCGACGTGAAAAACATCGCACGTTTGCAGTCGGTTTTCCAGGACGTTCAGGTGATCTTCCATGCCGCCGCGCACAAGCATGTGCCGCTGATGCAGGCCAACGTGGAAGAGGCGGTCTTGAATAACGTGATGGGCACGCGCAATGTGGTGGAAGCGGCCATGGAGAAAAATGTGGAACGGCTGGTCTTGATCTCCACCGATAAAGCGGTGCGTCCGGCCAACGTCTACGGCGCCACCAAGCGCCTGGCCGAAACGATCGTGCTCGAGGCGGCCCATCGAACGAAGCACGCCTATTCGGTGGTGCGCTTTGGAAATGTCCTGGGCAGCCGCGGCAGCGTCATCCCGATCTTCAAACGACAGATTGCCAACGGGGGCCCGGTCCAGGTCACGCATCCGGACATGGAACGCTACTTCATGACCATCCCGGAGGCGGTTCATCTGGTCCTGCAGGCAGCCGCGCTGGGGCAGGGCGGCGAGGCGTTCCTGCTGGACATGGGTCCGCAGGTGCGCATCCTTGATCTGGCGGAGGATTTGATTCGGCTTTCGGGGCTGGAGCCCGGGCGCGATATCGAGATCGAGTTCACCGGCATCCGGTCCGGCGAGAAACTGCGTGAAGAACTCTGGGAACCGGGGAAGACCTATGATAAGACGGCACACCCGGATATCTTTCGCTCTGAGCATGAAGAGGTCCTGGCGGGCGATCAACTGAGGGCGGCTCTCCAGCAGCTGGAATCCCTGGCGGCGAGCGGGCGCGCCGACGAAATCATTTCCCTGCTTGACGCCGTTGTCCCGGGCGCCGTGATCCGCCAGACACCCTCGCCCGAAATTACTTCCGTGGTCTGATGTCAGAAGCGTCGCTTTCTGAGTGGAATCGATTCCTCCAGGGACACCCCAGCCCCCATCTGCTGCAAACCGCGGAATGGGGCGCGTTGAAATCTGCATTTGGATGGGACGTGATCCGCCTGGTTCTGGGCCGGGCCGGTGCTCAAATCCTGCTTCGCAGACTCCCGCTCGGCTTTACGATCGCCTACATCCCCAAGCTGACCGTCCGCGACCAGCCGCAGCCGCCGGGCCCGGATTTCTGGAGGGAGCTGGACGAGGTCTGCCGGCGCCGCCGGGCCATATTCTTGAAAATTGAACCGGATGCGTTTGAGGGCGAGATCAACTTTCATCCCCCGTCTTTCCTCCCCTCCACAGAGAACATCCAGCCTCGGCGCACGATCGTGGTCGACCTGCACGGAAGCGAAGATGAAATTCTTGCGCGCATGAAACAGAAGTGCCGCTACAACATCCGCCTCGCGGAAAAGAAGGGCGTGATCGTCCGTCCCTGGGATGATCTGGCCGGCTTTTACAAGCTGGTTCAGATCACGGGGGGCAGAGACGGCTTTGGGGTTCATTCCGCTGAATACTATCAAAGGGCATATCAGCTGTTCCGTCCGGGGGGCCGGTGCGAATTGCTGGTCGCTGAGTTTGAGAACCGGCCGCTGGCCGCCCTGATGGTTTTTGCCCGCGGCGGGCGCGCCTGGTACCTCTACGGGGCATCCAACGACGAGGAGCGCAATCGCATGCCCACCTATCTGCTTCAGTGGGCGGCCATGCGCTGGGCGCGCTCCAAGGGCGCGGAGCAGTACGATCTGTGGGGAGTGCCGGATGAAGACGAAGCGCTGCTGGAAGCGCAATTTGAAGAACGCCACGACGGCTTATGGGGAGTCTATCGCTTCAAACGCGGCTTCGGCGGGGCACTCAAACGCGCCGCTCCGGCCGTGGACAAAATCTACCGCCCGTGGCTCTATCAACTGTATCTGCGGCGCCTGGCGGGACGTGAGAGCGGATAATGCAGCCGCCGAGTTGGAACCAATGGGTCGCGTCCGCGCCTCATCCCCACTTTCTCCAGACCCGGGAATGGGCACAGGTGAAATCAAAATATGGATGGCAGGCGCTCTATCTTGTCTGGCGGGAGGGCTCATTTCAGTACGCGGCCGATGACGGATCGGATCCTTTGGGCGGGTCGAACCCCTCAACCATTCGGGCCGCATGCCTCGTTCTAAAGCGCACGATCTTCCCGGGGGGATTTGCCGGCGGGCCCTGCGTTCTTTACTGTCCTAAGGGGCCGCTGCTGGATTGGTCGGACGAAAGCCTGCGCCATCGCGTGCTGGATGATCTGCAGGCCTTTGCCAGGGGCCAGCGTGCGGTCTTTTTGAAAGTCGACCCGGAGGTCGTGCTGGGGACGGGGATCCCGCAGGGCGGCCTGGCGCGCGACGAGCCAAACGGCCAGGTGGTCCGGTTGGAGCTGCATCACAGAGGCTGGCGATTCTCAATGGATCAGATCCAATTCAAAAACACCGTGCTGATCGATGTGTCCGCCTCCGACGAGGAGCTGCTGGCGCGCATGAAACAGAAGGCGCGCTACAACATCCGGCTAGCCGAGAGGAAGGGCGTGACGGTCCGCGCTGGAACAGCGGCCGATCTGCCGCTGCTTTATCAGATGTATGCCGAGACTTCCGTGCGCGATGGCTTCGTGATCCGCGCAGAGGCTTATTATAGGACGGTCTGGGAATCGTTCATGCGATCGGCCGAACCGGGCGCGGAGCCGTTGATTGCCGAAGTGAGCGGGGAGGTGGTGGCCGCGGTCTTTGTCTTCTATTTCGCCGGACGCGCCTATTATGTTTACGGCATGTCGCGCGGGACCCATCGCGAGAAAATGCCAAATTACCTTTTGCAATGGGAGGCGATGAAACGCGCAAGATCGCGCGGCTGTCTGGCGTACGATCTGTGGGGCGCGCCGGATGAATTCAACGAGGGCGATGCGCTGTGGGGCGTGTTCCGCTTCAAGGAAGGGTTGGGCGGGCAGGTGGTTCGGACGCTTGGGGCGTGGGACTTCGCCCCCCGGCCATTATGGTATAAGATGTACTCGGAAATCATCCCGCGCCTGCTGGACGTGATGCGTTCGCGCGGCAAGCAGAAGACGCGGCAAGCGATTGGAGGAGCCTGATGGATATTCCGCGGTTACGATTTGCTCATTTGCCGACACCGATCGAAGAACTGCCGCGCCTTTCCGCGGCGCTGGGCGGACCCCGTCTGCTGGTCAAGCGCGACGACCAGACCGGACTGGCCTTCGGCGGGAACAAGACGCGCAAGCTGGAGTTCCTGGTGGCGGAGGCGCAGGAGCAGGGAGCCAGGACGCTGATCTCGGCGGGCGCGATCCAATCGAACCATTGCCGCCAGACCGCGGCCGCCGCGGCCAGGTTCGGCCTTGAATGCATCCTGGTCTTGACGGGTCCGCTGCCGGGGCGGGCTTCGGCGAATTTGCTGGTGGATGAATTGTTCGGCGCCAGGATTGTCAATGTCCCCGACCGCGCCGATCGTGACCGTGTCTTGCAAGAGACCTTCGAGAGGGCCTCCGCAGATGGACGCCGGCCGTATCTGGTTCCCTACGGAGGATCGAGCACCACCGGTGCCTTAGGCTACGCCTTTGCGGTGGAAGAGTTCATGAAGCAGAACGTGCCTGCGGATTGGTTTGTTTTCGGGACTTCCTCCGGAGGGACGCAGGCGGGCCTCGTGCTGGGCCAGAGGCTATTTGGCTACCGGGGCAGAGTGCTGGGGATCAGCATTGATGAATCGGAAGGATGGTTGCAGGCCCACGTATCGGCCCTGGCTTCCGATACCTCGGAACGTCTTGGCCGGCGGATCCACTTCACACCGGGCGATGTGCTGGCCACGGACAGGTACTGCAAGGCGGGGTACGGAGTGTTGACCGATGCCGAGCGCGAAGCCGTCCGCCTGTTTGCAAGCAAGGAAGGTCTGCTGCTGGATCCGGTTTACACGGGCCGCGCCGCGGCGGGTCTGATCGATCTGATCCGCACGGGCTTTTTCAAGAAGGAGGAGACCGTTCTGTTCTGGCACACCGGCGGTCAGCCCGCCTTGTTTGCGGACACGTATTCGAACCTGCTCTAAAAGAAGATCGCCTCCGTTCAGGCGGAGGCGATCTTCTTCATTCGTCCGTTTCAGGCGCCGGTCGGCAGCCGCTTTTCCAGCGTGCGGCTGAGAATGTCTTCCTGTTCGATCGAGGCTGATTTGATCCGCTTCGATTTCTGACCCTTGCGGGTCTTGGCGCGGTCCTGGGCGCTCTGCCAGGCCAGCTGCATGGCGGTCAACTCGGGCTCGGGGTTCTCTTCGACCTGCGCTTCCGTCTCTTTTTCGGCCTTCTTATTCTTCCGGCCGCGCTTGCTTTCGCGTTCCAGCTTTTCTTCTTCGACGATCTCGGGCTGGATGGCTTTCAGGCTCAAACGGATCTGCCGTTTCTTGCGATCGACCGTGAGGATCATCGCCTCGACCTCATCGCCCTCTTTGACCACATCGCTCGCGTTCTTGACATACCCGCGGGCCAGTTCGCTGATGTGGATCATGCCGGGCCGTTCGGCGCCGATCTCCACGAACACGCCGTATGGTTCCAGCCGCACCACTTTTCCTTTGACGATCATCT
>DATJBI010000079.1:0-31713 GCA_035515435.1 Anaerolineales bacterium
AGCGCATCGCCCTGATTGCCAGTGCCGATCAGGGTCACGCGCATGCCGCGGACGGCCCTTACGGATTCGATCCCGCCTCGGCAAAGTATGATTCATGGATGCAGGCCGCCATCCTTTCCAACCGTCTCGATGACCTGCTGGCAGCGGACCCGGACCTCGTGGAGCACGGCAAACCTGACAGTTTGTGGCCCACCCTGATCCTGGCAGGCGCGCTCACAGATAATCCGATGCAGGCCAGACTGCTTTCCTACGAGATCAACGTGTATTTCGGGATCCTCTGCGCGGAGTTTCTGTCTCTTCCGCAGCGCTGACAGGAAACCCCATTTCATGAATCCGCACTGGACCGCCCTGCGCGGCGTGATTGTACCGGGTTACCGGGTCGCATCCGGTCCGTCGCAGGATTATCCATATGGCACCCTGGAAAGACAGAGGCCGATCTTCAAAGCGCGCGGGCTGGACCTCGACGGGTATTTCAACGGCACCCTCAACATAGACATTCATCCATATTCATTCGAATTAATCAAGCCGGAATTCACGTTCCGGGATGTCGAATGGACGGACCTGCATCCGCCCGAGCATTTCTCCTTTTCGCGCTGCAGGGTGGTTTATCAGGGGATCGCACATGGCGGCTGGATCTATTATCCGCATCCGGAGACCAAACGCCGCAATTTTCAGGGAGCATCGTTGCTGGAAGTGATTGCCGAGCCCATCCCGGAGATCCGGTACGGAGAGGAAGTGCAGGTACTGGTCAATCCGGAAGAAGTTGCGCTGAGCAGGGCCCGCTGACCGGATAAAACGGACTCGAACGCTCTTCATTCCGTGGCCATCAGCCTGGAGGGGGCCAGATCCGCACCGGATTGGGTGTACAATCATTTTGCGATCATCGAGCAGGCAGGCATTTCGAATCGTGCGGAGTGGGCCCGCGCCGCCTCGGCTGTCAATTGGACGGCGTGTGCTGGAACGAACACAAATCCCAAGCCAAAGGATGAATTTAATATCTCAGCAAGGAGGATGGACTATGAATCGACTCTTCAAGAAACGACAGAACGTCTTTCTGAAACTCATCCACGATCAAGCCGCGCTCACGCTGGAGGGTTTGGATGCCTTGAAAACCTTCCTGAGCACCCGGGACCCGGCGGCCTCGGCACTGCTGGACGCCAAAGAGAAGGAAGCGGATGAGGCCCGTCGCATCCTGATCGATGAACTTAATAAGACCTTCATCACACCCTTTGACCGCGAAGACATCTTCTCGCTTTCGCGGACGATCGACGATGTGCTGGATTATGCCTACAGCACGGTCAGCGAGATGGAGATCCTGAAGGTCGAGCCGACACCCTATATGCAGCGCATGGCCTCCCTGTTAAGGGATGCGGCCTATGAACTTTCCATGGCGGTCAACAGCCTGGAGGAGCATCCGGCAGTATCCAATGACCATGCCCAGCGTGCCAAGGCTCTTGAGAACCGGGTCGAAGGCGTTTACCGCGAAGCGCTGGCGGATCTCTTCAGCGGAGTGGAGGATCTCAAGCACGTGGTCATGATGCTGAAATTGCGCGAGGTATACCGCCATATGAGCAACGCCGCCGACCGGGGCGATGAGGCCGCCAACGTGATCGCGGACATTGTGGTGAAGATCACCTAGGCAGAGAAACAGCAATGTCGCCCATCCTCATTGCCGTGATCATCCTGGGCCTCGGATTTGCGTTACTAAATGGAGTTCACGATTCAAGCAACGTGGTCGCCACGATGATCTCGTCGCGGGCATTTTCGCCCCCGGTGGCATTGGGAGTCACCGCCCTGGCAAACTTTTTGGCTCCCTTTATTTTTGGACTTGCAGTTGCAGAGACGATCGGGAACGATGTGGTCGCTTCCAGTTCCATCAACGTGATCGTGATCGTGGCGGCGCTCGCCAGCGCCATTTTGTGGGATCTGTTAACCTGGTACCTTGGATTTCCGAGCAGTTCCTCGCATGCCCTGGTGGGGGGGCTGATCGGCGCGGTGGTCATAGGCGGGGGATGGCAAGCCGTTGAGCTTCCGGGGCTGATCAAGGTGCTCGTCGCCCTCTTTACCTCGCCCCTGCTGGGTTTTATCTTCGGACTGATCTTGTTGCGACTCATCCTGATCCTGAGTTGGAACGCAACTCCAAAGGTCAATGGGCTGTTCAAACACAGTCAAATAATTACCGGCGTCGCCCTGGCACTCAGCCACGGCGCCAATGACGCAGAAAAAACCATGGGCATTATGACATTGGGGCTGGTCACCGACGGATATCTGCGGGTCTTTGCAGTTCCATTCTGGGTGATCATCATCTGCGCCGGTGCGATCGCGCTGGGTACCGCGATCGGCGGATGGCGGTTGATCAGGACGTTGGGAGGCAAGATGTTCAAGATCCGACCCATCGACGGCTTCACTTCGCAGCTGGCATCGGCGATCATCATCATCGGAGCCTCCCTGATCGGCGGGCCGGTCAGCACGACTCAAGTAGTGAGCGCAACGATCATGGGTGCCGGAACAGCTGAGCGGGCGAATAAGGTGCGCTGGGGTGTCGCCTGGGATATTACGATGGCCTGGCTGCTGACCATTCCCGCCACTGCGCTGGTGGCCGGGGGCCTCTACTCGGCGCTGATCCGGATCATTCCATAGACGCCGGGGGAGGCTTCCAGGCGGCGCCGGAGATTATTTCGAGAATAGATCGATCAACTGCCTGGCGTGGACCACACCGTCAAAGCCCTGCAGGGTGCCTTTTCGCAGGGTGGCCTTCTCGCCATTCGGATCGCCCAGGCAGGTCACAATGACATCTCCCGCGCCCACATCCTCCTTCTCGGTATAACTGTTCGTGGTGACGACGGTTTTCATGCCTGCGGCTTTGGAAGCAGCCACCCCGTTCTTCGAATCTTCCACCACGAAGACTTCCTCCGGCTTCAGAGCGAGCTTGGTCAAGGCAAGATTGTAGATCTCCGGATCGGGCTTCTTCTTGCTTACCACATCGCCGGCCAGCACCAGATCGAATTTGATATCGGTCAGGATTTTCCCGGTGATGGCCCGGGCGGCCTGCTCATTGGAGGTCGTGCAGACTGCGATCTTCAGCCCGGCCTCCAGCGCCTCCTTCATGAAGCGGTGAACGCCCGGCCTCAGCGGAAGTTTGCCCTTCTCGATCAATTCCACGAACAGGGCGGTCTTGCGTTTGTGCATTTCCGGGATGAGCTTGTCTATTTCTTCTTCCGCCATCCTTCTGGAGAAGCCCTGCGTCTTCCAGTGATGCTTCATGCGTTCCTTGCCGCCGGCGATCTGGAGCAGTTCATGGTAGTACTCCACGCTCCACTCATCGCTGAACCCAAATTCCTTGAAGGCCATGTTGAACGAAACGCGATGTCCATCCCGTTCGGTATCGATGATCACGCCGTCCTGGTCAAAGAACACGGCTTTAATTTTTGACATAATTCCTCCAGCTCAAACACCCTGGAGGCCGGCTGCACACAGGGGAATGCCTCCCCAGCTGCGGGCGCTCGGCGTCCAGGGGGACGATGATCTCACTTCTTCAGCCCGAAGAATTCGTGGATCGTATCCACGAACAGGCGGTTCTCTTCCTTCGTTCCAATCGTGACGCGGAACCAGCCATCGCTTCCATATTTCTTGCTTTCACCGCGCAGGATGATCCCCCGGGTTTCGGCGAACGCCAGGACTTCCTTGCCGGTCTTGCCCGTCGCCCCGCAGTCGAACAGAATGTAATTCGCCTTGGAAGGGAAGATCACAAAGCCGGGAATGTCACTGAGCGATTCGGTGATGAAGTCCAGCTCGCTGTTGTTGAAGCGGACGCGTTCGGCGAGTCCCTGGGTGTCCTCGAAGGCCGCCAGCGCCGCCCACATCGGAATCGTGCCCACGTTCCAGGGCAGCAGCGATCCGGCGATCTGGTCAATGACTTCCCTGGCCGCCAGGGCATATCCAAAGCGCATCCCCGCCAGGCCATAGGCCTTCGAGAGCGTACGCGTTACGATCACGTTATTGTATTTCCTGGTCAGCGCGACCTGTGACATGCCGAGACCGGAATATTCGACATAGGCCTCGTCGATCACGAACGGAATCCCCGTCTGGGCAATCGTGACAAAATGCTTGGCATCCATGAAGTTGCCCGTCGGGTTATTGGGATTGGCCACCACAATGACCTTGGTCTTATCGGTCACGGCCTTGAGGATGGCCTGCGGATCATAAAGCAGTTTCTTGTCCTGATAGACCATCGGCACGTTGACCATGTTCGCCCCCAGCAATTTTCCACGCAGCTGATAAATGCCGAAGCACGGCGTGTGTTGAATGACCTCATCGCCCGGGGCGATGAACATGCGGAAAATGTTGTCATAGACCTCGCTGGAGCCGTTACCCAGCATGACATTCTGCGGACCATCCAGCTTGTTGATCTCGGCGATCTTGGTCCGCACCACCAGCCCCTGATCGGGATAGCGATTCGCCATCTTGGCATACTTGACCATCGCATCCAGGACCTTTTGGGAGGGGGCGTTCGGATTCTCATTGGACATCATGCGGTGCAATGCGGGATTGCGCCATGCCTTCTCGATATGCTCGGAGATGTACATGGGAATACCCTTTACCCACGGAACGTAATATTCTTCTATTTTCTTGGCCATTCTTTGCTCCATCAATTTTCTGACTCATCCCAGAGAACGCCCGGAACACAGCGCCGCGCTCGCTCTGTGCACCCCGGGCTTTCTGTCCAATGACTGGACTTCACGCTTTCCCAACACACTCCAGCATTTCCATCCAATGGATCACGGCTTTGCGGGTCGCGTCCCGGACGGCCACATCCAGCTTGCCGGGATCGTATTCGTCGCGGTGCGCGCTGATGTACGCGAATTTCGTATCGATCAGGGTGTGCTTCAACTCGGTGGAAACATTGAACTTGGCTCCGCCGGCCGCCAGCAGTTTCTTGATGTATTCTTCGGACAGACCCGTCCCGCCGTGAACCACGAGCGGCGTCTTGATCCCGCTGCCGTTCAGCATCTTGTTGATCGTCGCCAGGCGCTCGAAATCGACCTTGGGATTCTTCGTCTTATAGACGCCATGGGCGGTGCCGATGGCCGGCGCGAAAATATCCAACCCGGTGCGTTCGACAAATTCCACAGACTGCTTGGGATTCGCCAGCTGCGCTTCATCCTCGGCGACCTTGACCTGATCCTCCACCCCGCTCACGGTTCCCAACTCCCCCTCGACCGAGAGCTTGCCGACTTTATGGCAGTAGTCGACCACTTCCTTGGTCTGGCGGATGTTCTCTTCGTAGGCCTGCTTGGAGGCGTCGATCATGATGTTGGTATAACCGGCATCCGCGCACTTTTTGCAGTAGGCAATATCGGTACAGTGGTCGAGATGCAGGCAGACCGGCACCGGCGCGGCCGAAGCCAGATTGCGGTAGATCGCCACCATCATGCTCGTCCCCAGGAACTGGGACGGCTTGACGGAGGTCTGAACGATCACGGGCGCTTTCTTTTCGACCGCGGCATCGATCACCGCTTCGAATTGAAGCAGGTCCGTAACATTGAACGCCCCGACGGCATACCTGCCCTTCAGCGCTTCGACCATGATTTCTTTCGCATTTACGATTGACATAAACTCTCCTTTTGTTTGAATAACGGATATGATTTGAGATCTTCCTGCAGAGGCTGAAAGCCGGCACCCCCGCCTTGAGCCTAGGTTGTTCTTTTCTTCGCGGGCTGCCCCCCCGCCTCTTTCAGCCATCCTTCCCAGCGATAGTCGGTTGCATGCTGGCGGAAGCGGCCGAACCATAAATCGGCATACCCTTGAAAATCTTCCTCCAATTTCGAGATGCCGGTTTGGGTAGTGCCCCACATCGCTTCGCGCAGTTCCGACATCGGCCACATCAGTTTCAGACGCGCGAAGTTCCGGGGGGTCACCTCGCCAAAATATTCCTGGAGAAAGAGGCGGACCTGCTCATCGCTCAGGCGGTGATGATGGGAGAAATTCCCGAGATCGAAGAAGATATCGCCCATGCCGGCATATTCCCAATCGAGCAGGCGAAGCTCGCCGATCTCGCCCGGCACATCCTCCTCGAGCCAATTCAAGTTGAGGAGATCATTGTGGCACGGAGCAGGACGGTAGGGATCCTTGGATAAGGCTCCTTCCACTTCACGCATCTTGTGTGTGATCCAATCCCAGTCGAACGGGAATTTGCAATGATGAGCCTTGCAGGTTTGGACCAGCATTTCCACGTGCCGGAAGACATCGAATTCACCAGCCAGCGCCGGGCCGCGCCGGTGGAACAACCGAATCTTGCCCGCCACCCGCATCAGATAGTCGGGCTTTCGCATCTCGGCGGGCAGGATGCGCTTGCCATTTATGAATCGCGTCACGATGTAGCCTTCCGGCTCGATAAAATATACAACTTCGGGCGCAATTCCCAGGTCGCCCGCGGCTTTGTTCGCGGCATGTTCCACGTTGCGCTTGATTCCCAACAGTTCGGTGCCCTCCCCGGCCAGTCGGATCACGTAGGATCTGCCGTCGGCCTCGATCTTGAAATTCAGATTCGTGATGCCGCCGCTCAACGGGGTCTTTTTGATATCCTTCGACCCCGCCAGAAACGGCACCTTTGAAATGGCCTGGTCAATGGCAAGCGTCATGGATCCCAACCTGCTAGACCGCGGTCCCCACCGCCGAAACCATCCGTTCGCCGATGAAGGCCTCCAGATTGGAGAAGCCCTTGGAAAACGTTTCGACCGTGCTGACCGTGGCAGGATGAATGTTGAACTGTTCCAGCGACAGGCCATTGGGGTCATAAGCCTGGATGCAGTAAGGCAGGGTCAGCATCTTTTCCAGGATAGGTTGAGGCACTTCTTCCTCGATCTCAGGGCGGAATTTAAGATCATCGCCGAGTTCAAAAAGAGGCTCCAGGACGTACGGCGGGCAAGTATACACGATGTTCCCGCCCGCGACCTTTTGAATATCCCAATATTCCAGCTTTCCAGCCACCAGCGGACCGACGCGCATGGAACAGGAAAGCAGCTTGCTGGCGTAGCCGCCCTCCGTCAGCATGCGGTAGGCGCGGCGGAAGACCGCAATGCCGAACCAATGCTTTTCCTGCCACGACAGTTTGATGTTCCGCCGGGCCGCCTGGAGGTCGAGGGCCGGATTTTCAGTAAGGCGTCCGATCATCATGGTGACCACGGCGCGCCAGCGCTTCATGTCCACTTTGTTCTTCTCGGCGATCTGGATACCTTCCATGACGGCTTCCGCGGAGGCCATGATCTGCGGCAGCGTAAAACAGGTTGTGGTGTTGGTGCTGATGCCTTTGGAAGTGAGAGCCCGGAGAACCTCGATCCCCTGCATGCTGGCGGGCACCTTGATCATGACATTCGGTGCGATCGCTCGCAGCTCGTCCGCGGCTTCGATCATCGGATCGGTCTCCGCGAAGAGGCGCGGGTCCAGTTGAGCCGAAATCCAGCCAAAGCGTCCGCCGCTGGCTTGGAAGATCGGCAGGTACATTTGCGCGCCGCGCCTCACAATTTCCTTGTAGGTCAGCAAAGCCAGGCTCTTCTGGCCGAGCTTTGGGTTTTCTCTGCACAGCCGCCTCACCCATTCATCCCAATATTTCGGATCGCTCTGCACTGCTCCCCAGGACAAGGGCGGATTCGTGGTGCATCCTCGGAAGACACTCTGTTCCGGATGTTCAGCATTGTAGAGACGCAGCAGCTGCTCTTTCAAAACGGTCCGGCGTGATGGTTCGGCCGCCTGGACCAGCTTTTGAACCCACTGATCAAAGATCAGCGGCGACGAATCCCACCAGACCTCCAGATCGGGGTTTGTCCTGATCAACCGTTCTACCGGGCTTTCTATCATGGCATCTTCTCCTTTCCTGGAAGCAGATGACCGTCGGCTTCCAACGAATTAGGCTCTGATCCGTTCCCCTTTCGGATCCCATAGAGGTGATGAAACAACGACGGCACCGATCTGTTCCCCAAAGAATTCAACTTCAAGTTTGGTGCCGGGCTTGCTGTATTCAATCGGCAGGTAGGCATAGATGATGCTCTTCTTGATGGAATAACCATAGCCTCCGGCGGCAACCCAGCCGATGGTCTTTCCGTCCAGCGTGCGGACCGGTTCCTTGCCGATCGCGATCAGGCGGTCGTTCGCCAGGGTGATACAGACCAGCTTGCGCGTCAGACCTTTTTCCTTTGCCCGGAGCAGCGCCTCTTTTCCGATGAAATCACGTTTATCAAGTTTGACCGCGAAGCCCAGGCCCGCCTCCAGGGGATTGTAGTCGGGGGTAATTTCACTGCTCCAATAACGATAGCCTTTTTCGAGCCGCAGCGTGTCGATGGCTTTGTATCCGCCCGCGACCAGCCCCTCGGCTTGACCCGCCTCCCAGAGAATATCCCACAAGCGCAATCCATATTCCATCGGGCAGTAGAACTCCCAGCCCAGCTCGCCGACATAGGTGACGCGCGAAGCCAGCAGCGGCACGTCGCCCACCGTGATATATTTGGCCGTCATGTAGGGGAAGCTGGCATTGGATACATCATCGGCCGTGACCTTTTCAAGGATCTTGCGCGCCTTGGGTCCCCACAAACCCAGGCAGGCGTAGGAGGAGCCGACATCCTCGATGGTCACCGAGCCATCCTCGGGCATGTTGATGGAAAGCCACGATGAATCATGCTGACCAAAGGCCGTGCCGGTTATGATCAGGAAGCGCTCTTCGCCGAGGCGCGTCACGGTGAAATCGCACTCGATGCCGCCGCGCTTGTTCAGGCATTCGGTATAAACGATCGTTCCGACCGGCTGGTCGATGTTATTGGCACAGACATAATTGAGGAATTTCAACGCGCCCGGTCCGCGCACTTCAAATTTATTGAAGGAGGTTTCATCGAACAGGCCGGCATTCTCGCGCGTCATCAAATGTTCGTACCCGATGGCGCGTGACCAGTTCTGGCGTGACCAGCCCTGCGGCTCATGTCCGTGATCGGCCTTCTCCTCATAGATCCGGAACCAGTTCGGACGCTCCCAGCCAAACTTTTCGCCGAACGAGCAGCCCAGTTCGCGCAGACGAAAATACGTGGGAGACAGCCGCTGGCCGCGGCGCGACATGCGTTCTTCGCCGGGGAAATGAATGTCGTAATATTGAGTGTAGGTTTCCATGGTGCGCGCCACGGCATAATCGAGACTATTGTAGTTGGGACCAAAGCGGCGAACATCGAGCCGCCATACGTCCCATTCGGGATGACCCTCAATGATCCATTCGGCCATCGTCTTGCCGATGCCGCCCGCGCCCGCCAGCCCGTGTGCACAAAAGGCGCACGCCACCCAGAATCCCTTGACCGAGGTCGGACCCAGCAGAAATTCGCCGTCCGGCGTAAAACCTTCCGGGCCGTTCAGGAGCTTGATCACTTCGGCGTTCTCCACGGCCGGCACGCGTCGAATCGAGTTTTCCATGAGCGGGGTGAAGCGCTCCCAATCGGGCGGCAGCAGCTGGAATTTGAAATCCTTGGGGATGCCCTTCAAGCCAAAAGGCTCGGGCTGACGCTCATAACCGCCCGTCACCAACCCGCCCACCTCTTCGCGCCAATAGACCAGCAGATCGGGGTCGCGCAGCGTTGGAAAATTGTGCGCCACGCCCTCGATCGGCTTGGTCAAAATATAAAGATGCGCCATCGGGACGACCGGCAGATCCAGCCCGACCATTTTTCCCACTTCGCGCCCCCATTGGCCGGAGGCGTTCACCACGACCTCGGTCTTGATCGAACCCCGGCTGGTCACCACTTCACGGACGCGTCCGTTCTTCACGATGATCTGCTCCACCCCGGTGTCGGTGAATATCTTTGCGCCGCGATTCTTCGCGCCGATCGCCAGGGCGTTGGTCAGGCCCGTGGGATCAATGATCCCGTCGTTGGGCGTGAACGCCGCGCCGACCACGCCGTCCAGGGAGATCAGCGGGAATTTCTCATGCGCCGCTTTCGGCGAGATCAATTCCATATCGACGCCGAAGGAACGCGCCATTCCAACGAGGCGTTTGTTCTCTTCCATCCGCTCGGCAGAGGAGGCCAGGCGGATGCCGCCGACTTCACGCCAGGATGTATCCTGGCCGGTTTCGGCCTTCAACTTGCGATACAGATCCGTGCTGTAATGCATCATGCGCGTGAGGTTGGCATCCGAACGCATCTGGCCCACCAGCCCGGCCGAATGCCAGGTGGAGCCGGATGTCAGCTCATGGCGTTCGAGGATCACAACGTCCTTCCAGCCCAGCTGCGTAAGATGATAGGCGATGCTGCATCCGCCCACTCCGCCGCCGATGATGACCACTTGCGCTTGTGAAGGTAATTCAGCCATGCCATTCTCCTTGTTCGCAGGTTCGATGGCAGCCTGCTGCCACGTTCTCAAAATATAAAGGCATCACCCTGCCGGCAATACCTTTTTGAAAATTCAACTCTGCCAGATCGAACCTGGTCTGGACATCTCGGCCACGATATCGAACGATGAGATGATCCCAAGTGGAAACGCAGCCGGTTCCCGGGCGTCGATCACGACCAGACGGTGATAGTGTTTTTGGATCATCAGGTCGGCGGCCTGCCGCAGGCTTGCATTGATATCAATGGTCAGGGCCGCGTGCATCACATCCCGCACGGTCAATGATTCGTCCACCCCGTCCTTGACAAACGGCAAAAGATCCTTGCCGCTGAGCACCCCCTGTGGCACGCCTTCGACGTCCACGACCAGAACTGAACGCCAACCGGCCTGGGTCATGGTGCGGGCCGCAGAGTAGATGGGCGTTTTATCGCGGCACACCAAGATGGCATCGGACATCACATCGGCGACCGTTTCGCGGCGCGGTTTCTCCTCCTTCGCAATGCTGGCGACAAAATCGGAGAGGGAGATCACGCCGGCCGGTCTGCCCCCGTCGGTCACCAGGAGACGGCCGACATCCTTGTCCATCAAAGCGCGCACGGCCTGGGTCAACGGAAGATCCGCTTCCACCGAATCCACCGGCCGGGACATCAGATCCGCCGCGGTCAGTTTGCGCATCGTGGCGAGGCTCTTGCTGTCCACCGAGAGCCACTCGCCGGCCAGAAGATCAACATCAGAAATAATGCCCAGCGGGCGGCCATCGCGATCGGCGACGATCAATGCATGAACGTGATGTTGGTTCAACAGAACAGCCACCTGCCCCAAGGTGGCATCCGGGCGGCACGTGAGCACCCCGGGGTGCATCAAATCACGGACAAGTTTCGTCATGACCATCCTCCTTCATTGGACCTCGTCCACATCTTTGTACCATTTGACGCGGTCGCCCACCCGGTCGCGCAGCCGCCAGGCCAGCGACTTGGGTTCTCTTTCGATCCGCGCCAGGGCTTCCGTGACCTGCGATCCCACGTGTGACTTTTGCTCGGGCGTGAGCTGCGAGTATCCTTGAGCCAGGACCCGCACCTTGTCCAGATTCATGGTAACGGTGCGCCAGAAGCCCCAATCGTTGCCGCAGATCTCCGCGATGCGCTTGAGGTTGATGACCTCCTGGTCCTTGTCGCCCAAAGGATGTTCGAGCAGCAACATGATCGTGTCGATGATGTCCTTTTCATTGATCTGGACGATCTGCATTTTTTCGAGGAGCAGTTCCGCCAGTGGGATGGTGGGTGAATCCACTTCCAATCGTGCCGCCCAATAGATGGTATGACAGAAATCGAGTTTTTCGTAGAAGACATCCAGGTGCAGGCCGGCTTCCGGCTTCTCATAGATCGCGCGTTCGCCCTCCGAGACGATGAAGACCTCGCGATTCTCCTGGTAGCCCAGCGAACCCATCAGATCCTGGATCGGCCTGGTCTGTTTGCTGTAGGCCGCGAAATCAATGTCCGTGTAGGCGCGGCCCATGGCGGCCTGGAGATAGCCAAATTTCGGACAATGCATTTGAAACCCCAGGGAACCGATCACCCGCAGGATGATCCCGGATTGATTGGCGGCATTCAAAATGCGCTTCAATTCCTTCTCAAACTTTTCGCGTTCGCCCTGATCCTGCCTACCCATCCCAACTGCGCTGCCAGCCATAACAGACTCCTAGATTCAATTTGGTCCGAACAGGGAAATCTAACTGCAAGGTAGACATTATAACTAATAAGACAAAAACTTGCAATTTCTTTCAGATTCCTATATAATCTCGTGCTAAAGCATTCAACTTCCTTCACTTGGACCCAAGGCTTAGTTGATGAGCAAACCACTCATTCCGGCTCAGAGGCGAGATAAAATTCAGAAGTATCTGGAAACGCACAAGATCGCCCGCACGGTCGATCTGTATGAGATGCTGGAAACTTCCGAAGCAACCGTCTGGAGGGATCTGGAGTGGCTGGAACGCAAGGGGATCATCGAAAGAACACATGGGGGCGCCATGCTCAGCCAGAGGATCACTCTGGAACCCGAATATCAACAGAGAGCGAAAAGACACCCGGAGGAAAAACAGCGGATCGGGGCCCTGGCCGCGGCGTTGATCGAGGATGGAGATATTGTCTTCATCAACAGCGGAACCACCACCACACAGGTCATCCATCAAATTCGAAGCGACGCCGATATTACGGTGTTCACCAATAATCTTCACGCCGCGCTGGAGATGGGCGAACCGGGCTTCCACCATTACCTGATCGGCGGAGAATTTCAACCTCGTTCCCTGTCCCTGGCGGGACGGTTTGCCATTGAGAACCTGAAGCAGGTGTACGCCAACAAGGTCGTGATCGGCGTGGACGGGATCAGTCTGAAACACGGCTGCACGGTCCCGTCGAATGCGGAAGCGGAGGTCGTACGGCTGATGATCGAACATACCAAGGGTCAGGTCATTGTTGCGGCGGACCACAGCAAATGGGGTGTGGTTTCCAATTTTCAGGTGGCAAGCCTGGATGAAATCGATAAACTTGTGACCGATGCTGCCATCGAGGCCGCGGCAATCGAATCGCTGGCGGTGCATTCGGTGGAAAGCCTGATCGCGGAGATCGATCCCGTCAAACCCTGACGGCCGTCCGGACGGCCGCCGGATTTTTCATTCGACCCCAAGGAGTTGAGATGCCATTCTTTGCCAAGAAATCCAGCAAGAAAGCGACCCGCCTTTTTTTTGCGACGGACCTGCACGGCTCGGAACGCACCTACCGAAAGTTCATTAATGCCGGTAAATTCTACGAAGCCAATGTGATTGTGATGGGCGGAGACATTACCGGGAAGCTGCTCATCCCCATCATCCGGGAGAGCAGCGGCAACTACCGCGCGACCCTTCAGGGGCGGGTGGAACATTTCGGCACGCAGGAGGAGCTGAAGCAGCTGACCGACCGGCTGGATACCCTGGGATTCTATTACAAGGTCATGGAGGAAGATGAGTTCCGGACCATATCTGCGGATCCGAAAGCGGTGGACGCCCTGTTCCACGAACAGGCCAGGCAGAGATTGAGCAAATGGGTGGACCTGGCCGAGGAACGTTTGAACGGCACTGGGATCAAGTGCTTCGTCACCGGCGGCAACGATGACGATCCGGAAGTGTTAACGGCCATTAAACGCGAAGGAACAAAATCCTTCTTCGGGTGTGAAGGTGATTCCGTGATGGTGGACGAGGATCACTCCATGATTTCCGTGGGGTTCAGCACACCCACGCCATGGAAGACTCCGCGCGAGATCACAGACGAACGATTGGGAGCGATGATCGAGGAAATGATCAAGAAAGTCCCGGACATGAGCAGGACCATCTTCAACTTTCATGACCCGCCCAAGGATTCAACACTGGATACCTGCCCGATGCTGGATTGGACCAAGGATCCGCCGGAACAGATCCGGCAGGGCGGGCAGGTGGTTTTGTATGGCGCAGGCAGCCAATCGGTTCGGGCGGCGATCGAGAAGTACGGGCCGATGCTGGGACTGCATGGACACATCCACGAATCGCAATCGGTGGCCAGGATCGGGCGCACCACGTGCATCAACCCGGGGAGCGAATACGGGGAGGGCGTGCTGCGCGGCTGTCTGGTCAATTTCGTGGATGGCGAAATCCAGGGATATCAGATGACCAGCGGCTAAGGGAGTTTCGATCAGGAGGCACACATGGAATGATGCAGAGCTGAAACAGGTTTTTTTCGTCGTCTCGTCCAACTCATTTCCCAAAGGAGAACTTCAATGACTGCTCAAGCAAAATCTGCAAAGCCCGAAGTCTTTACCCGCAAAGCGTCGGGGTTGGTGCGGGTCATGTCTCCATATTCAGCCTTCGTCTACAACATCCTGACGATGGGCCTGATCTTTCCCTGGACGTATTTGTGGGCACCGGGCGCCCTGCCGGGCGGCAAACTGGTCTGGGGAATTCTCATCGCGATGGTGATCGAAGTTCCGGTCGCCTTCGTGTACGTTTGGCTGTCCACGGCCCTGCCCCGCTCGGGCGGCGACTACGTCTTCCAAAGCCGCGTGTTCGGCGGCGGCCTGGCGTTCACCGTTGTGATGTCCGGATTCGTGGTCTGGATCCTTCAATGGGTGGCGCTCTCGGGCTGGCTGGTATCGTATCTCGGCTTCGCACCACTTTTCCTCGGACTGGGTGCAACGCTGGGCAACGCATCGCTGGCGGGTCTGGGCATCTGGTTCACCACCTCCACCGGCATCATCATCGTGAGCATCCTGGGCGCGGCGGTCGCGCTGGTCCTGCTGGTCAGCGGCTTCAAGCACTA
This sequence comes from Anaerolineales bacterium, assembly GCA_035515435.1. Taxonomy (GTDB): domain Bacteria; phylum Chloroflexota; class Anaerolineae; order Anaerolineales; family Villigracilaceae; genus Fen-1038. The sequence goes on from DATJBI010000079.1 coordinate 14,682, forward strand.
TGTGCAATTCCAGCATGTGATGTTCTGGGGCACGCTTCTGTGCTTTGCCACGGTTTTCGTCGTGCTATTCATCACCCCGGCCTCCGAGTTCGTGGCACGTCTCGACAAGTTTGCCCTCGCCCTGGGTGGAACACCGAATTTCTATGAGTCAGCGGTTGCCGCCGTGCAACAGGCAGGGATTAACCTTCATCCGCCTTTCAGCTTCCTGGCCACGCTCCTGATCGCCCCGATCGCCTGGACCTCCCTGCAGTGGGCAACGTATTCCGCCGAGCAGAACGGTGAGATCAAAGACGCCCGCAGCTTCCGCTCGCAGACCTTCGTGATGGTCGGCTCGCTGATCGCCACCGGCCTGCTCCTGGCCCTGTTGGCCGTGGGCATCGAGCACGTCGCCCCACCGGAGTTCTTGACGGTTGCCGGCGCAGGATACTGGAACGGGGTCAGTGCCTCGAACATCTCGGTCGGCGGCTGGTCCTTCAACCTCTGGCCTCCGCTGATCGCGATCGCCCTGACGGGCAGCCCGATCGTGGTGGTGATCATTGCCCTCGGCTATCTGCTGAACGGCTTCCAGATCTTTTGCAACTGCTACATCGGCATGACCCGCATTATGGTCGCCATGTCGCTGGACCGCCTGCTGCCTGAATGGTTCAGCAAGGTCGACGAGAGGCTGCACACGCCGGTCAACGCGCACATCGCCTACTTCCTCGCCAGCATTCCGGTGATCCTCGGATATAACCTGGTGACCCAGCCGTTCACCTGGACCGCGTTGACGCTCGGCGTCACGTTCGGCTGCGGTTATGTGTTCATCTTTACCTGTCTGGCGGGCGCCCTCCTGCCCTACCGCGCCAAGGAAGTCTACGATGCTTCGCCCGGTGCGAAATACCAGGTCAGCGGTTATGTCGGCCTGCTCTTCACCCTGGTCGGTGCGTTGGGGTTCATCTGGATCTCGTGGATCATGGCACCCCAGGCCTTTGACGCCACGTCGCCGGTGCTGAGCTGGATCATCCGCCTGGCGGCGCTCGTGGCAGTATTCCTCTTCTTGTGGCCGATGCGCAACCAGCTCGCGGCGTGGTTCAACGGAAAACCGATGCCATGGCTTTCTGCGCTCGGCATGCTGGGCGGCGGTCTGGGAATGGCAATGGTGGTGGCGTTCCTCCTGTCCCCGGCGCTGGGCGTGCTGGGCGCATGGGACTTCAGCTCCTTCCCGACCCATGTTGTCGCACAGGTCATTGCCTTTGGCATCATCTTGATATCCTGGATATGGTATGTCCTGGTCAAGAATGCCCAAAAGTCCAAGGGCATCAACGTGGATTACGCCTTCAAGGAGATCCCGCCCGAATGATCCATGTTTAGCGATGATGGTCGGTGCTTGAAAACACCGACCATCATTTCCGATCGATCGCACACAGCTTCGGAGCAGATGATGGCCGCCATTGAAGAGATCGTTTCAAAAATAGAGGATTGGAAGGGCAAGTCGATTTCCATTCAGCCTCTTTCGGGCGGACTCACCAATACAAATTACAAGGTCGAGGCGGATCGAACACCCTTTTTTGTTCGCGTGCCGGGGACCAGCACAGAACTTCTTGCAATTGATCGGAAGAACGAATACTTCAATTCCAAGGCCGCCGCGGCAGCCGGGGTGGGGCCGAAGGTCCTTTATTATCTTCCTGATTATCAGGCCATGGTTCTGGAGTTCATCGATGGCAGGACCATGTCGAGGGGCTCCTTGAATGAGCCGGGCATGCCGGCCCGAATGGCAGAGGCGATCAAGAAGTTGCATGCCGGTCCGCGCTTCCTCACGGACTTCAACATGTTCCGCCTCACGGAATATTATCTCGGGATCTGCCGCGACCGTTCGCTGCCCATGCCGCAGGGTTATCCGGACCGGATGCCGGTGGTGGCACGGATCGAGAATGCCTTGTCGGTCCAGCCGCTGCCCACCGTTCCCTGCAACAATGACCTGCTCGCAGAAAATTATATTGATGACGGGCGCTCCCTCCGGCTGATCGACTACGAATACAGCGGCAACAACGACCCATGCTTTGAGTTGGGAAACACGTGCCAGGAAATGCAGTTCAGCGATCGTCAAATCCGCGAAGTCTGTTCCGCCTATTTCGGCGAGGTCACGCCGGACAAGATCGCGCGCATGAAATTGAATATGATCATGTCGGATGTGGGATGGGGACTGTGGGCCGCGATTCAGGCTAAAATATCCAGGATCGATTTCGACTTCTGGGGCTGGGCCGTCGAACGCTGGAACCGGGCCCTGGAAAAAATGGATTCGGAGGAGTTCGACGGCTGGCTGCAGGACGTTCAGAGACGGTGAATCCAGGCAGGAAAGGTTGAAGCTATGAGAGATCAGGCACAGATTGTCATTGTGGGCGGGGGCATCGTCGGGGCGCAGATCGCCTATCATCTGGCAAAGCTCGGACGAACGGACGTGGTGCTGCTGGAAAAGGGCGAGATCGCCAGCGGAGAATCATCGCACGCGGCGGGGTTGGTCACGCAATTCGCCACGGCCCAGACCATGCTCAAGTTTCGCATGTACAGCATCGAGCTGTACAGCCAGCTCGGACTCTTCGATCACGTTGGAAGTCTGCGCGTCGCCTCGACGCACGAATCGCTCAAGGATCTGGAGCGGAGCGTCAGCCGTGCCAAGGCCCTGGGATTGGATTGCGAGGTCATCGGCCCCGATGAGGCGCTGAAGCGCATGCCGCAGATCACGAAGAAGGAACTGTACGGCGCGATCTATCTGCCGCGCGACGGACAGCTCGATCCGTATACGACCACGACCAGCATGGTCAAGTTCGCGAAGGAGCTGGGGGTGACGGTTTATACCAATACGCGCGTGACCGGTATCGAACTCTCGCCCAAAGGCGAAGTGACCGCCGTGGTCACAGAGCAGGGCCGGATCAAAACCGAGCTGGTGGTCAATGCCGCCGGACTTTGGGCGCCGCGCGTCGCCGCGATGGCCGGTCTGCATTTTCCGACGACCCCGGTCGATCACCAGCATATTGCATTGAAGGCGGTGCCGGGTCATGAGTTCAACGCAAAGACGCCCTGTCTGCGTGATCCTGAAAACCTGGTTTACATGCGGCAGGAGCAGGGCGGATTGGTGATCGGCGGTTATGAACCGAACCCCCTGGCGCGCTGGATCGACGGCGTGCCCTGGGAGCACGGCGGCACTGCGTTACCGGGGGACATGGACCGCTTCGAGCAACTGCTGGAAGGCGCGATCCGGCGTTTGCCATTCCTGGATCAAGCCGGCATTATCACTTTGGTCTGCCATCCCGGAGCCTATACGCCCGACTGCCAGCCGATCCTGGGACCGATGTCCGGTGTGCGCGGGATGTGGACGGCGGCCGGTTTTTCCCTCAACGGCTACGGCGGCGCCGGCGGCGTCGGCAAGCTGATGGCCGAATGGATCATCGGCGGCGAACCCACGATGGATGTTTATGCTTATAAGGCCACGCGCTTCAGCACATACTACGATGACCCGCAATATGCCTGCGAGCGAACGCGCGAGAGCGTGAAGTACTATTATCGCCTGCGCTTCCCGAATGATGAGTTCGAATGGGCGCGCCCGCACCGCCTGAGCCCGGTGTATCATCGCCAGCTGGAATTGGGCGCGGTCTTCGGCGAGAAGTTTGGCTGGGAACGTGTCAATTACTATGATCCGGGCCAGCCGTCGCGGCGCATGGGCGAAGACCAGCGCAACTGGGGAGGCTGGACCAAGCCGCCGTATTTTGACCGGATCGGGCAGGAACATGCTGCCACGCGCGAACGCGTCGTGCTCTATGATTTGACCCCGTTCAGCAAGATCGAAGTCACCGGCCCCGGGGCGCTGCCGCTCCTCAATCGCGTGGCGGACAGCGAAATGGATAAACCGATCGGCAGCGCGACCTACACGCAGTTCTGCAACCCGAACGGCGGGGTCGAAGCCGATCTCACCGTGACCCGTCTCGGAAAAGACCGCTTCTGGGTCATCACCGGCGGGGCATTCATCGGCAACGATCGATCCTGGCTGGAGATGCACGTGGACGAAAAGGACGGCGGCGTCACCATCCGTGACATCAGCGAAGAATGGGCCTGCCTTCCGATCTGGGGGCCGAAGGCGCGCGCAGTCCTGCGCAAAATCACAAAGGATGACATCTCCAACGAAGCGCATCCCTATCTGATGACCAGGCCGATCGCGATCAACGGCACACAGGTCTACGCCCAGCGCGTCAGTTACGCGGGGGAACTGGGCTGGGAACTCTATGTCCCGTATAACCGCGCCACCATGGTCTGGGATCTGCTGCGTGAAGCGGGGAAGGAATTTGGGCTCGAGGTCGGCGGTTATAAAGTGCTGGATGCCTTGCGCCTCGAAAAAGGTTATCGCTACTACACGGTCGATGTCACGCAGCTCGAAACCCCGTACGAGGGCGGCCTCGGTTTCTGCGTCGATCTCAACAAGAAGGATTTCATCGGCCGGGCCGCGCTCGCCCGGCAGAAAGCCGAGGGCATCCAGCGCAAGCTTTGCACCCTGGTCCTGGACGGCAGCGAGTTCACGCAAATCTATGGCGGCGAAGCGGTCTATCATGAAGGCAGAGTTTTGAGCAGGGTGCGGAGCGGAGGCTACGGATACACCCTCAAGAAAAACATCCTGTACGCGTACCTGCCGGTCGAGCTTGCCAAGGTTGGCAATCGGTTCGAACTCGAACTGATCGAAGGCCGCCGTCCGGCCGAGGTGACCGCGACCGTGCTCTTTGATCCAAAGGGCGAACGTCTGCACGCCTGAGCGGATGACCGATGAAACCGCCTGCTCCCGCTTACGTCGGCTTTGGAATGCTCACCTCTGTCGCGATCATGGTGGTGAATCAGCTGCCCGAACACAATACCGGGGCGCTCGTCAAAGAGGTCAACGAGTTCATCTTTGACGACGCGGCGATCATCGCCTGCCTGCTGCGTCAGTGGGATGTGCCGACCGCCATGATCGGCACGGCCGTGGGAGATGATCTGCGCGGCCACAACCTGGCGCAGCAGTTGGAGGAATGGGGCGTCCAGGGCCGGGTGAGATTCTCCAGGGAGTTCAAGACTCCGCTCGAGGTGGATGTCTCGGATGAAACCGGGGCACGCACCTACTTTTGGCAGCGCGCGCCCGAGGTGTTGAACACTCTTGATACCGCCGATCTTTCTTGTCTGGAGGGGGCGCGCCTGCTGTATGTGGATTGGTACGACGGCGACCATATTGTCCGGGCCATGGATCATGCTATCCAATCGGGACTGCCAGTGTTCTTAAATCTGGAACATGGACACGCAGACGGGGATCTTTTGAAACGATATGCAGGGCGGGCGGTGTTCTGCCAGGCCGTGACGGATGCTGCGCAGCGCGGCGAGGAGTCGCCGACCGATGTGGCAGCGAAACTGATAAGAGCAGGCGTCAAGACCGCATTGATCACGATGGCGGAAGAGGGCTGTCTCGCCGTCCAGGGCGATCAGGTCATACGCGTCGCCGCCCCGGTGGTCCGGGCGGTGGACGGATGCGGAGCAGGAGCCACCTTCTCGGCGGGCTTCATCTATGGATATCTACACGAATGGAATCTTGAACAATCGCTGCGGTTTGCCACGGCGGCGGCCTCGCTCAAAGTCACCCGGGCGGGCCTCCAGATGTTTCCCCTCGAAGAGATCCAATCCCTGTCTTCAAAACTTGAAGCCAATACACAATCGTTTAAAGTTGATCGATGACCATAAGGATGTGACCCGTGATTAATTATGCTTCCCTTCTCACCGTAGAACAAGTCGAGCGCATCCATGACGCCTCGCTTGAAATTCTGGAAAAGGTCGGCCTGCTGGTGCGGAACGAAAAAGCGCGTTCGATCTTCGGCACGCATGGCTGCAAAGTGGATTCGGAGACGCTCGGCGTCACGTTTCCGCGAAGTGTCGTGGAAAAATACCGCGCCATGCTGCAGCCGACGTTCACCTTTCACGGCCGCGACCCGAAGTTTGACCGCACGATCCCGCAGGATGGACCGATCATCATCACGGGCAGCTCCGCACCGAACATCATTGATCCGCTCACCGGCCAGGAAAGGCGCGCCCGCTCGGATGACATCGCGCGCATCGCCCACCTCATCAACGAACTGGCCGCGATCGATGTCTTTTCCATTTCGACCTTGGCCGACGACGCACCGGAAGGACAGTTCACGCTGGCCCGGCTGTACCCGGCGTTGAAATACTGCCTCAAGCCGATCCGGAGCACGACCAAGGATATGGAAGATATCCAGGCGATCCTGCGGCTTTTGTACGCGATCGCGGGAGGCGCAGAGGCCTATCGGGAGCACCCGTTTGTGACACATCATTACTGCCCGGTCGTTTCACCGCTGACGATGGACAAGCTCTCCACGGAAGCGATCATCTATTTCAGCGAAAAAGGCCTGCCCGTCTATCCAAGCATCGTGCCCAATGCCGGATTGACCTCCCCGATGTCCATGGCCGGAACGGTCGTGCAGGGCAACGCGGAATTCCTGGCCGCGGCCGTGTTGATGCAAATGGTGCGCGAGGGCACGCCAACGATCTACGCTTCCCTGCCCACGGTGGCCGACATGCGCAGCGGTGCGTATGCCTCCGGCGGGATCGAGTGCGGGATCCTGCACATGGCGTTCGCCCAGATGGCGCATTTCTATCATGTGCCCTGCGGCGGATACATCGGGCTGACCAATTCAAAAATTAACGATGCCCAGTCGGGTTATGAAACCGGCATGTCTTCCGTCGCAGGCGTGCTGGGGGGCGCGGACATGTTGAACATGGCCGGCCTGCTGGATGCGCTGAAAGTATTCGATTTTGCCAAGGCGGTGATCGACGATGAGGTCGCACAGATGCTCAAGCGCGTCAAGCGCGGCATCCCGTTCAGCGAAGAGGAACTTGCGCTGGATGCGATCGCGCAGACCAAACCGGGCGGCTCGTTCCTGATGAATCCGCACACAACCAAGCGCATGAAGACCGAAGCCCTGCTGACCAAAATTGCCGACCGCGATGCCCGCAACATCTGGGAGAAGAAAGGTTCCCTGGACACCCAGGCCCACGCCGCGCAACGCGCCAGCGAGATCCTGGCCAAGAGCAGTTCGGCGGTCTTCCCCCCGGAGGTGGAGGCCCGCATCCGCGCCGAATTTCCGGACCTGGTTCCCGGAGTACTGGAGCTCCCGAAATGATCTTTTGGACTTGGAGTAAAATCAATTCTCAAGAGGAAACTCAATGAAGATTTTCTTTGCCACGGATGTGCACGGTTCTGAAATATGCTGGAAGAAATTCATCAGCGCGGCCAAGTTCTATGAAGCGGATGTCCTGATCCTCGGCGGCGACATGACGGGCAAGGCCATCGTGCCGATCGTCGCTCAAGGCGATGGAAAATACAAGGTCACCCTGCTGGATCAGGAGACCCTGCTCCAGTCAAAAGACGAAGTGGACCAGATGGCCGCCACCATCAAGAATCGGGGCTATTATCCGTACGTTACCGATCCGGATGAAGTCAATGAGATCAGCAACACGCCGGGCCGCTCCGACGAGCTCTTCCTGAAGGAAGCCCTGAACACCATGCAGCACTGGATGGAATATGCCGATACCAAACTGGAGGGCAGCCGCCTGCGCTGTTTTGTCTGTCCGGGCAATGACGACATGTTCGAGATCGATGAGGTGATCAAGCAGGCCAAGCGGGTGGAACTGACCGAGGGCAAGGTCATTCCGCTGGATGAGCATCATGAGATGATCAATTGCGGCTGGTCCACGCCGACGCCCTGGAATACACATCGCGAAGAATCGGAAGACAAACTGCGCCAGCGCATTCAGGTCATGATCGACAAACTGAAGGATGTCAAGAACTCGGTCTTTCAACTGCATAATCCGCCCTATGGCAGCGGCCTGGATGATGCGCCCGAACTGACCAAGGATCTGCGGCCGGCCTTCGCGGGCCGTTCACTGGTCCCGGTGGGCAGCCATGCCGTCCTGGAATTGATCGAGAAATATCAGCCCCTGCTCAGCCTGCACGGTCACATTCACGAGGGCAAGGGCACGCGCATCTACAAACGCACCCTGTGCATCAACCCCGGCAGCATGTACGAACAGGGCATGCTGCACGGCGCGGTGGTGGAACTCAAACCCAATAAAATTGGCACATACATCCTTACGACAGGATGAATCGTAACCGAGGAAGGAGGCTCTTTATTGAAAAGAGGAGAACGCTGAGAATTTGAACATGCAAGATCGGAGAGTTTTTCATCGCGTTGTCGCTGTAATGAATTTGTTCAAAGAGGAGTGTAACAGATGAGCAGTGCAACCCTATTTGTTCGAAAAGCAAGCGGGCTGGTACGGTCCTGGTCGGTGTTTGACGCCTTCATCTACGCCACGTTCTCGATCAACCTGATCACGCTGGGTCTCTTCATCTTCTCCTATGCCTGGTGGTTTCAGGGCAATCTGGCGACCGGAGTTGTGATCGGAGCCGTCTTCACCGTCTTCGAAGTGATCGTTTATGCCAGCCTGATCTCCGCCATGCCGCGCGCCGGCGGAGATTATGTTTGGCAAAGCCGCATTCTCAACCGCGGCATCGGCTTTGTCCTGACCGTGACCGGCTGGTGGTTCATCCTCTGGCTGTGGACACCGCTTTACGGTCAAATGCTGGCCTACGAAGTCTATACGCCGCTTTTTGGCATCGCCGGTCTGCGGGACGCCGCGCTCTGGTTCTCCAGCCAAAACGGTCAGTTCGTTTCCTATATCTCGGTGTGTGTGATCGTGTTCATCTACATTGCGGTCGGCATGCGCTGGTACGCACGCGTCCAGAAGTTCTGCTTCTGGGGCGGGCTGGTGGGTCTGGCGATCGTTTTCCTGCTCCTGCTCTTCGGAAACAACCAGGCCTTCGTCGCCAGCTTCAATGCCTTTGCCCCGAAGTTTGGCGCAGCGGCCGGTGATACTTATAACGCCACGCTCACGGCGGGGGCCACCGCCCAGCAGGCCTATGGCGTGGCGGGCAATCTCTGGCCTTTGGCAATTCCAGCGAGCCTGGCGCTCGTGCCGCTCTTGACCTTCTTCAACCTGTGGCCCAACTGGGGCTCGACTCTTTACGGGGAAGTGCGCGGCGCCTCGGATTACAAGCGGAACTTCTGGGGCATGGCCGCGGCGATCATCGTCACAAATGTGGTGGCGTTGATCTTCTTCGCCCTGATTGCCAAGACCATCGGATGGGACTTCTACAACAAAGCGAACGGCGCGTTCTGGTACCATTTCTTTGATACCACCGGCACGGTCGCCGCGCCGCCTCTGCCGATCTGGCCCTATCCCGGGCTCCTGGCGGCCTTCCTGGTGCAAAGCCCGGCGCTCCAGTTCATCATCGTCCTGCTGATGAGCCTGTTCTGGTTCGGCTGGTCCGGCACGCTGTTCCTGAGTTCGACGCGGGTGATCTTCGCGGCGGCCATTGACCGCATGCTGCCCGAATGGGTTTCCAGGATCGAGCCCCGCACCAAGACGCCGGTGAACGCACTGCTGCTCATGGTGATCCCGTCGGTGATCGTTTCCTATCTGTACGCCTATAACATATTTAATTTTGTCAGCCTGGCCCTCGATGCAACGGTTGTCATCGCGATCACCTTCCTCGGTTCGACGATTGCAGGGACAATCATGCCGTGGCGTTCCAAGGATGTATTCGACGGCTCGCCCATCTCCAAGTACAAAGTGCCTTCGTGGCTGGGATGGATCGTCACGCTGCTTTACGCCGTCTTTGCCATCTACCTGATCGTCATCTCCTTCCAATATGCACTGGCCATCCTGAGCGGGATCGGCCCCCTCAACGCAGACTGGATGACGTGGCTGGTGGTCGTCGTGCTGGCGATCCTGACCGTGGTCAATGCCGCCCTGCTGGTCTGGGTCGCATATTACGTGGGCCGCAAAGTATTGGGTGGTGCGGCGATGCCGCTGATCACGCTGGCCGGTTTGGTCTTCCTGGGGTTCCTGGACTGGCTGTTGGTGGAATGGTTCTGGGATCCACAAAGCGTGAGCGCACTGCCCGCAGTCGGAAATTACGGGATTGGCTGGTCGAACGTCAGCTCGATGGTGTTCATGTTTATCATGTACATCCTGGCAGGAGCGATTTATTGGGGCTTTAGTGCCTACCGCCGCCGCCAGGGCATTGATGTGGACAAGATCTACAAGGAGATTCCTGTCGAGTAGGGCGCTTCCGGCGACAGGACGGTTAAGAAGGAGTTAGGCAGTCGGCTGACTCCTTCTTTTATTTTTTCGCAGACGATGAAGGGGGCGGCGGCAATTCAGGGGCAGGCGGGTATTCCTGGTGCGCACGGATATAAATATTCGAAGGTAAGTGCGCCAAAGGATAAGCTGGCTGGCCGGTTCTTTACGCCTCCAGCCAGGCCCGATACAAGGACACCGCGGCCGGAACAATGAAGGAGAAGATGACCGTCCGATCCACTGAAGTGTATCGATGCCTGAGTGGGTGTCCGTTCCAGGAGCGAACGGTGCTGCCTCATTTCCAATCCACCCCTGCCCTCAGCACATAGCGGTTGACCGCGCCGAAGCGATATTTGTATTCCTCGCCGCCGCGCATGAAATCGAATTCCGCCCGTCCGTGCTCGCAGGCCCATTGCAGTTGATGCCCGAGCAAAACCCAGCCGGGCGAAAGCTCCATGAACTCGCGGCTGACGCCCGAGTTGTAACCCCACAATTTGTTCTTGTAGTCGAAGTTAAGACAGGCCGCGGCTTTGACCCCGTCCACCGTCAAGAACGCCAGCCAAAGATACCCATGATCGAATGCCGTCCGGATCACGGATCGCATTTGCTCGCGCATGGGGGGCGTTAGGAAGCTGGCTTTGCTTGCATCGTGGTCCATCAATTGGAGGAACGCCTCGATCTCCGGCTCGAGGGCCGCGGCTGCCTCCACGACATAAAACCGCACCGGAATCTCACTTTCGGCCGCGCGGCGCAGCTTGCGTCGGATCTCATGCCGCTGCTTCTTTTCGACCCGTGAAAGATAATCTTCGAACGATCCATTCAAGGCGATGCGCGGCGTGGGACGATACGTTTCCTGGCGATACGTCAGGCCGCGCCGCTCCGCCTCCGAGTGGAGGGCTGCCAGGGTCGGCGACGAATCAGGAAGGTTATACCAGTCAAGGGGCAGGCCGCCATACGCCGAGGATTGAGCGAGGAAACCCAGCAAGCCCGCAAGAAAACGCGGCAGATCATCCCCGCGGACGATCAGATCGAGATAATCCGAAATCTCGATGCTTCCGACGAGCAACAGTGCGGGGCGTCCGTCATATTGGGCTTTGAACAGCGGAGCAAGGCCGATGAGCCGGCCGTCCTCGCGGGCAGAGATCAGAACCAATTCGGCCTGCTGCCATTCGCCTCCGCCGAGAGTCTGCCACCATTGACGGAGGTATTCGTGACGCAAGAACGGCACATCGCTAATGCCTTGTTCGACCAGTGTATTCCATTCAGTTTCCGGGATGGCTGAGAAATCATTGTGAAGAGTGAAGTCCATGGGTATCCATTGAATTCGAAGATGTATCGCCTGAGATTTTACCAGTATAATGATAGATAATCTTTCCACATTCTTACCATGCCCCTCGATCTGACCCTGACACCGCTTTATCGCATTGACGGAAAAGAGCAGGCCAGCCTGCCGGGACTGCTGCCCGCCATGCCGCCGCGCAAAACTGCGCGCGGGCGCGACACGGATCGACTCGTCGTTTACCTCCTGCTGACCGGCAACGCATCCTTTGCGCCGGGCGAAGAGGCGCAGCTCGCCAGCCGCGCCGCGGCGACGTTCTATGAAACGCCCGGCACGCTGACCTTTGCCCTGCGCGCCGCCTCCGACGCCATCAACCAGTCCTTGCTTGAACGCAACCTGTCCACCAGCGGACGCGGCCAATACGCGGTTGGATTATTATCGCTGGTTGCCCTGCGCGAGAATCAAGTCACACTCTTGTTGAGCGGCCCGATGCATGCTTTTGTTCTGGCCGCAGAGGGCGCGCGTCACATCTTCGATTCGCTTTCGGGCAACGGATTGGGCCTGAGCGCCAACGCCTCCCACCATTTTTCGCGCATTGTGTTCCAGCCGGATGATCGGCTTGCGCTGTGCGCAAAGATCCCGCCTGCCTGGGCACCGGCGTTGAACGATGCAAGTCCTGCCTCGCTGGAATCCACGCGCCGCCGCTTGATGCATCTGACGAGCGCTAATGTCAATGCGGTTCTGCTGCAGGCCACGGAGGGCAGCGGCGCCTTGAACGTGATGCTGCCGGACGTGGAACCGGGCGTGCCCGCATCCGCTCCTGCGCCCTCAGGGGCGGATGCTCCGGATGCGCTCCCCGCGCGTGGGGCTGAATCACAGGGTGAGTCCCGGCCGGATGCGCATTTCGTCCAGCCATCCGCTTATGCGATCCCGCCGGAAGTGAGGGAAGAGGCTCCTGCTCCACCGGTCGCGCCGGATATCCTGTCCTCATTACCGCGCTTGCAGCCTTTGGAGTCAACACCACCGCCAAAGGAGGCAGGCGCACCGGTCGAGCGGCCCGCGGAAGAATCCAGGGAATCCGCTGCGGCTCGCTCGCCGCGAACGCGCCGGGCGGCGAAGACGATCGTAAGCGGGATGCGGGCCTGGCGCCGCGGCAATGAACGAATCGGCAAGGGTCTGCAGTCCTTTCTGCCGCGCCTTCTGCCCGGCCCGGAAGGATCGCCGGCCTCCAGCCTGCCTTCGTATGTGATGGTCCTCATCGCCATCCTGATCCCGTTGATCGTGGTTACGATCGCGAGCGTGGTGTACTTCCGCTATGGGCGCAGTGTGCAATATGAAGAGTATCTGGTCCAGGCTCGCAATGCACGTGCCATTGCGATAAGCCTGAGCGATCCCGTCGCGCAGCGCGATGCCTGGCAGCAGGAACTCTCCTATCTGAACAATGCGGACTCATACGGTCAGACGGCTGAGACCAGCCCGCTGCGGGAGGAGGCGCAGTCCAAGCTGGATCAATTATGGGGAATCAGCCGGCTGCCCTTCCAGCCGGTGCTGGGCGGGGTCAATGCCCAGATCAGCCGCATGGCGGCCAATGAAAATGACCTTTACCTGCTGGATGCCGTGCGCGGACAGGTCCTGCATATCGCAATCAACACCAACGGCTTTCAAGCCGATAATTCCTTCAATTGCGCGCCCGGCGTCTATGGAAATTACACGGTGGGACCGCTGGTCGATATTCTTGCGCTGCCCCCCGTCAATGCGATGAACGCGGCGGTGATGGGGGTGGATGCGAGGGGAAACCTGCTTTATTGCGGTCCGGGCCAGGTGCCGCAGGCCATTCCGCTCCCGCCGCCGGACACAAACTGGGGACGCGTCAAAGCCTTTGCCCTGGACGGAGAGGATCTGTATGTGATCGATCCGCCTTCCCGTGCCGTATGGGTCTACGTGGGCAAGAGTGAGGCGTTTGTGGACCGCCCGTACTTCTTCTTTGGCGACCAGATTCCCAACATCGAAAATGCAATTGACCTGGCAGTGAATAACGGGGAACTTTATATGCTGCATGCCGACGGGCACCTTTCCACCTGTTCTTTCAGCAGCATTCAAGCCGTGCCGACCCGCTGCGATGACCCGGCCACCCCGACGAATCCGTTTCCCGCCTACCGCGATATGGATCTTTTCTCCCAGACCCACTTCACCCAGATGATGTTCGCGCCCGCGCCGGACTCGGCGCTGTTGATCCTGGATACGGATAACCAGGATATTTTCCGTTTCACGCCGCTTGCGCTGGAACTAGAGAACCAGCTCCGGCCTCCTGCCGGGCGCGCCAATCCGCTGCCTCCCATCCCGGCCAGCGCCATGACCGTGAGCCCCAATCATATCCTGTTCCTGGCCCTCAAAGACGAGGTATACTTCGCCACAGAATCGCCGTAGCCTTATTATATTTGGAAGACGGAAGAAGGAGCACTATGTTTGATTACCTGAACTCCCTGATTGGCCACGCTGTTCAGCAACCCGCGCCGCAACACATTCAAGGGACTTCGGCGGTGGCCAACCTTGTTGCAGATGATCCCAACGCACCTGCTCCGATCACCAATGGCCGGGCGCTGGTGATCACCTATAATCCGACCATGGATCCGGTCAGCGGCAAGAAGCTGTCGGACCAGCAAGGCTGGTCGGCGCCCGACACGCTGGTCAACAGTTTTGTCTCCAGCCTCCTGCAGATCAGCAACGGCCTGGTTCGCTATCAAGTCGTCCAGAACATTGTGCTGAATGAGTTTCCCCCCCTGACCGATGGCTTTTGCTATACCACCCAGAATTTCCCGTCCGTGTTGAACAGTTCCACGCCTGCCCACAGTCCCGGGGGCATAGATTACAACTCGATCCTGACGCGCTTCAACATCTTGCAACGCGTTGCAAATAATGAATTCGATGAAGTCTGGATCATGGGATTTCCCTATGCAGGGTTATATGAGTCCATCATGGGCGGAGCGGGGGCGTTTTGGTGCAACGCCCCGGCCCTGGCCAATACGTCCTCCTGCAACCGGCGGTTCGTCATTATGGGCTTCAACTATCAGCGGGCGGTGGGCGAGATGCTGCATTCGTACGCTCATCGTGCCGAAAGCATCCTGGCTCAGCTTTTCAATTGTCAGGACTTTCTGGCATGGGCCTACCGGCCAAATCGCTCGCCTGCAACGATCAGCGCCGGGCAGACTCTGAATCTCTTCCAGCGTTTCATGCTGTTCGATCAAATCGCACCCGGACAGGCCGGGGTGGGGTTGGTCCATTTCGCCCCCAACAGCGCCAGAGATTATGATTGGGGCAATCCGACGCCGGTCAACAGCACCTGCTCTGACTGGCTGGCATTCCCGAATCTCACCGGCAGCACGCGGAGCGTCAACTGTTCGGAATGGGGCAACGGCGATGACGGCGCATTCCAACAATGGTGGTTAAGCCATCTGCCGAAAGTGAACGGCCTCAAGAACGGCCTGTATAACAACTGGTGGTATTACGTTTCGGATCCCAACAACGTGCATGTCTAGGATCGACGCCGTTCCTCCCAAGGGACGGCGTTCTTGTTCATGCGAATCAAAGTTATGGTAAAATCCTCCCGCCTGGAGGGATGGCCGAGCGGCTGAAGGCGCATGTCTTGAAAACATCTCCTTCAAATCGACGTCTAGAAAGCGATTTCTATGACGACGATAATTTCAGTAAACGATTCCATATCGTTATGGATCGAGAATTTTCTGACCGACAGACGAGCACAGGGGATGGCAAACAACACTCTTCTGTATTACTCCCGAAAACTAAGCCAATTCAATAATTATGCTTTGACCCAATCAGCCACTAAAATTTCTGATGTAGATGCAAATTTAATAAGACAATTTTTATTATGGATGGAAAACACCAACCACAATCCTGGTGGTAGGCTTACTTCTTTTAGAGCCGTCCATTCATTTTTGTATTGGGTAGAGGAAGAGTCTGGAGTGCCAACGGCCATTCGTAAAGTTAAACCACCACGGGTGGCACAAGAGCCATTGGAGGGTGTGCCGTTAGATGCTGTAATGAAATTAGTGGGCGCATGCGAAAAGGGAAGTTTTACAGGCGATAGGGATGCCGCAATTTTACTGGGCTTACTAGATTGTGGATGCCGTGCTCGTGAATTTTTATCAATCCAACTGGCTGATTTACAAGCAAACGGAAGTGCATTAATCAGAGTAAGTAAGAGTCATAAACCTCGCATTATATATTTTGGTAAAGTTACTCATGAAGCAATCCTTCGATACTTGCTTCAAAGAACAGATAACGATCCTGGCTTATGGGTGACAAATCATGGCGAACCTCTTAGTTACAC
Source organism: Anaerolineales bacterium (assembly GCA_035515435.1). Taxonomy (GTDB): domain Bacteria; phylum Chloroflexota; class Anaerolineae; order Anaerolineales; family Villigracilaceae; genus Fen-1038. Next base: position 30,515 of record DATJBI010000079.1, read on the forward strand.
TGGATTACGAGAATTAGTTGGGAGAAAATCCAAATTGGCTGGATTTGATAAACAGCCTGCACTTCACTCCTTTAGACGAGCTTTTACATTGAGTATGCTACGTAGTGGCACAGACATATATACGCTGGCAAAAATGCTGGGCCACAGTGGCATAGATACATTGAAACACTACCTAAAACTTACAAATACAGACACATTTACAGCTCATCAGAAAGGCAGTCCTGTAAACTCCATATATCAGTAAATACCATTCATTAGATCCATGTAATTGAGCCTTCCACCCAACTTGGAAGGCCTTTTTAATCGTATAATCAAATGAATTGAGGAGTATCAATAAGGGAACAATATTACAATTAAAAGATATAAGCAGTTATCTTGAAGTCGTCAACCAAGCCACTAGTTTGGCGCTTTGTCGCAAAATCAAAACAATGGAGAGGACATCATGAAAAAGTCAGTTTTGCTTGCATTTGTTGTACTAACAGTTTTGTTGAGCGGTTGTGCTCCTGCTTCAACACCCGTTTCGCCTACGGCTACTCCTGAGCCAACTTCAATCCCATTTGTTATGCCAACGGGTAACTTTCAAATGAGTTGGAACATATACAATAGTCAATACAACACTATGGGAGGAATAGTTACTATTTATAAGCAAGGACTTACATATACTGAAAAAGAAGTTATGCCGGATGGTTCTGGTGGCATGATGGGCATAACTGTAACGCCTCAGGGAACCAATCTAAAAATCGTGGAGGCGGACATGGCTGGCGGCGATTACATGCTTATATCCTCAAGTGATGGAAGCCTATCTTACTGCGACAACCAGGGACTTATCTATAGTGTGCCACTATTGAAGATGAGTACGAGCCAGTAAAAGGGTAAGAATTAAAATTCTAAAATATTAGAATGATGTTCCTGAGATGTTTTATTATATAGTTAGAACATATAGAATCCAATTCGCGTGTCAAGTATATAGTTACCATCAGTAAATACCATGCATTGGATCCATGTAATTGAGCCTTCCACCCAACTTGGAAGGCTTTTTATATCGTATAATCGAGTAAAAGGAATAATGAGGTGGATATGCGGGAAGATTTAAAAAATGCGCTTAATCGAAAATGGAGCAATCACCTTGTCAGTTTTGGCATGATTCCGTTTATAGAAGACACATTAGGAAAAAATGAATTTGACAATGTTTTATATGC
>DATJBI010000080.1:0-14170 GCA_035515435.1 Anaerolineales bacterium
TGAGCGGCCTGGTTCTAATTCTAACTCCACGCTTGAGCTTCCCTTCCGGCTTTTCAAGGAATCGCGCATCAAGAATTGCCCAAATCCAACAGACAATGGCGAACAGGCACGCGCCTGTAAAAAGGATCACATATAGCCAGACAGCCCACACTTCGACATTATTCATTACTGTTCCCGATTCTCATTCGTTCTGCATTGCCGTGCCAGATCTTCAAGAATTCCCCCGCGCGCGCTTCGAACGAACCGTCTGCGATGCAGACCCTGAGCTGTTCCATCAGTCTGGTCAGGGCCCGCAGGTTGTGAATGGAGATCAGGGTCGCGGCCAGCAGCTCCTTCGCCACAATGAGATGACGAAGGTAGGCGCGGCTGAACGTGCGGCAGGTGTAACAGTCGCACGCCTCATCGATCGGACGGTCGTCGCGGGCAAAGGAAGCGTTCATCAAATTGAGCCTTCCTTCGGAGGCAAAAGCGGAATGATGGCGCGCCAGACGCGTCGGCAGGACGCAATCGAAGATGTCCACGCCGCGCCCTACGCTGTCGATCAGATCCTCGGGCGTCCCGACCCCCATCAGATAGCGCGGCTTGTTCTCGGGCAGATACGGGTGCATCACATCGAGCATGGCGTGCATTTCCTCTTTGGTCTCACCCACCGACAGTCCGCCGATCGCGATGCCGGGGGTGTCAAGCGCTGAAATGAACTGCGCGGAGGCCGCCCGCAGGTCGGCCTGAACGCCTCCCTGGATGATGCCGAATAAAGCCTGGTCCGCACGCCGCTTGGCCCGGAGGGAGCGTTCCGCCCAGCGATGGGTCCGGTCCATGGCAAGTCTGGTATAGGCGTGATCGTTGGGATCGGAACATTCGTCGAAGGCCATGATGATATCGGCACCCAGATTCTCCTGAATGGCGATGGATCTCTCGGGCGTGAAGCGATGGGTCGAGCCGTCTATGTGACTCTTGAAGGTCACGCCGTGGTCGTCGATCTTCCGGGTTTGCGAGAGCGAGAAGACTTGAAAGCCGCCCGAGTCCGTGAGCAGCGGACGCGGCCACTGCATGAACTTGTGCAGGCCGCCGGCATCGCGGATGAGTTCGTCGCCGGGGCGCAGGTACAGATGATAGGTGTTGCCCAGGACAAGCGTGGCGTTGAGGTCTTTGAGCTGTTCGGGCGTGAGCATCTTGACCACCCCCTGCGTGCCGACCGGTGCGAAGAGCGGCGTGAGCAACTCGCCGTGAGGTGTGGTGAAGATGCCCGTGCGGGCCCGGTTGTTCCTGGCAGTAATCGTGAATTCAAACATCGGGCTGATTATACGATACTCGTTATTCGAGATCCAAACCCCCCGGCAACTTCTGCCTAGCGCCAGAGGAGCCAGATGGCCAGCAGGATCAGCAGGACGGGCAGCACCAGCCATTTGATCCAGCGGCCCAGTTTCCTACTCTCCTCGCGTTCGTATTCGCGGATCGCGTTTTCGTTGTGGATCTTTTTGGGGATGTGAAACCAGTGCATGGCGGTCAACGATCCAAGGGGGAAGCGGGGAGGGCGCGCTTGCTTTTCGCGGAAACCTGAAGTTCTAAGATCGGGGGAATTATAACCCTGCCCTGCCCCCCGCCTGCCGATCCGCTCCCGGCTCCCCAAAACCCCTGCCGGGTCCCGGCGCGCCGCCGTCTTTTCATCCCGGCCACTGGTCAAAATGGCGATGCAGGGTTATCCCATTAATGATATTACGCCCCCGCCGGCGGGCACGTATCATTAGGCACTGGTTGGATGGAGCGGCACGGGCTTCATCCTGAATTGTGGAATTTCCCGCCCGCGACACACTTCCGACACCAGCTGACGACATGGAAGGGCAAAATGCACAGACTAACGGACACCAGGGGACAGGGTTGTGTTTTGAACGGCGGGGGAGAGATCGACTTTGAATTCAGTTTCGCCTTTCAGCCCATCGTAAACGCCGAAACGCGGGAGATCATCTCCTTTGAAGCGCTGGTCCGCGGGCCACATGACGAGCCCTCCGCCTGGGTCTTTGCGCAGGTCCCCTCCAATCGGATCGCGAGATTCGACGAGGTCTGCCGCTGGAAGGCCATCAACCTGGCCAGCCACCTGCGGATCGCCCATCGGCTGAACCTGAACATGTCGGCCCATGCCCTCTACCAGATCGACATGACCATTACCGCAACCTTCAATGCCTCGCTTGAATCCGGGATCCCGGTCAGGAACATCATCTTCGAGGTGCTGGAGGACAAGAGCATGACCGACCGCGAAAATCTGCTCCAGTACCTGCGGATCATCCGGGACTTCGGTTTCAAAACCGCGTTCGATGATTTTGGGGCAGGCTATTCGGGACTCAGCCTGCTCGTGGAGTATCAGCCCAACTACATCAAGCTCGACCGCCATCTGATCGGCAACATCCATGAAAACCCTGTGATGCAGAGCATCGTCCTGGGGATCCGGAAGATCTGCGACCAGTTATCCATCGAAATTGTCGCCGAGGGGGTCGAGCAGGCCGGCGAGTATCAATGGCTGCGCGAGATGGGGATCAAGAACTTCCAGGGTTACTATTTTGCCAGGCCGGTCTTTGAAGCGCTGCCGGATGTGGCCAACCGCGTCTTCTCCTGATAGGAAAGAAGACCGCAGGCTTCTCGCCTGCGGTCTTGTCATCGCCCACAATTCCTCTGCTTATTTTGTGAGCTGCCAGCTCAGCGTGATGGAGGCAGGTGTAACGCTCACGGATTGAAGTACGGCGCCCGGAGCGCGGCGCGCCAGGTTTTCGAGACGGTTGGCGATGGTCTGGTTCCAAACGCTGACGCGGGCCGCCTCCACCGCGATGTTATCGACCTGCGCGTCCGACACGGTCGCCGTGAGATGACCGTTCGCCACACCCAGGTCCAGGCGGAAGGTGAGCGTATCGATCAGGCTGGCGTCGTTGAGGCGCTTGCGCCCTCCCGTGACAAGGATATAGCCGGATTGCAATTGCGCGTTCAGCCCGGTGATCAGCGGATCGGCCAGCGAGGATTGGATCGCGCTCTGCAATTGCTGCTGTGTGATGCTGGTCGTGACGTTGAGCGAGCCGCTGGCACTGCGCGAGAACGTCCGCTCACAGGCGGAGGTCACAAGCCCGGCGAAAAGAAGAACTGCGGTCAACGCCATTGAGAGTGTGCGAAACTTGGTCATCATCATCTGCTCCATAATCTGATTTTCCAACAAGATACCAGGGCGATGTTAATGGAACATGGCATGCAGGTAAAGGCCTTGTAAATTCGGGGGCCGCGGCTGCGGGTCGCCGGCGATGACCTCAAGCTGCCCCTGCCCCCGCCCCGATTCTTCGTGCCAGGCGGCTGTGTTATGATCGTGAAACAAGAGAGTCACAAGGTTCGGCGGAGGCACCCCGGATGGACAAGAATAAACTGGCCGTGATGACGGACAGCACCTGCGACATTCCTGAGGATCTGGTCAGGCAATATGACATCACCATCATTCCGGAGCTCTTGATCTGGGGCGAACAAACCTTCCGGGACCGGCTGGACATCACGCCCCAGGCCTTTTATGAACGTCTCGCGAGGGACCCGGTCATGCCGACCACCGCCCTTCCCAGCCCGGCCGATTTCGAGAGGGCGTACCGGGATGTCATTTCGAAGGGCGCGGGGGAAATCATCCTGTTTACCGTGAGTGCCGCCATGAGCGGCACGTTCCAGGCCGCGCAGCAGGCCGCAGGACGGATGGAAGTTCCCGTTCACGTCATTGACTCGAGAGGGCCGACGATGAGTCTCGGCTGGCAGGTTCTCGCCGCGGCGCGCTCGCGCGAAGCGGGCGAGGGGATCGCCGGAATGACCGCCGCGGCCGCCAAAGTCCGCGAGAAATTGGTGCTGATCGTCTGTCTGGACACATTGGAATATCTGCATCGCGGCGGCCGCATCGGCAGCGCGACAAAGTTCCTGGGAAGTCTGTTGGATATCAAGCCGCTCGTGCAGATCAATCACCGGACAGGGATGGTGGAAGCGGCGGGGCAGGCCCGGACGCGGAAAAAATCGCTCGAGATTCTGATGGAACGTTTCTTCGAACAGATCCAACCGGCGCGGGCGCTCCACGTCGCGGTGCTGCATGGCAATGCGCTGGAGGAGGCGCAGGTCATCGCCGAGCGCATCCGTCAAACGTATGCGCCCAAGGAACTCTTGATCAACATCACGGGCCCTGTCCTGGGCATCAACACGGGACCGCGTGCCCTGGCACTCTGCGGATACAGCGAATAGGACTCTACAGTCCAAAGCTGACGCGCTCGGGCCGCGCCAGCAGCATCGGCACGTGGATGGAGGGCATCTGCGTCAGAAACGGATTGGTGATCTCCGCGTCGTAGATGGACAACCACATCGACCGTCCGACCTCGATGCTGGTGGCGAAATCGGTCTGGGTCGAGATGCGGAGTTTGCCCTTCACCGCAAATGCGCCGATCAAGCAGTTGACCCCCACCATTGTACGGTTGGCTTCATTCTGATCGTAATCCAGCGGATCCGCCAGCGGCGGCGCGAGATGGAAACCAATGATCTCCGTGACGGGGAAAAAGAGCTCGTCATACGCGATGGACTTGGGCGGCGTTCCGCCAAAGAGCAGGACCTGTGTTTTCAACAAATGAATGTAGTTCGGCACGCCCTGTGTTCGCAGCCAGATGCTGACGCGCACATTTCCCTTGGTCAACACATCGCCGTGCACAAAAGCGCTTGCGGAATAGAACATTACCGTGGAGGTTTTTTCATCGGGGCCAGGCTTATACATGCAGGTTTCTCCCAGGGACTATCATGGTTCGCCACTTCCGAACCAGGGTGGTTCCGTTTTCCGAACCAGGGTGGTTCCGTTTTCTGAACCAGGGTGGTTCGGCATCTCGGAACCATTATACAACTTTGTCATCTTTGCCACAACTTTACCCGTTCCGGCAATCTCCCGTATAATCGGGCCATGCAATCCAGACGCTGGTTAATTCAACCCGGGCTCAGCCCACAGGCTGAGGCGGGCCTGGCGGCCTTCCCTCCGATCTTGCGACAGCTGCTGTTCAATCGCGGGTATGCCACCGAGGCGGAGGCGCGTGCCTTTCTGAGGGCCGAAGCCAATTTCGACACCGATCCCTTCCAGATCAAGAACATGGATGTTGCGGTCGAGCGCATTCGCCTCGCGCTCGATCAGGGGCAGCCCATCGCGATCTACGGCGATTATGACGTGGATGGCGTCACGGCCACCGCCCTGCTCCTGCAGGTCCTGCAACAGCTCCAGGGGGACGTGCGCGGCTACATCCCGAATCGATTCGAGGAGGGTTACGGGCTCAACAACGAGGCGCTCGATCATCTGAAGGCGGAAGGCGTCCGGCTGGTCATCACGGTGGATTGCGGCATCCGTTCCCCGGCGGAGGCGCAGTACGCCCGCGACATCGGGCTGGACCTCGTGATCTCAGACCATCACCATCCGGGCGATGAACTGCCTCCGGCCTTCAGCATCATCAACCCAAAGCAGGCCGGCGATCGCTATGCTGACAAGGATCTGGCAGGCGTGGGAATTGCCTACAAGATCGCCGAGGCCCTGATCGGGAGCGGGGATCTGGCGCTGATCGAGCTGCTCGACCTGGTGGCACTGGGCACGGTCGCCGATCTGGCACCGCTGGTCGGGGAAAATCGCAGCCTCGTCCGCCGCGGCCTGAAACAGATCCGCGAAACGAAACGCCAGGGATTGTTCTCGCTGGCCAGCGTGGCCGAGATGACCATCGGCAGGACCACCGCCGATCAGATCGGTTTCATCCTCGGGCCGCGCCTCAACGCCGCGGGACGTCTGGAGTCCGCCCTGGCCGCGCTCGACCTGTTGACCACCCACGACGTCATGCTGGCCGGTCAGATCGCGCAGCAGCTCGAGATGCAGAACCGCCAGCGCCAGGCGCTCACGCGGCTCACACAGGCCAAAGCCGAAACGCTTGCGCTGAGCGATGATACACAGCCGTTCTTGCTTTTTGCGGTTGACCCAGAATTCAATCCGGGTGTGATCGGCCTGGCGGCCTCCCGCCTGGCCGAAACGCATTATCGTCCTGCCGTGGTCGCCGCGCAAGGCGCGCAGGAGACACGCGGTTCCTGCCGCTCCATTCCCGAGTTCCATATCACCGATGCCCTCGATCAATGTGCCGATCTGCTCGTGCGCCACGGCGGGCATGCGGCCGCGGCGGGTTTCACCGTCCGCAACGAAAAGCTTCCCCAATTGGTGGGCCGGCTGAAGGCGATCGCCGAGACGCAGCTGCGGGGCCAGGACCTGCGTCCGGCCTTGACCGCAGACATGGAGATCCCGCTTTCCCAGTTGAATTTCGATCTGCTCAAGCAGCTTGCCGATTTCGAGCCGACCGGCTACGGAAATCCCCCGGCGATCTTCGCCACGAGCGGCGTCAAGGTCAAATCCGCGCGCACGGTTGGCTCGGAAGGCCGGCATCTCAAATTGACGCTCCAGGAGGAAGGCGGTGCGACCTACGACGCCATCGGTTTCCGCCTGGGAGGCCTGCAGCCCAACCTGCCCGCGCGCGTGGATGTGATGTATTCGTTCGAAACCAACGAATACAATGGCCGAACGTCATTGCAGTTGAATTTGAAGGATGTCAGACCGGCGGGAACTTCCACGGACGAATAACGCCTTCACTCCAGCTTGAGCGCTTCCAGGAAGAACTCCTCGCCGGCGAGAATTTTGGCCCCCACCCCGCCGCAGTTGGGACAAGCGACTGCGCCTGCCTCCGGATGATATTTGGTAAAACAGCTCATGCATTGCGCTTCGGCCCGCACCAGGCGCAGGTGCAGGACCGCGCCTTCCGCAGGCGTTCCCCCCCGCAGCTCCCCCCAATGGAATTGCAGTGGGTCGGCGCGGTAGGCCGAGATCTCACCCACCGCCAGATAGACATCCGTGATGCGATGGGCCTTGGCCTCGTCCGCTTTTTGAATGGCCTTCTCAAGAATGGCTCGCAGGGCAGGGAGTTCGTCCACGCTGGGCAGCCTCGCAGAATGATTTTGGAACGATACCTCAGGTCGGTTTGTAAGCCGCATTCTGTAAAACGAGCCGCACAGGTTTACGCTCTTGCGAGTGTCGTCCCGGCCGGCTTGTTCCGGCGATCATCTATCTATGCAGTCTACCCGAGACTAAGAGGAGCGGGCCGCTCCATCGTCTCTGCTTGACCTTGCTCCCGACGGGGGTTGCCTGGCCGCCCACATTGCTGTGAACGCCGGTGGTCTCTTGCGCCACCTTTTCACTTTGACCGCTTGCGCGGCTACCTGTTTCTGTGGCCCGATGCGATAGATCGCTCCATCCCGGGATTTCCCCGGCGTCGTGCCCTGTTGAGTACGGACTTTCCTCGATCCCGCGCTTTCGCGCGTGAGACCGCGACCGCCCAACCGGCCTGAGGCCCGTTCATCATACACGCGAGGGGAAGAGCAGTCAACTCTATTCGGGGGGCCTTTTTAATGTAAAATAGGATTGTTATCATTCTTTCTTCGAGGAATCACTTTGAGCAACATACCCGGAAAATATGTGATCGGCCTGACCGGCAACATTGCCACCGGCAAGAGCGTGGTCCGCAGGATGCTGGAACACCTCGGCGCCTACACCATCGATGCGGATGCCTGGTCGCACCGTGCCATTGCGAAAGGCGCGCCGGGCTATCAACCCGTGATCGAAAAATTCGGAAAATGGGTCGTCGGCCAGGACGGTGAGATCGACCGGGGCAAACTGGGAGCCGTCGTATTTCGCGACCCGGCCGCCATGGCCGAATTGGAAGGCATCATTCATCCGCTCGTCGCCCAGGCGATCCGCGTGCTGATCAAACGGGCGGGCCAGTCCATCATCGTGGTCGAGGCGATCAAACTGCTGGAAAGCGATTTGCGGAAGACGTGTGACAGCATCTGGGTCACGTATGCGCCGGAGGAAGTCCAGATCGAACGATTGGTCCGCAAGCGCAAGCTGACGCGCGAAGAGGCCCGGCAGCGCATCGATCTGCAGGCAGCCCAGGGTGAAAAGATCGCGGCGGCCAATGTCGTGGTTCGCAATACCGGCTCCTACGATGATCTGTGGAAGGAGGTCACCACTTTCTGGAACCAGGTCTCACCCGCGGCCGGGGAGGCCGCCCCACCCACGATCGTCAGGAAGGGCGCCGGAAATTTCGTCGTGGTTCGCGGCAAACCCCGGAACTCCGCGGCGATCGCGCAGTTGATCAACCGCTTGAGCAGGGGCCGCCAGAGGTTATCCAGCGATGATGTCATGGCCAGTTTCGGCGATAAGGCCTACATGCTTCTGCAGCTCCAGGATCAACTGGTGGGCATTGCCGCCTGGCAGGTGGAAAACCTGGTGGCGCGCACGACGGAACTTTACATGGAAAGCGGGATCGATCTTCCGTCCGGCCTGGAAATGCTGATGGCGGAGGTGGAGCGCGCCTCCGCCGATCTGCAGTGCGAGGCCTCGCTGATCTTCCTGACGGGTGAATTCGCCGGCCTGGATGCGGTCTGGAAGAAATTGGGTTATGTGCAGCGCAGCCCTGCGGCACTCGGGGTCCAGGCCTGGCAGGACGCCGCGATAGAATCGATGCCGCAGGCCGATGCCATTGTTCTATTCAAGCAGCTGCGGCAGGACCGCGTTCTGAGACCGATCTGATCCAGCGGCTCTCGTACCAGGCGGGAGGCTGCCGCCGCTGCGGATCCCGCCCGCTGCTGCTTCACCTGTACTGGAATCTTCTGTGGCTGAGTTTCTAAATAACATCCTCTTTATTTTTCAACGTCTCAGCTGGCTCAGCGCAATAGACATTCTGCTGGTCACGTTGATCTTCTATGGTCTGCTGTACTGGCTGCGCGGCACGCAGGCCATGGTCCTGCTGCGCGGGGTGATTCTCATCGTGGTCGCGCTGGTCCTGATCACCAGCCTGGTCAATCTCCCGGCCTTCTCCTGGCTCGTGCAAAATTCCCTGCCGGCCCTGTTGCTGTCCGTGCCGGTGGTCTTCGCCCCGGAGATCCGCCGGGCGCTGGAACGCATCGGACGCGCCGGGAACCTCCCGTCCGTTTTTAACAAGACCACCCATCCTGAATTTGAACGCACCATCCAGACCGTGGTCACGGCGGCCGCGCGGCTTTCGGCCCGCCAGCACGGCGCGCTGATCATCCTGCAAAGACTGGATAATCTGGACGAATACATTCAAAGCGGCGTGAGGATGGACGCGGCCGTCACCCCGGAACTGCTGCTGCAGATCTTCTATCCCAACACGCCCCTGCATGACGGAGCGGTGATCCTTGCCGGATCGAGCCTGGTCGCGGCCGCCTGTGTCATGCCGCTTTCCTCGAGCGGGATCCTGAACCGCTCGCCCGAACGCCAGATGGGACTGCGGCACCGCGCCGCCCTCGGCATCTCCGAAGAGAGCGATGCGATCGCCGTGGTGGTATCCGAGGAAACAGGCGCCATCTCCATTGCCCAGGCAGGACGCATGATCCGCCGGGTTGATTCGGAACGGTTGGGGAATATGCTGATGGCCATCCTGCGCCCCGCGGCAGGCGAACATACGCCCGTCTGGCTCAGGAGGTTCATGCCGTCCAACTCGCCGCGCAAGGATGGGTGAACTGCAGCATGATCAGACGCATCGCCGATAATCTTCTTTTGCTGCTCTGGGCCTTTGCCCTGGCCCTGGCAGTCTGGGTGGCGGCGGTCACATCGTCGGATCCCGATGAAGTGCGCGTCTATCCAACCCCGATCAACATTCAGGTCGTCGGCCAGGATGCCGGGTCGATCATCACCGGGAATATTCCGCATCAGACCCAGATCACCCTGCGCGCGCCGCGCTCGGTGTGGGATCAGCTCACGGCGCGGCCCGACAGCGTGCGCGCCGTGCTCGACCTCTCGGGATTGAGCCAGGGCAAACACCAGTTGAAACTCCAGATCCAGGTGGATGAACGTCCGGTTCGAATTGTTCAGGTCAATCCCGATCTGATCACGGTGACGTTGGAGCCACTGGTGTCACAGACCTATCCGCTGGTCATCGAGGTCATCGGGCAGCCCGCGGTCGGCTACCAGGCCGGGAATCCGGCCGGGGATGTGGATCAAGTCGTTGTGAGCGGAGCCCAGTCCCTGGTCTCGCGCGTGAAGCGGGTCAGCGTATCGGTCGTCCTGAACGGGACCCGGCAGGGCATCTCCACCTCCGCTCCCATCACCGCCTATGATGAGACCGGTCAGGCCGTGACCGGCATCAACCTCCAGCCGGAGAGCGCGCATGTCAATCTGCCGGTGAGCCAGGAGAGCGGCTTTCGTGACATGGCCGTCAAAGTGGTGGTGCGCGGCCAGGTCGCCAACGGGTATCGTCTGGTTAACATCTCGGTTTTTCCTCCCGTGGTGACGGTTTATTCCTCCGATCCGGCCCTGGTGAGCTCCTTGCCCGGCGTGGTGGAAACAGAACCTCTGGATCTGAAGAACATGAGCAATAATATCAACACGCGCCTCGGACTGAATTTGCCTTCCGGCGTGTCCGTGATCGGGGATCCCAATGTTTCGATCCAGGCCGATATCTCGGCCATTGAAAGCAGCCTGACGTTATCGAACGAAACGGTGGAAGTCACGGGCCTGCCGCCCGACCTGACCGCCCAAACCTCACCCTCCGGCGTGGATGTGATCATCTCCGGTCCGCTCCCCCTGCTGGACACCCTGACCCATCAGGATGTGCGCATCCTGGTCGATGTGACGGGGCTGGGTGAGGGCAGCCATCAATTGACGCCGACGGTCCAGCTGCTGGTCTCCAATCTGCAGGTTGAATCGATCCTGCCGGGGACCGTGGAAGTGATCCTCGCCGCCTCTCCGAATCCCACGCCCACACCTTAATTGCAGAGAGCAGGGGCACCCGGCCGGTTGGGTTGGGGCGAAGGACGTTGTCTACTTATCCCCTTTGTGGTACAAAGGAATGATGCCCAAACCTCTGGTTGCGCTCGTCGGCCGTCCGAATGTCGGCAAAAGCACGCTCTTCAACCGGCTGGTTGGCGAGCGCCTGGCCATCGTGGATGATACGCCCGGCACCACGCGCGATCGGCTCTATGCGGAAACCGAGTGGAACGGCCGGGCCTTCGGCATTATAGACACCGGCGGGATCGACCCGACCCACGGCGGCAAGACCCCCCTTTCGGTCGGCTCGGCCGATTTCATCGACGAGATCAAAGCGCAGGCGCTCATCGCCGCCCAGGACGCGGATGCTGTTCTGTTCGTGACGGACGGCGAAGCGGGCGTCACGCCTGCGGACCGGGAGGTCGCCGAGATCCTGCGCCGGAATCAAAGGAAGGATCCGGACGGAGGTTTTCAGCCCCCCATCTTCGTGGTGGTCAACAAATGTGATTCGCCTGAGCGGCGCGCCGCGGCCGGCGAATTCTATGAACTGGGACTGGGCGATCCCCACCCCATCTCCGCCATTCACGGGACGGACACCGGCGAACTGCTCGATCAGCTGGCGGCCAGCTTTCCGGTAGCGGAGGGGGAAGCAGACGAGACGATCAAGATCGCGATCGTCGGCAAACCCAACGCCGGAAAATCGAGCCTGCTCAACCGATTGGTCGGCCGGGAGCGCGCCATCGTCAGCCCGATCCCCGGAACCACCCGCGATGCGGTGGATACTCAGATCGACTATGCCGGCCTGACGCTCACCTTGATCGATACGGCCGGTATCCGCCGCCGGGGCAAGATCGAACAGGGGGTGGAACAGTACAGCGTCGTACGTTCCTTCAAAGCCATCGAGCGGGCGGACGTCGTCCTGCTGCTGATCGATGCCACGACCGGCATCACCGCGCAGGATGCGCACATCGCCGGTTTCATTCTGGACGAATGGAAATCGTGCATCGTGCTGGTCAATAAATGGGACCTGGTCGAAAAGGACAACCAGACGATGGACGAATTCACGCGGCAGATCCGGGCCGATCTGAACTTCGTGGATTATGTGCCGCTGTTATTCATCTCTGCCAAAACGGGCCAGCGCGTGGATGAAGTGCTGCCGCTGACCCTGCGCGTCCAGGAAGAACGACTGGCGCGCCTCTCGACCTCCAAGATCAACAAGGTCCTGGTCGAGGCCCAGGATGCGCATTCCGCACCCGCCCACGCCGGACGGCAGCTCAAAATATTCTACGGCACCCAGGTCCGCTCGGATCCGCCGACGTTCATGATCTACGTCAATGACCCGAAGCTGATGCACTTCAGTTATCTGCGCTTTCTTGAGAACCGGCTGCGGGGGGAATACGGCTTCCTGGGAACGCCCATCCACATCGTGGCAAAGGGCAGAAGAGAAAAATAAGACCAGGGACGGCCACTTCTCAAGCGGCCGTCCCTTTTCATTCCGTTGCGGTCTATGGGGTAAATGCAAACGACGAAATAATATCCGAAAAGACCGACGACTCGGTGACCATGTTAAAGGTCGGCGGCGGCGTGGAATAGTTGCCTGGATTGCTCGAGTGCAGGACAAAGCTCAGGCTGATGCAGTTGGTGCCCTTGAGCGTCGAATAGGCCACCCAGTCGTGAATTTGCCCCGCCCCGGAGTCCTCGCCGCTTTCCTTGACGAAGTTCAACCCGTTGATCGCGACCTGCTGGGACTGGAAGGAACCCGGCGCATATCCCTGCGTCAGCGGGCTGGAGCAGGAACCGGCCGAGTTCTCGACGACCGAAACATCCAGGTACTTCTCACCCAGGTTCGTGCCGGGCGCAAACGGCAGCGTGATATGGGCCGAAGCATCGGTCTGGTTGCTGATCTGCCCCTGGGAGGGATACGTGAACTGGAAGCCGTATTTTTGATTGACATAGGTGAGCGTATTGCCGCCGGCCTGAGGCGTGCCGGCCGAGGACGTGGCCGTGGGGCTCGAGGCCGGAGCCAGGGTCGCGGTGGCGGAAACGGCGGAGGCATTGTAGATCTGCGGCGCGACCCACAGGGCGCGGTCGCCGATCGGCGATCCGGCGGACAAAACCGTGAGGATGAACTTCACGCTCTGACCCACCAGGGGACTCAGGTCCACATCCGCCTGGCCATATAGTCCGTCGTATCTCTCCGCGAAAGCCCACATCGTTCGGATCGGACTGCTTCCGATCTGATAATCCAAACGGAAGACCACATAACAGGACGGCTGATTATAGGAACAGTTGACGATCGAGCGGAAGCGGTCACCCGGCTGCACCGTATGGTTCGGATAAAAGCCCTGGATGTAGCCGTTCGTGATCTTTTGCGGGAACGTGACCAGGCCCCTCCGCGAGTCGACCGTTCCATTTTCCAGGGTGGGACCCGTCACGATCAGCACGAAGCCGTTCGCATCACCGTCGGTTCCGGGACAGGGCAGCGAGCCTGCGCCCGAATCCCAGCTGGCAGCGCAGGCATTGGCCGCGAAGTCATACGCCATGCCGGCCGTGGATACAGGTGTGCCCGGGATCGGGGTGGCGGTGAGGGCGGAGGTGGCGGACACGGTGATATCCACCCACCACGATTTGGTGCCCGCCCAGCCGATCCCGAACGGGACGCCGTAATTATCCTTGAACTTCCAATAACCGCGATAGGAGCCGGGGCTGGTCGGCGCGGTAAGGGTGATCGTCAGATCGGTGGTTTGGCCCGGTGCAACCGATTGCGGCAGGTTGATGGAATTCGGGCCGCCCATCTGATAGCCGGTATCGAAGATCAGCGAGTACGAAGTCGTCCAGGTGCACGTGCCGACGTTCTTGAGCCGCCAGGTCTTGGAGAAGGTCGCGCCCGGGTTGATCACGGTCCCATCCGGGACCGTCACGTCCGCGACGAATTGGGCGCGGTTGCAGCCGGAGGGCGGAGGCAGCACGGGCGTCGGCGTTCCATAACCGATCGTAGGCACGGGATAGGGACCCCCGCCGTTCCGCACGATGACGGGATTGGACCACAGGGCGCGGTCGCCGCCGGCGGGTCCGAAGGAAAGAACCGTCAGGATGAACCTGACGTTCTGCCCGGCCAACGAACTCAGGTCAACATTG
This sequence comes from Anaerolineales bacterium, assembly GCA_035515435.1. Lineage (GTDB taxonomy): Bacteria > Chloroflexota > Anaerolineae > Anaerolineales > Villigracilaceae > Fen-1038. The sequence continues at coordinate 13,982 of DATJBI010000080.1, forward strand.
GCCTGATAATACAATCCATCATACTTTTCGCGGAATGACCAATACGTGTAGACCGGGCCGCTGCCGATCTGATAATCAAGCCGGAACGTTACCGAACAACCCGTTGCACCATAGGCACAGTTGACCACGCTCTGGAAATGGTCGCCCGCCTGAACCAGGAAGGCGGGATAGATGCCCTGGATCTCGCCA
>DATJBI010000081.1:0-10247 GCA_035515435.1 Anaerolineales bacterium
TTATTCCAGAATTTTGGTGACGACACCTGCGCCGACCGTCAAACCGCCTTCGCGAATGGCAAACTTCGAGCCCTGCTCCATCGCCACCGGCACGATCAACTCCACCTTCAGGTTGACGTCATCCCCAGGCATCACCATCTCCACCCCCTCCGGCAATGCAATGTTCCCCGTCACATCCATCGTCCGAATGTAGAACTGCGGCCGATACCCCGTGAAGAACGCCTTGTGCCGACCCCCCTCCTCCTTCTTCAGCACGTAAACCTGCGCCAAAAACTTCTTGTGCGGCGTGATCGACCCAGGCTTCGCAATCACCTGCCCGCGCTCCACATCCTCCCGCTCGATCCCCCGCAGCAGCACCCCCGCATTGTCCCCCGCCTCCACTTCCTCCAGCTCCTTGTGGAACATCTCCGTCCCCGTGATCACCGACTTGCGCGTCTCCCGCAACCCAATGATCTCCACTTCATCCCCCTTGCGCGCCTTCCCCCGGTCCACCCGCCCCGTCACCACCGTCCCCCGCCCCTTGATCGAGAACACATCCTCGATCGACATCATGAACGGCTTCTCCATCTCCCGCTTCGGCTCCGGGATGTATTCGTCAATCACCCGCAACAGTTCCTTGATGCACCCATACTCCGGCGCATTCGGATCCGTCGAACTGCTCTCCAACGCCTTCAACGCACTCCCCCGCACAATCGGCGTCGTGTCCCCGGGAAATCCATAACTGTTCAACAACTCCCGCAACTCCAACTCCACCAACTCCAGCAACTCCGGATCATCCATCATGTCCACTTTGTTCAAAAATACCACGATGCTCGGCACTTCCACCTGCCGCGCCAACAGCACATGCTCCCGCGTCTGCGGCATCGGCCCGTCCGGCGCCGCCACCACCAGAATCGCCCCGTCCACCTGCGCCGCCCCCGTGATCATGTTCTTGATGTAGTCCCGGTGCCCCGGCATGTCCACATGCGCATAGTGCCGCTTGTCCGTCTCATATTCCACATGCGCAATGTTGATCGTGATCCCGCGCGCCTTCTCCTCCGGCGCATTGTCAATCGAATCGTACGCCCGGTACTGCGCCTTCCCCAAAAACTGGCTGTACTTCGTGATCGCCGCCGTCAGGGTCGTCTTCCCATGATCGATGTGCCCCATCGTCCCCACGTTCAGATGCGGCTTCGTCCTCTCAAATTTCGCCTTCGACATTTCTGCGCTCCTTATCTACGAGAACAATTATGCTTTGAGAATTTCTTCTGCCACTGACTGCGACACTGGCGCATAGTGGTCAAATTCCATGCTGAAGACGCCGCGCCCTTGCGTGGCCGAGCGCAGTTGCGTGGCGTACCCGAACATTTCGGCCAGCGGCACCATGGCGCGTACCGCCTGCGCATTGCCTGGTCGGACTTCCATGCCTTGAATACTGCCGCGCCGGCTGTTGACCTGTCCCATCACATCGCCCAGGAACTCTTCCGGCGCAACCACTTCAACTTTCATAATCGGCTCCAGCAGGACCGGCCCAGCCTTTTGGACGCCTTCTTTAAATGCCATGGAGGCGGCCAGCTTGAATGCCATTTCGTTCGAGTCGACTTCATGGAACGATCCATCAAAGAGCGTGACTTTCAGATCGACCACGGGATAACCCGCCAATACCCCGCTCTCCGCGGCTTCGCGCACCCCTTTTTCAACCGCCGGGATATATTCGCGCGGCACCGTTCCGCCGCGAATGGCATCTTCGAAGATCACGCCTGAGCCCGCTTGGCCCGGTTCGATCTTGATCACGACATGCCCGTACATCCCATGACCGCCGGTCTGCTTGGCGTATTTGTAGTTGACCTCCGGAACCATCCGCGTAATGGATTCCCGGTAAGCGACGCGCGGCGCGCCGACATTGGCCTGAACGCGAAACTCGCGCAGCATGCGGTCCACCAGAATATCGAGATGCAGTTCGCCCATCCCCGAAATGATCGTCTGGCCGGTATTTTCATCCGAACGAACGCGAAACGTCGGATCTTCCTCCGAAAGTTTGCGAAGGGCTTCGCCCATCTTCTCCTGGTCGGAACTGCTCTTCGGTTCAATCGCAATCGAGATCACCGGTTCGGGGAATGTGATGTTCTCCAGGACAACTTGCTTGGTATCGCAGAGGGTGTCGCCGGTGAAGGTCTCCTTGAAGCCGAGGGCGGCTCCAATATCCCCGGCGCGGACCTCGGTAATGTCTTCGCGGCGGTCGGCGTGCATGCGGATCAAACGCCCGATGCGTTCGCGTTTGCCCTTGGTCGAGTTGGTCAGCATCTGGCCCTGCGAAATCACGCCGGAATAAACTCGGAAATATGCCAAGCGTCCAACATACGGATCGGTCACAATCTTGAAAACCAGGGCACTGAGCGGGGCGTCATCCTGCGCAGGCAGTTCGATATCCAGCTCCTTGCTGCCCGGGCGGGATCCTTTAACAGAAGGAACGTCGGCCGGCGACGGCAAATAATCGATCAGCGCGTCCAACAGGACCTGAACGCCCTTATTCTTCAGGGAGGAACCACAGAAAACTGGATAGGCCCGGTTCGCGACCACGGCTTTGCGGAGCGCAGACTTCAACTCCTCCAGGCTGATCTCCGCCCCTTCCAGATATTTGACCGTCAAGTGATCATCGAGCTCCGCGATCTTTTCAACCATGCGGTGGCGGGCCTCTTCTGCCGCCTGCCTGAGATCCGCGGGGATCGCGATCACTTTCGGTTCTTTGCCGAGATCGTCTTCCCAAACAACGCCCTGCAGCGTGAGCAGATCGATCACGCCCTTGAATGTCGCCTCGACCCCGATCGGCAACTGCATGGGGATCGGATTTGCGCCGAGGCGTTCAACGATCGTTTGAATCGTGCGCTCGAAGGAAGCGCCGACCCGATCCATCTTATTGACAAAGCAGATGCGCGGGACCCCGTAGCGGTCCGCCTGGCGCCAAACGGTCTCGCTCTGCGGCTCGACGCCCTGAACCGCATCGAAGATGACCACGCCCCCGTCCAAAACGCGCAGGGAGCGCTGGACCTCGGCAGTGAAGTCGATATGTCCGGGCGTATCAATCACATTGATCTGATATCCCTTCCATTCAGAAGAAATAGCCGCGGAAACGATCGTAATACCGCGTTCGCGTTCCTGTTCCATCCAGTCGGTGACGGTCGTCCCGTCGTCCACCGATCCGATGCGATGGGTCTTTCCGGTATAGAACAAGATACGCTCGGTGGTGGTCGTCTTCCCGGCGTCAATGTGGGCAATAATCCCGATATTTCGATACTTTTCCAGCGGATACTCGCGTGCCATTCTTTCCTGGTAGATAAGATGACTGAGGCAGCCTTCCTGGTCTGCCGATCAAATACGGTAATGGGAGAAAGCCCGGTTGGCCTCCGCCATCTTGTGGGTCTCGTCGCGCTTGCGGATGGCCGCGCCCGTCTCGTTGGACGCATCGATCAATTCCGCCGCAAGCTTGTCTGAGAAGGATGGACCGCCGCGCTCGCGCGCCGCGCTCAGGATCCAGCGGATGGCCAAGGTCATGCGGCGGTCCGCCGCGACTTCCATCGGAACTTGATACGTCGCACCGCCCACGCGCCGTGGACGAACCTCCATGGCGGGCCCTACGTTCTTCAGCGCGGCCTCAAAGACCTCGAGCGGGTTCTTTTGGGTGCGTTCCTTGATCATATCCATGGCAACATAAATCAAATGCGTGGCAACACTCTTTTTGCCGCGCTTCATGACGTGCTGAACCATGGTTTGAACTTGGACGCTGTTATAGCGCATATCGGGCGGAATGGGCCGCTCGGCCGGACTTCCACGTCTCATGAATCATCTCCTTACTTCGTATCCTTCGGGCGCTTCGCGCCATATTTGGAGCGACCCTGACGCCGCTTCTCGACTCCGGTTGTATCCAGGGAGCCGCGCACAATATGATAGCGCACACCCGGCAGGTCCTTCACGCGTCCGCCGCGCACGAGCACCACGGAGTGTTCCTGCAATTGGTGGCCCTCGCCGGGAATATAGGCGGTGACCTCGATGCCGTTGGTCAGGCGGACGCGGGCGATCTTGCGCAGCGCGGAATTCGGCTTTTTGGGAGTCATCGTACGGACCACGGTGCAGACGCCGCGTTTTTGCGGCGCGCCCTTCTCCTGGCGCACGCGTCGCTGCTTGTGACTGTTCAGCGTGAACTGCAGCGCAGGAGCCTTGCTCTTGACCTTTTTGCTTTTGCGGCCCTTGCGGACCATTTGATTAACTGTCGGCACTCTGCCTCCGATCACAAAATTCTTTCACAATGACTTTTGCAAGAAATGAGGCCATCAGGAAGGATAATGATGGCCTCATTTGTAGGTGCCATGTTTGGGCGGGAGAACTGCCGCCTTCTTGCAGGCAACGGCGAATTATTCTATCATGCGGTTACCCGCAAGTCAAGAAAAAAGCCGCACTATTTCTTCGATGATTCGGCATCTACGCCAAGTTCCATCAGACCCGTGCCCATCTTCGGCGGATGGGTCTTCTCCTCGTCTTTTCCAAACTTGACCACATCGCCGCCCTCATTGATCGCTTCCACCGACAGGCCGAGGGACTGCAGTTCCTTGACCAGCACCCGGAACGAGGCGGGGATACTGGGCTCCTCAATCGGCTCGCCCTTGACGATGGCTTCATAGGTGTTCACGCGACCCTGCACGTCGTCCGATTTCACGGTGAGCATTTCCTGCAGGGTATAGGCGGCGCCATAGGCCTCGAGCGCCCAGACTTCCATTTCACCGAAGCGCTGACCGCCGAATTGGGCTTTGCCGCCCAGGGGCTGCTGGGTCACCAGACTGTAGGGACCCGTGGAACGTGCATGGACTTTATCTTCAACCAGATGATGCAGTTTGAGGATGGTCATCACACCGACCGTGACCGGTTGATCATAGGGTTGACCGGTCTTGCCGTCACGCAAAACCTGCTTGCCCAGGATCGGCAATGGCAGGCCGGTCTCGCGGGTAACATCCTGCGCCGCCGTCATGAGATTGGCATCGGAGACGCGCTTGGAATAGCCGAGGCCAGCCATCCAGAGCCGCAAACAGGCCTGGATGGCCAGCTTGTCGACTTCGGGATCGTAACGAACGGTCTCTTCATCGAGCGAACTCAAGATCGTCTTCGGATCATACTCACGGTCGCGCAACCATTCGCGGGCCGCGGCGTGGCGAGCATAGTCCACGTCATTCAGCTCAGAAATATCATACTTGCGCTTGCCCAGCCACGACTCCAGATAGAGACGGCGGACCTCGTCATCATCCTGGATGGATTCGGGATCATACTCCTGGCCCTTCACCCATTCCCAGGCGACCTGCCCGGACTCTTTCCAGGCTTGATCCACGATCCAGGCCCGGGCCAGTTCGGCTTCGATCTGCTCCTCCGTGGCGCCGTCAAAAACCGGAGTCAGGGCGCGGAAGCCCAGACGCTTGGCCGCCCAGCCCAAATGAACTTCCAGCACCTGGCCGATGTTCATCCGGCCCGGCACGCCCAGCGGATTCAAGATCAGGTCAACCGGGGTTCCGTCTTCCAGGAAAGGCATATCTTCCACGGGCACGACCTTGGAAACGACTCCTTTGTTGCCATGGCGGCCTGCCATCTTGTCTCCGGCAGTGATCTTGCGGCGTTGCGCAACCGAGACGCGCACCATCGTATCCACCCCGGCCGAAAGGTCTGCATTGTCTTCGCGCGTAAAGACCTTCACATCCACCACCTTGCCGCGTTCGCCATGGGGCATGCGCAGGGAGGTGTCTTTGACATCCCGGGACTTTTCACCAAAGATCGCACGCAGTAAACGCTCTTCGGGCGTAAGTTCCTTTTCGCCTTTCGGGGTAATCTTGCCAACCAGAATATCATTCGGCCCGACTTCGGCGCCGATCCGGATGATTCCCGTTTCGTCCAGGTCCTTGATCGCATCTTCACCGACATTGGGAATATCGCGGGTGATCTCCTCCGGTCCCAGCTTGGTGTCGCGCGCTTCCACTTCATATTTCTCAATATGGACCGAAGTAAAGCGGTCGTCCTGCACCAACCGTTCCGAAAGCAAAATGGCGTCCTCAAAATTGCCGCCTTCCCATGAAAGGAAGGCCACCACCACATTTTGTCCGAGGGCCAGCTGACCGCTCTCGGTCGACGAAGAATCGGCAATGATGTCGCCGCGTTTGATCACCTGACCCTTCACCACCGACGGACGCTGGTCAATACACGTTGATTGATTCGAGCGCTGGTATTTGCGAAGCTGATAGGTATGCAAACCGGCTTTTCTCTCCTTCACCACAATCTTGCTGCCGGTCACAGAAACCACCTCGCCGTTCTCTTCCGCAACGACCACCTGCCCCGAGTCCAGGGCGGCTGCGCGCTCCATGCCTGTGGAAACCAGAGGGACCTCCGGGCGGACCAGCGGCACGGCCTGCGCCTGCATGTTTGAGCCCATCAAGGCGCGGTTGGCATCGTCGTGTTCGAGGAACGGAATCAAGGCGGCACTGATGCCGACCACTTGATGGGGTGCCACGTCCATATAATCGATCGTATCCGCGGTAGAGAAAAGGAAGCCGGAGTGATAGCGGCAGGAAATGCGCTCGCGCACGAACTCGCTGTTTTCCGTCAGCGGGGCATTCGCCTGCGCGATCACATACTTGTCCTCGGCATCCGCCGAGAGGTAATCCGTCTGCTCAGAGACGAACGGCACAATGGGAACTTCGTTTCCTATTTTTGCCAATCGTCTTGCAAGGCGCGCATCGATGACTTCGCCTGCCTTCGCAAGCTTTTCCTCGCTCTTCGGATCGATCACGGCTTCCCGAAGTGTTCGGCCGACCAGACGTTCATCATCGGCCGGCAGGGAGCGCTGGACTTTGCGGTAGGGCGTTTCAATGAAACCGTATTCGTTCACGCGGGCAAACGAAGCCAGGCGGCCGATCAAACCGATGTTCGGGCCCTCCGGCGTTTCGATCGGGCAGATGCGTCCATAGTGGGAATGATGGACATCCCGCACGTCGAAGCCGGCGCGCTCACGCCGCAAGCCGCCCGGGCCCAGGGCCGACAGCGTCCGCTTGTGGCGCAATTCCGCCAGCGGGTTGGTCTGATCCATGAATTGGCTCAATTGGCTCGAACCGAAGAATTCGCGCAGGGCCGCCACCATCGGACGAATGTTGACCAGCGTCACCGGGGAGAGTTGTTCCTGATCGCGTATGGACATGCGTTCTTTGATGACGCGTTCCATGCGGCGCAGACCAATGCGCAGTTTATTCTGGATCAACTCGCCCACCGTCTTGACCCGGCGGTTGCCGAGGTGATCAATATCGTCCGGAGGTTCCACGCCGTTATTGATCTGAATCATGCGCCGCAGCAGACGGATCACATCGTTCTTCGTGACCGTGCGATGCGGGATGGGAATATTGAGATCAAGTTTTTGATTCAGCTTATAACGTCCAACCCGCTCGAGGTCATAGTGGCGCTGGTCGAACAACTGCTCTTCGAGAAATTGCTTGGCATTCTCCAGCGTGGCCGGATCGCCAGGCCGCATCTTTCGGAAGAATTCGATCAGGGCCGCTTCGGCGATGCTCTGCTTATCGCCAATTTCCCATTCCGGTTCCTGCTTAAGGGACGAGGCGATGAAGAGACGGTCCGGGTTGTTATCCACATCCTGAAAGATCGAGAGGATTTCTTCATCACTGCCGGTCTTGAGCGGCGAATCCTTGGTGCCATCGCTGACCGCCGACAGTGCGCGTAGAAAGACCGTAATGGGCACAGTGCGCTTGCGATTGAACTTCAAGATTATATAATCGCTCTTGCGGGTTTCGAACTCCATCCACGCGCCGCGGTCGGGAATCAGTTTTGCCATCGCCAGCGGGCGGCCCGTCGAACGGTCGGTGGGCGCCTCGAAGTACACGCCGGGCGAGCGGATCAATTGGGAGACAACCACGCGCTCCGTCCCGTTAATAATGAAGGTTCCCTTATCGGTCATCTCGGGGAAATCGCCCAGGAAGATATCCTGTTTGATCGGTTCAGGCACGTCGGCACCCGCCAGCAGTACCGATACGTACAATGGACTCGAATAGGTCAGGTCGCGTTCGACACATTCCTCGATGGAGTGTTTCGGTTCGCCAAACCAATACTTCAACCCCCATTGTTTGGCTTCGGGGCTGCGGCCGGGGAAGAACAATTTCATCCCCTTGTTATACGACTCGATGGGCGATACCTCATGGAAGAGGTCGCCCAGACCTTCCGCTTTGAGGCGCTTGAACGAATCAAGTTGAATATCGATGAGATTGGGTAGATTGAGTTTTACGGGAATACGTGCGTAATTTTTTCTGGGCAAAATAGATGCCATTCGCTTCTCTCCTGACCTGAAGACGGATGCTGCTTAAAAAAGATGCCGGTCCTGTTTATCAAGACAGCGACCGATTATTATAATGAGAAAATTCGGCAAAGTCAAGGCTGGTGCTAGAGTTTTGGCAGCACGATGGATTGTTGTTTTTGGTATTTGCCCTTCTTATCGGCGTAGGAGGTCTCGCACTCCTCGTCGGCCTCAAAGAACAGGACTTGGGCGATGCCTTCGTTGGCATAGATTTTGGCGGGCAACGGCGTGGTATTGGATATTTCCAGGGTCACGAAGCCCTCCCACTCCGGCTCGAACGGGGTCACGTTGACGATGATGCCGCAACGCGCGTAGGTGGATTTCCCCAGACAAACCGTCAGCACTTTGCGCGGGATGCGGAAGTACTCCACGGTCCGCGCCAGGGCAAACGAGTTCGGCGGGATGACGCAGACCTCGCCCACGAAATCCACCATGCTTTTCGGGTCGAATTGTTTCGGATCCACGGTGGCGCCAAAAACGTTCGTAAAAATCTTGAATTCATCGGCGACGCGTATGTCGTATCCGTACGAAGACACACCGTACGAAATGACATGATCGCGCACCTGGCTTTCGGTGAAGGGGTCGATCATTTTTTGTTCGATTGCCATCCTGCGAATCCAGTGATCAGGTTTGAGTCCCATGCGATTCTCCAATTCATGAATTACGGCTCACGATGCACGATCATCAAACTACGAAACCCCGCCGCGTTCTTTCATCAGCCTGCGGATTTCCTTCTCGATCCCCTCGGCCCGTTCCTCCAATTCAGCCAGTTCCTTCAGCATCTGCCCCCCTGCCGACTTGTCTTCCAGCGAACTCAAATTAATACGGACATTATATCCCGCGGCAGTTAGGGCAGCGCGGGCCATCGCCGCCCCGGACATGGCATCGCTGATCGCGTTCGGGTTCCCGTCCTCCGCACAGCGTGCCGCCAGTTCCATCACCTTGAGCGCGTTCCTGACCGTTTGCAACGGCACACGCGCGGCGTGGATCATCGCGATCTGTAGCGCGGCGGCCCGCGCCTGTTGCTGTTCTTCCTTCTCCTTGGGCAGTCGCAACGCGCCCATCACCGCCTCGAAGGCCGCCGAATCATCGTCGACCGCCCCCGTCAATTCCTTTCGCAGTTCTTCGGCCTGGGCGCGGATCGCCTGCATCTCCACCTCGACCGCCGCGTATTTTTTCCTGCCCGCCGTCAAACCCGCCACCATGGCGACCAACGCCGCGCCCATGGCGCCGGCATAGGCCGCGGCCGAACCACCGCCCGGCGCGGCAGTTGCGGCCGCCAAGTTGTCGAGGAACGACGCACCCGCCTCCGCAGGTGCAGGAGAGGATCGAGAGCCGCTGCCCCCTTGAAAAAGCCGCGACTCCAGAATCTGTTCCGTGCTGAATTGGTCGAGTTGCGTATACCAGACCGCCGCGTCCACCATGGCCTCTTGCGGGATCAACCCAACCAATTCGCTGTGATGGATGGCGACCCCATGGCGCTGCGCTTCGCGCCGGATCATCTCGACCACGCGTCCAAGGGGAGTCGCGCGGAAGTTGGTCAGGTTCATGGAGACTTGGGCACGGCCCTCCACCAAAAGTCCAAGCGCTTTCACGTATCGCAATCCGCCTGAAGATTGGCGGATGGCCTTCGCAATTTTCCGGGCGATCTCGACCTCGGAGGTCGTCAAATAGACATTGAATGCGATCAACGGATTGCGCGCCCCGATCACCGTCGCACCGGCACTTCCGAGTTGCGCCGGACCATAATCCGGTCTGCGCTCCGGATTGACTTCAATCTCAGATTTGAGCCCCTCGTATTGTCCCCGGCGGATATTTTCGAGATTCGTCCGCTCGGGACGCGCGGCCGCCGCTTCATATAAATAGACCGGGATGCGAAGTT
>DATJBI010000082.1:0-17702 GCA_035515435.1 Anaerolineales bacterium
TAAATGGTCATCGTTGAAAAGGTCCCGCCCCCTAGTGCTTCCACGGAAAGCTGCTGGGCAGATAAATTCAGATCGGGTGTGATGCGGTAGGTTGTGTTGGGCGCGGGGGAAACCAGCATCAAGTCATCCGGGGATTGCGCGGCCGCGCTCTGCCGGAGGTCAACCGATAACGGCAGGCCCTGGGCGCGTGCCCACGGCTGCGCCTCCGCAGGCAAATTCAGGGCGATGACGGACTTGCGCCTGGCAGCGGGCGTGAGAGGGGTGGCGAGAGAATTCGTCAGCGCGTCGATCCAAACCTGTTGATAATACGTATCCGTCTGTACCGGGACCGTGCCCTGGATGAACCACTCCAGGTGCGTAGATGGACAAATCGGAGTGGGCAGCAAACCGGAGAGGTCACAGACTTCCGCCTGCACCAGTCCAGCGGGCCGAACAAAGGGCTGATCAGGCTGGCCCTGCAACAAGGCGCGCATGGTTTCGTTCCAGATCGGCGCGGCGCCGGTCACGCCGCTGACATCGTGCATGGCTTCGTAGTTGCTGTTTCCAACCCAGACGCCGACGAGCAGATCGGGCGTGTACCCGATCGTCCAGTTGTCGTGGAAGTTGGTCGTGGTGCCGGTCTTGACCGCCGCGCGGTGATCGATCTTCAGCGTGCTATCCAGTCCGAATCCGATCTCCCGGGCGCGATCGTCGCTGAGAATATCGCTGAGGAGCCAGGCCACCCGCGGATCGAAGACTTGCAGCCGGGGGGGCTTCTCCTGCGTGTAGAGCAGGCTGCCGTCCGCATTGCGAATATCAAGGATCGAATAATTGCCCGTGTAATATCCGCCGTTCGCCAGACTCGCATAGGCGGTCGAAAGTTGAAGCAGGCTGACCTGGCCCCCGCCCAGCACCAGCGATAGATCATACCCCTGCGGATCGCCGAGCGAAGTGATGCCCAGGTGATCTGCAAGATTGATCGTATTGACAATGCCGACTTTCTTGAGCGTTCGCACCGCCGGGATATTCAACGAGGAAGCCAGCGCCTCACGCACAGACACGGGGCCATGTTCGCGGCCGTCGTAATCCTGCGGGGTATACGGCTGTCCATCATGAGTGATGAAGGTCGTGGACACATCCAGGATCGAAGTGGCCGCCGTCCACGGATCGGATTGATTCGGATCCAGGGCCAGTCCATAAATGAACGGCTTGAAGGCCGAGCCGGTCTGGCGGGGCGCGGTCGCCATATCGAGCGCGCCGTCAATGGAGGAGTCGAAATAGTCGGCGCTCCCCACCAGCGCACGAATCTCCCCGTTATGCGGTTCCAGGATCACCAGGGCCGCGTTATTGACGTTGTGATTGATCTCGCCTGCTTTGGGCTTTAATTCCGCGATGTGCCGCGCGATGATCTGTTCTGCAAGCTGCTGATCGTTCAGATCGAGTGTTGTCCGGACGGTCAGGCTTTGGGTGGGGTCCAATTTTCCAGAAGAGAACAGCCCATCCAGCTGGTCTTTGATCATCCAGATGAAATGCGGCGCTTCAATTGGATAGGGGGCCGGATTGTAGCTCAGGGGCGCGGACTGCGCTTCCAGGCGCTGTTCGTGCGAGATATAGCCCTGCGCCTCCATGAGGCCCAGCACAATCCCCTGGCGTTGTTTGGCCAGATCGGGAGCGGTAAAGGGATCGTAAAGCCCCGGCGCCTGCGGCAGGCCCGCGAGCAGAGCACATTCAGGCAGAAGCAAATCTCCGGCCCCTTTGCCGAAGTAGGTCTCGGAAGCCGCTTCGACGCCGTAGGCCATCCCTCCGTAATTGACCTGATTGAGATAGAAGGCCAGGATCTCGTCCTTGGAGTACTTCTGCGTCAACTCCAAAGCCAGGAGTGTCTCCCGCAGTTTGCGTCGCAGCGTCCGTTCATAACGCTCGTTTTGACCCAATAGCAGATCGCGCGCCACTTGTTGCGTGATGGTGCTGCCTCCGGCAACCGTCCCGCCGCCGCGCACATCGATCCACAAAGCGCGCAGAATGCCTTCCCAGTCGATCCCGGGATTGTGATAGAAATTCTTGTCCTCGACCGCAATGGTCGCGTCTTTCATGCATTGCGGAATATTGTCAAAGGACAGCACGGCATGACGCCCGCCCTGCTGGGGCAGGATGTCATAGAGCAGCCGGCCGTTGCGGTCCGTAATGCGGATGCTGGGAGATTCCAGGTTCGCCTGGATCGAATTGACGGACGGCAGGTCCCAGAACAGGTAGAGGGGAACGCCGATCAGGGCCGCAAGGCCTGCAAGCACCACAAGCCACAGTTTTCTCTTCATCAAAGTCACCCGGCTGGTTGCCCGGCGCATGTGCTTATTTTAGCGCGTATCAGACGGAAACCTGGGCCTCTCCCCCGGGGGGGGCAGCCAGCAGCGGCAAAACCGGCCGCCGGGCGCTCCCCCTCCAGAGGGGGGGAGACGGTCGTTTTGCCCTTTCGTTCGTTCCGCCTTTCACCATCGCGCGTTTCCATTTCCTTGACGATTTAACAGATTGCTTGTATCATCAATGGAGCAAGATGCCAGTACGTTATCGTGGGAAGTAGAACAGGACGACCCGAGGGTGCTTCGGCGGGTCGTTTGGCTAATAGACCGTTCGATGGACGTGCGACATCACCATCATTTTTCTTTTTGCCAGAAGGAGGCAAAGCAATGTCCGAACGTATCGTCGGAACGGTCAAGTGGTTCAATGCGGAGAAGGGTTACGGCTTTCTCTCCCGCGAAGGCGGCGCAGACGTGTTCGTCCACTATTCAGCCATCCAGAGCGAGGGTTTCCGGAAGCTGGTGGAAGGCCAGAAGGTGGAGTTCACGGTCGAGCAGGGTCCCAAAGGCCCGCAGGCCGCCAATGTGGTTCCGCTCTAAACTCACCTGACAAAAATCCCCGTCCAGCAATGGCCGGGGATTTTTTTGTTCTTATCGCCGCACCGCGGGTCTCCCCGCAGCCATCGCCCCGCACGAACTCCAGCTTGCATCTTGGGCGGGCGGCCGATCAGGCAAACCGATCCCAGCCGGGATCAGCCCCATCGCACGGCGGCGGGTTGATCCAAAGATCAGGTACCCGCGGACAGACCCGGGGGCCCATCCTCAAATGGATCTGCGATACACGCGATGGTTCTTGTATTCCACGCCGTTCAGGTTCTTCAGATCGGCGCGCATCTGATGGGTCGTCTCCGCGACCTGCGTCATCTCGACATGTTCGAATTGATGGAATTCCAAAAGGGTCTTGCCCAGCTCGTAATAAAGAATGGCATTGCCCCCGTGACCCTGGTATTCGGGCAGAATTCCCATGCCGTTGCCGGAGACCGTTCGGGTGCGCTTCATCTCCAACAGAAGATCCAGCAGGCTGAGCGGATGGAGATGTCCTCCGGCGCGCTGCAGCGCGGCCGAAACATCGGCAAATGCAAAGAGGAAGCCGACCACTTCATCGTCGTGTGTGATGATCTTGATCATGCGATGATCCGCCACCATCATGATGTTATCCACGACGAACTTGATCTCGTGCGCGGTCAACGGATAATATTCCCAGTTGTTCACAAACGCCTTGTTGTACGCCTGGCCGATGCGGTCTGCCCAGGAGACCAATTCGCGCTTGCTTTTGAACTTCTTGATCTGGAGATGACCGCGCTCCGCCGCCCGCTGGGCGATCCGCACCACGCGCTCGGGGATCTTGAAAGCCGCCGAGGGCAGATAGCACGAAACAAAATCCACTTCCTTCTCGAATCCAAGAGCTTCCACCAGATGGCGATAGTATTCAAAGTTGTAATTCATCATGGTCATCATCTGCCGATGCTCGAAGCCCTCGATCTGGATCCCGTAGCCATCGAAAGGCGACATGCCTTTCGGACCGACCACGCGGTCCAGGCCGCGTTTCTTTGCCCAGTCAAAGACAGCGCCGAACAGGGCCCGCGCGGCCTCCGGATCGTTGGTCGAATCGAAGAAATAGAATTCCGCATCCCTGGTCTGGTGGTATCGGTTGAAAGGCTTGTTCTCCAGCGCGGCAATGCGGCCGACCAGTTTTCCATCCCGGAACGCCAGGAAGAACTCGGCGTCGGAATGTTCAAAGAAGGGGTGCTTCCGGCGGTTCAGTTGAAGATGGGAGTCGCCGAGGAGCGGCGGGACCCACTGCGGACATCCCCGGTAAAGCTCGAAGGGATAGTGGACAAACTGCTTGACCTGCCCCCTATCATGGGTATCGACGGGCTGAATGGTAATCATTCTGATCTCCAGGCGCGAAAGGACAACCCTCAGAGTATATGCCGCCTGACGGCGGGGCGAAAGGGTCGATCTTCCTGATCCCGGCCTGACAGAAGGGACCCAATGCTGTACAATTGGACCACTTCAAGTGCCGCGAGGTCCACCGGGTGCTAAACCCGTGAAGTTCCCGCAACTCAGAGCGGAGGGAACATGCCAAGACCAAGAACCCATGCCGAATCGATCGTACCCGATGACATTCTGATCGCCGAATACGAATACATCGCCGGCACCGTGCACGAGGCCAATGAAGATCGCTCCCGCGTGGCTTCCTTCTATTTTGTCTCGGTCGGCTCCATCGTGGCCGCCATCCTCGGCGCGCAATTTGCCAGGGACAATCTGCGCGGCGTCTCCCTCGCGTTCTCGATCCTGTTCTTTGTCCTGACGATCCTGGGCGCGCTGACCATCGCCCAGCTGGCGCGCCTGCGCGCGGCGTGGCACGAATCCATCCAGGCCATGAACCAGATCAAGGATTTCTACATCAGGAAATTTCCGGGGACCGCTCCGGCCTTCAAGTGGCGGGTTGGAACCATCCCGCCCACCGACAAACGCTACAGCATCGCGAACCTGATCGCGGTCGAGGTGGCTCTGCTCGGTGCGTTAACGACCGCCGCCGCGGTTTATTTTCTCCTGTTTGGGCTCGGCCCGGTCACGGGGTTCCACTGGGGGATCATCGGCGCATCCTTTGCGGTCGGGGCGATCCTGCAGTGGGCCTGGTACAAGAGACTGCTGGTGGACGACCGATAGAGATCAGGAAACGGAGAGCCGGGATGACCCGTGATTACAGCCTAAAGAAACAGAAGCCGACCGCCCACCAACGCCTGCCAAAATACAAGGTCAAGGATGATTGGATTCGGGAATATCTTCATCACGGACAGGTTGCCCACATCGCATCGCTCTGGGACGACCAGCCGTTCGTCACGCCCTCCATCTATTTCTACGATGAAGCCAACGCCCGCCTCATCTTCCACTCGAATATCACCGGACGCCTCCGCGCCAACCTCGAACGCCATCCACGGGTCTGCCTGGAAGTCAGTGAACTGGGCAGGCTGCTGCCATCGAATGTGGCGTTGGAGTTCTCCCTGCAGTATCGGAGCGTGATGGTCTTCGGCACGGCCCGGATCATCGAAGACCGGGCAGAGAAGCGCCGGGTCCTGCATCAACTGATCGGGAAATATTTCGGGGAACTGCGGCCGGGCGCGGATTACCGCCCCGCGACCGACCAGGAACTCAAGCGCACCTCGGTCTACGAGATCAAAATCGAATCGTGGAGCGGAAAAGATCATTGGAGGGAAAAGGCCGATCAATCCGACGAGTGGCCGCCCCTGGCTGACCGCTGGCTGGCAGCCTATAAATGAAGGATCCCTGGGATCAACAATGACGACCGCCGTCCATCCGCGCCGTGCCTTTACGATCGCGGGGTCCGCCTCGCTGGCTTTGACCTATATCCTGTTGTGGTCGATCATGATCAAGACCCCCGCCCAAAGGACCGGCTCGGATTTCATCGGGTTCTATACGTTCGGAAGGATCGCACAAACTCAGGGCTTTGAAAACATTTATGATCTGAAGAGCCAGCAGGAGGTTGAGCAGGCAGTGGTGGGCTTTCCAGTTGTCCCCGAGTTCTACACGCATGTCCCTTTCATCACGCCCCTGGCGGCCCTGATCGTGGATCCCAACTACATCAATTCTTTCGTCCGCTGGGCGATCGTTCTGCTGATCCTCAACGCGGCCAGTTCCGCCCTGCTCGTGCACGCCTGGCATAAGAGCGATCTAAAAAGAGAAGAAGTCCTCACTTTGTTCACAGGCATCTTCCTGTTCTTCCCCACCTTCTCGGCATTTATGAACGGACAGGATGATGCCATCCTGCTCTTGGGACTGGCCCTCTGGCTTTGGGGTCTGTTTTCAGCGAGACCGCTCCTGGCAGGCGTCGGGCTGAGCCTGACTGCGGTCCGCCCGCAAACCGCCTTGTTCCTGGCGATCCCATTCCTGTTCAAACAAAGAAAAGTGTTCTGGGGCTTTGCAATGGGCGGGGCGATCCTGGGGCTCATCAGCTGGGCGCTGGTCAAGACGGACGGGATGATCGGTTTTTTCAACAGCCTGCAATACATTGAAAGCACGATCTGGATTCAGCCCCATACCCTGGACATGCCGACGCTCTCGGGCATCATCCGCCGCAATTTCAAGGTGATCGAGGTCGCGCCGGCCAGGGACCTGGTCTGGGGATGCTATCTGGCCGGGATGATCGGCTTCTGTCTGATCTGGCATAAAAGCCCGGAAATCCTGGAAAAGCAGATCGGTCTGCTGGCGCTGTGTTCGATCCTGCTGGTCCCCTACGCGCATTATCATGACCTCGTGATCCTGCTGGTCCCCATCCTCTGTCTCATCCGGATCCTGTCGGGGAGGAGGATCGTCGAGGCGGGTCCCCTGGCCACGATCCCATTGATCGTCTCCCTGATCGCCCTGGCCGGGTTTGCAGGGCCGGGGTATTTGAAGTTCCCCTTGATCTATTGCGTGATGCTGAGCCTGGGATCTCTATTGCTTTACCCCCCCGCCATCCCATGGATCCGGGGGCTTCGGAAAGGAGGAACCGATGTCTGAAGAAAAGTTCCGCACGGAGGAATTCCGCGTCAACGGCGAGGAACTCCTGGGCAGGCTCAAGAAACTGATCCATGAAGGGAACATCCGCCGGGTCATCATCAAGGACAAAGAAGGCAAGATCCTGCTGGAGATTCCGATGACCTTCGGCGTGGTGGGCGCGTTGATCGCCCCCCAGTTGGCCGCGGTCGGCGCGATCGCCGCCTTGTTAACGGAAGCCACGGTCGTCGTCGAGAAGGTCGAGACCCCCTAGGGGCGGGGGCCCGGGCGCTGTTCCCACACAATTATTTCATCTTCGTCTCAGAAAAGGGTTCTATAATTGCTGCCATTGACTGTTGGGATCCATCGGGTGGCATCTTCATTCATTTGACAGAGAATTCTTCAAATGAACTGGACCTGCCGTTTCTTAGAGGTGAGTGAAAGAGGAAATGGCTGAATCACCGGCTTCACGTTCGGAAATATGGCGAGCACGTTGGCAGCGTCTCCGCACAGGAATACGAAGATCGGCGCCGTTTGCGGGGGGTGTATTGGCCGCGCTCGCGGCACTCATCCTCTACAACACCCTGTTCCCCCCTCCCGCCCCATTAACTAAGAACGAAGTGAACGACACGGTCGCCCAGGCGCTGGCGTCTGCCACGCCGCCTCCGGCCTATTCCGAGCAGGTCTTTCAGGTGATCCAGCCTTCGCTCGTCCTCATCGAAACGAAGTCCCTGGATGCGGAGGGAAACACGGAAGGCAGCCTGGGGACGGGCGTGGTGGTTGACACCGCGGGCGATATTCTCACCGCCTTGCACGTGGTCGCGGATTCATCCAGCATTCAGCTTGTCTTTGCCGATGGAACGAAGTCGGAGGGCCAGGTCACGACCAAACAGCCCCAGAACGACATCGCGGTGGTGCAACCCGATCAGCTGCCCGGCCTGCTGGTGCCCGCTGTTCTGGGAAATCCGAATGCGATGCACGTCGGCGACGAAGCGTATGTGGTCGGGAATCCGTATGGCCTGTACAGCTCCATGAGTGCGGGTGTGATCTCCGGATTTGACCGGTCGTTTCAGCCGGTCGGGACCAATCTGAAACTGCAGGGCCTGATTCAGATCGACGCGGCCGTGAATCCCGGAAATTCCGGCGGACCGCTGCTGAACCGGGACGGCGAGGTGATCGGCATCATCGAAGGGATCGTGAATCCCACCGACCAGAATTTCTTTGTCGGCATCGGCTTTGCGATTCCGATCGGTACCGCGGCGGGCGCGGCCGGACTGCCTCCCGATTAATATCAGATCACTCTGGACGGCCAAGGAAAGGAAAATACGATGGATCAAAAGACAGAATCGGATCATACACCCATGGAGCGCGTGTTGTATGAGGTGAAAAAGATCATCGTCGGCCAGGATCATTTGCTGGAACGCATGGTGGTGGCATTGCTGGCGCGCGGCCACATTCTGGTGGAAGGGGTGCCGGGGCTGGCGAAAACGATGGCCATTAAAACCCTGGCCGAGGCGATCGGCGGCGAGTTCAAACGAATTCAATTCACGCCCGATCTCGTCCCGGCCGACCTGATCGGCACGCGCATCTACAACCAAAAGACGGGTGAATTCAACACTTCGCTCGGACCGGTCTTTACGAATCTGCTGCTGGCCGACGAAATCAACCGTGCGCCCGCCAAGGTGCAGAGCGCGCTGCTCGAGGTCATGCAGGAGCATCAGGTCACGATCGGGCACGAGACATTCAAGGTCCCGGATCCGTTTCTGGTGCTGGCAACCCAGAATCCCATCGAGACCGAGGGCACCTATGCCCTGCCGGAAGCGCAGGTGGACCGCTTCATGCTGAAGGTGCTGGTGGGTTATCCCAATCCGACCGAGGAATTCGTGATCGTGGAACGCATGACCGGCCTGCTGCAGGCCGTGCAAAAGGTGTTGACCACCGATCAACTGCTCGGACTGCAAAAAGAAGCCGACCGGGTTTTTGTTGATCCGGCCCTGATCGAATACGCGGTGCGCCTGGTGACCGCCACCCGCCGGCCGCAGGAGATCGGGTTGAAGGAGCTGGAGTCCTACATCCTGTTCGGCGCAAGCCCGCGCGCTTCGATCAATTTGATCCTGACCGGGCGGGCGCTGGCTTTTGTGCGCGGCCGCGATTATGCGCTGCCCCAGGATGTTTTGGACATGGCGCCGGATGTCATGCGGCACCGCCTGGTGCTTTCCTATGAAGCGCTTTCAGACAACGTCACAGCGGACGATATCCTGAAGAAGGTTTTCGAGCGCATTCCGATCCCGGTGGTGCCCCTGCATGAACATGTCCGCAGCCGCCTCAACGCCTGAACGCATCCTGCAGCGCCTCGACTGGCAGGTCATCCGCAAGCTGGACGGCCTGCTGCAGGGCGACTACCGCAGTCTTTTTTACGGCTACGGCGTGGACTTTGCCGGCCTGCGTGAATACCAGCCGGAAGATGATGTCCGCTACATGGATTGGAATGTCACCGCGCGCCTGAACACGCCCTACGTTCGACAATACATGGAAGACCGCGAGATCACGGCCTGGTTCCTGCTCGACCTGAGTCCATCGGTCGATTTTGGCACGGCGCAAAACCTCAAGCGCACGATGCTGATCGATTTCGTCACGACCCTGGCGCGGCTCCTGACCCGTCACGGAAACCGGATCGGCGCCATCTTTTACGACAGCCGCATCGAGCGAACGGTCCCGGCCCGCGGCGGACGCGATCAGGTGCTGAGGCTGATCGGGGATCTGCTGAAACAACCCTCGCTCACCCGCGCGCCGTTCACCGATCTGAACCTGCTTTTCCGGGCGGCTCTCAACTCCATCAAGCGGCGTTCGCTGATCTTCATCGTTTCCGATTTCATCAGCGAACCGGGCTGGGAACATTCCTTGCAGCTGCTCAACAAGCGGCACGAGGTTCTGGCGGTCCGGCTCTGGGATCCGCGTGAAACAGAGCTGCCGGATGCCGGGCCGATCCTGCTGGAAGACGCGGAAACGGGCGAGCAATTGTACGTGGACACCTCCGACAGAAACTTTCGCAAGCGATTTCAAGAGGCCGCCGAGCAGCGTGAAACCGGATTGAACCTGGCATTCAAACGGGCCGGGGTGGATGCATTGTCGCTCTCCACCGAGGAGGACCTGGTAAGGGCAATCGTCGGGTTCGCAAAAATAAGGCAGCAGCACCGAAAGTGAGACCGGATTCCTTATGACGTTCCTGTGGCCGGCCATGCTCTATTCCTTGATGGCGCTTCCGCTGTTCATTGCGCTGTACCTCCTGCTGCAGCGCCGGCGAAAACGGATCGCCGCGAATTATCGAACGCTCAGCACCGCGCCGGAGATCGCAAAGCGCGAGCCCGGGCTGCGCGGCCACATCCCCCCGATCCTTTTTTTGCTCGCGCTGGCGATGCTCGGCCTGGCCCTCGCCCGCCCCCAGACCGAGGTCAGTCTGCCCCACGTCGAAGGCACGGTCATTCTGGCATTCGATATTTCGGGAAGCATGGCCGCCGACGATCTCAAGCCGACCCGGATGGAAGCCGCCAAGGCAGCCGCCAAGAGTTTCGTCGAGCATCAGCCATCCACGGTCCGGATCGGTGTGGTCGCCTTCAGCGACAATGGCCTTTCCGTTCAGGCACCGACCAGCGATCAGGATGCGATCCTGACGGCGATTGACCGCCTCGCCCCCCAGCGGGGCACATCCCTGGCGGGCGGCATTGCGGCCGCCCTCAAGGCCATTGAGGTGGGCGCAGGTCAGCCATCGGAGACATACACCAGCCTGACGCCGGTCCCCACCCTGACGCCGACCCCCGTTCCGCCGGGCACCTATGGCGCGGCGGACATTGTGCTCTTGACCGATGGCGAGAACAACGAGAACCCCGATCCACTGGCCGCCGCCCAGACCGCCGCCCAGCGCGGCGTGCGGATCTATTCCGTCGGCATCGGCAGTGCGGCAGGCACCAATCTGCACATCAACGGCTTCACGGTCCACACGCAGTTGGACGAGAACATGCTGAAACAGATCTCACAGATCACGGGCGGAACCTACTTCAACGCGCAGAGCGAGCAGGAGCTGCTCAAGATCTACGATAATTTGAACCCACAGCTCGTGGTCACCCCGGAGGTGACCGAGGTCACGTCCATTTTTGCGGGCGGGGCCATTCTGCTCATGCTGGTCGGCGGGATGTTCTCCCTGTTGTGGTTCAGCCGTCTGCCCTGAGCGGTTAAGATATTCGTTCGATTGGAGAAAGCAATGACATGGCTCTGGCCGTCCTTCCTTTACCTGCTCGGACTGATCCCCCTGCTCGCGGTCACCTACATTTTGATCCTCAGGCGCCGCCGGCGTTTTGCCGTGCGGTATTCCAGTCTGGCGCTCGTGCGCGCCGCGCTGCCGCGTTCATCCTGGCTGCGGCAACATCTGCCGTTCATTTTCTTCCTGCTGGCCCTGACCGGTTTGATCGCCGCCCTGGCGCGTCCGGTCAGCATCGTGAGCGTGCCGGCCGGCAAAGCGACGATCATCCTCAGCCTGGACGTCTCCCGCAGCATGTGCTCGACCGATATCCAACCCACGCGCATCCAGGCCGCGGAGAATGCAGCCCTATCTTTCGTTCAACGCCAGAGCTCCAACACCCAGATCGGCCTGGTCGCGTTCTCCACGTTCGCAGAAGTCATCCAGCCGCCCACGAGCGACCGCAATCTGCTGGATGCGGCGATCAAGAGTCTGCTGGTCGGCCGCAGAACCGCCATCGGAAGCGGGATTCTCACGGCGATCGACGCGATCGCCCAGGTCGATAAAAATGTCGCGCCGAGCATCACCGATGCCAACCCGGGCACAGAACCGGCTCCCGTTCCCAAGGGCGCCTACGTGCCCGACATCATCGTCCTGCTCACCGATGGTGTCAGCAACACCGGCCCGCTGCCGCTGGATGCGGCCCAACAGGCGGAGGACCGCGGCGTGCGGGTTTACACGATCGGCTTTGGCACTCCAAACGGCTCGGAGTTCGCAATGTGTCAAAACAGTGACCAATACGGGTTCGGCGGCGGGGGATACGGGGGCTTCGGGTTCGGCGGCGGCGGATACGGGGGTTTCGGAGGCGGCTTCGGCGGATTCGGGCGCGGCATCGACGAGGCGACGTTGAAACAGGTCGCGGCGATGACCGGCGGAACGTATTACACCGCCTCGAGCGCGGCCGAGCTGCAAAATGTCTTTAAGAGTCTCCCGACGTATCTGATCATGAAACACGAGACGACCGAGGTCAGCGTGTTCTTCACTGCCTTCGGGGCATTCTTCGCCGCGCTGGCCGTTCTGCTGGCCTTGCTCTGGCACCCTTTGCCCTGATCACAAGCCTGGATCATCGCCCGCCGCTCCCGCCGCGCGGTGCCCGTTCCGCGTGATGCTCCGGCTCCGCGGTTTTGATCCTGCAGGGCTCCCGGCCCATCTTTGAGGTTCCATCAAAAGGGGGCCTGCTCACACCGGATCCCGGCTGGCTTTCAGGAAGTGGATCTCTTCATGGAAACAATCACCTTGTTTCGATCCGGCGCGGGCAAAAGGCTGACCACGGGTTCCAGCACATACGTTATACTTTGAGCTCGGAAAGGTCAACCCACATACAATGAAAAAGAACGGCGAAAGCTTGCAGGCGGCAGGCGCGGCGGTACGCCCGGGCCTTGAATACAAATGGATCGCGCTGAGCGTGACAACCATCGGCGCGCTCATGGCAGCCATTGACAGCACGATCGTCATTTTGGCACTGCCGGACATGATGGTCAAGCTCCACGCAGACCTGATCGAGATGGTCTGGGTCATCATGGCTTATATCCTGATCAGCACGGTCTTCCTCCTGACCTTCGGGCGGGTGGCCGACATGCTGGGACGGGTGCGGATGTACAACCTTGGCTTTGTGGTATTCACGGCCGGCTCGGCCCTGTGCGGCATCTCACAGAACGCAACGCAGTTGATCCTGTTCCGCCTGGTGCAAGGGGCGGGCGCGGCCTTGATGATGGTGAACAGCCCGGCCATCATCACGGAAGTCTTTCCGCCAAACGAGCGCGGCCGTGCGCTGGGCATCAACGGCATCACCTGGGCGCTGGGCGGGATCGCCGGTCCATTGCTGGGGGGCCTGATCCTCAGCGCCGCCGACTGGCGCTGGATCTTCTACATCAATGTGCCCATCGGTATCTTGGGCACGATCTGGGGCTATCGTGCCCTGCACGAAATGTCCCGCCCGCAGCAGGGGGAGACGTTCGACGCGGTGGGAGCGGTCACGTTCAGCGTGGGCCTGGTCGCGCTTTTGATGGCGTTGACCCTCGGCATCCAATATAGCTGGACCTCGCTGCCGATGCTTTCGCTCTTTGCATTGTTTATCGTGATGCTGATCGGTTTCTTTTCCTGGGAACGGCGCGCCAAAAATAAGACCCCGGTACTCGATCTCTCGCTCTTTAAGAGCCGCGTCTACAACTTCTCGGTGCTGGCCGCGATGCTTCAGGCACTGGCAATGTTCGCGGTCGATTTTCTGATCGTGTTCTATCTGCAGGGCGTACGCGGCTACGACCCGCTGAAGGCTGCCTTGCTGCTCATCCCGCTTCCCGTCGTGAGCGCGGTGGTGGGGCCGCTCAGCGGGCTGCTGGCCGATCACATCGGGGCGCGCATCCCGGCAACCCTCGGGGTCCTGATCCAGGCCGCGGCGCTGGTCTGGTTTATCACGCAGTTGTCACCGACCACGCCCTACCTTCCCCTGGCTGTCGGACTGGCGCTGATGGGCCTGGGCGGAGGCATGTTCTGGTCGCCGAACACGAGCGCCGCCATGAACAGCGCGCCCGTGCCGCGGCTGGGGATCGCCTCGGCCACGCTGGCGACCCTGCGGCAAACCGGCATGGTGACCAGTTTTGCGCTGGCCCTGGCCGTGGCAGCGGGGAGCCTTCCGCAAGATATCGTCATGCAGTTGTTTGTTGGCACGAATATCGCGCTCGGATCCAAGATGATGCAGGATTTCATCCTGGGCATTCAAAACGCATTCGTGGTCTCGGCGGTGCTGTGTCTGATCGCCGCGGGTTTCTCACTGGTGCGCGGCAAGGAGAATCGGCGGCAGGTATGAACTTATGTCCCGGGCGGATGGGTCGGACCCCGATCAGCCGGCCGCGCTCGGCTTCCCGGACAAGGTGCGCAGGGAGCGGGATCAACGGGTGGATCCGATCCCTGCTCGGCGCATAGCGGCCCTCCCGGGCGGCAGCAGGGGCCGGCCTCGATCGACTTCCACGAACTGAGGGCGAGATTCCACAGATCAGGCTGTCGGGGTATGTCCCCCCTCTGCCCGCACCGGGGGCAGGGGCCGCCGCGAAATTAGACTCCTCATAAGAAGATGACACCATGAGATCCAAAACCGATCCTGCGCCCCGCGCCAGGGCAAACTTATTGCTGCTGGCGTACATCGCTTTCGTTGCCCTGGGGCTGCCCGTTGGACTGTTGGGTGTGGCGTGGCCCACCCTGCGCGCCGGCTTTGCGCTGCCTCTGGATGCAATCGGGCTCCTGTTCATTTCCTCAACCGCAGGATATTTGATCTCGAGCTTCGCCATCGCCCGGCTGATCAACCGCTTCGGGATCGGTCCCCTGCTGCTATTTTCCAGTCTGGCCTCTGCCGTATCCCTGTTCGGTTACCCCCTGGCGCCCTCCTGGAGTGTGATCATTGTGATGGGCGGGGTCGCCGGGCTCGGATCGGGGGTGCTGGACGCGGGTCTCAACACCTACCTGGCCGCGGAATACAACGAGGGTGAAATGCAGTGGCTGCATGCCAGCTTCGGCATCGGCGCCACGTTGAGTCCATTGATCATGACTGTCAGCCTGGCTCAATTTGACTCCTGGCGTCCCGGGTATATTTTCGTCGGCATTTTGATGCTCCTGCTGGCCGTCAGCTTCCTGTTAACTCTTTCCGCCTGGAAGCGTCCGGGGAGGGCTGGCGTGGAAACGGCGCAAACCGCAGGCCGCGAGCGCGGTTTGCTGGATTACCAGACCTCGCTCTGGGATACCTTGCTCCAACCGTTTACGTGGGTCAGCGTTCTGATGTTCTTGCTCTACACCGGCGCGGAACTCACTTTGGGCAACTGGACTTACACTCTTTTTACCGAAGGGCGCGGCGTGAGCCCACAGTTGGCCGGGCTCTGGGCTGGCGGTTTTTGGGCCACCTTTACGATCGGGCGCGTGCTGGCCGGGTTGTACGCCCAGCGCGTCCGCCTGAATACGCTGATGCTGAGCGCGATGGGACTGGCGTTGGTCGGCGCGATCCTGTTCTGGTGGAACCCGCTGACATCCGTCAGCGTGGCGGGCGTATTCCTGGCCGGCTTTGGAATGGCGCCCATATTCCCAGGTCTGGTTTCGAGCACCCCTCAACGTGTCGGATCCCGTCACGCCGCCAACACGATCGGCATCCAGATGAGTGCGGCTGGCCTGGGTGGGGCCTTGCTCCCTGCCCTGGCCGGGGCTCTGGCCCAGGGCGTCTCGCTCGAGACCATTCCGGTCATGCTTTCGGTCTCGCTGTTTGGATTGCTTGCGCTTTATTGGCTTCCGACGCGTAAAAGAACATGATGGGTTTGAAGCCATCGCCCCTGATCGGGCGAATGAAATGATCGATCAAGGCAAGGGGGGCGCGGGTGCTGAACGTCTGAACGGCGGCTGTGCTCCAACGATCCTTTGCGGCCCAGAGCTGCAGCTTCTCCTAAAAATCTGCCGCCTCGACTTTCTCCTTGGATCGTCCTGGCAGAGATCGGAGGATCGCGGTCCGATCAGGTCCTGCGCAGCTTCACCGCTTCCTCCAGTTTTCGCAGCAGTTGGGCCGGATCATAGATGATCTTCAGCCCGTCGGATACCGGCCTGACCGTCCCCTCGTCCAATGGATTGATCTTCGCCCAATCCTTTGTCGTGAAATTGAATTCTATTTCCGAACCATCCTGATAAAATGCCCGCCGCGTCTGTACCGGGCCCCAATCTTCCCTCTTTACTTCCCGGACCTCCCCAAATTCAGAAAGCCATTTCGGGTCGTTGAGATAAATCTCCGGATCAGCGGTTAGAATGATCAGGTCCAGATCCGAATCCGGTCCCGCTTCCCCGCGCGCCCACGACCCGACATATCCAACGGCCAGGATGTCAGGTTTGTCTTGAACCCAGCGTTTCAGTCTGCGGATGACACGTTCGATCTCAAGCATGAGAAGCCCCGGACAGCTGATCTCATCGCCCAAGTCAGGCCGGCGGGATCTGCACCTTTAGTCCACCGTGAGCGTCTTGGACAAATTGCGCGGGAAATCGGGGTCGAAGCCGCGCAGCACGCTCATGTGATACGCAAGCATTTGCAGCGGCAGGACGCCCAGCAGCGGACTGATCCTGGGATCCGACCTGGGAAGCGCGACCACATCATCGGCGTTGGCGCGCAGCCGCGGGTCATCTTCGGCGATGACAATCGTCCGTGCGCCGCGCACTTTGACTTCATTGACCCCGCTGATGATCAGCGGTACATCCTCGGGACCTGCCACAAACACGATCGGATAACCTTTGCTCACCGCGGAGAGCGGTCCGTGCTTGAATTCGGTCGAAAGCATGCCTTCGCAGTGGGCATATGTGATCTCTTTCAGCTTCAAGGCGCCTTCGAGCGCGATCGGGTAGGTCGCGCCGTAGCCGAGACAGTACATGTCATTCCAGGAATTAATGTCCCTGGCGATCGAGGCAGCCTGCGAATCGACCGCAGAGAGCGTGGCTTCCATCAATGGGGGAATCTGTTCCAATTCCTGGGCGCCGCGTCCGGCCATGCGCCCTGCCAGGTACAAGAACGTCACGACCTGATTGGTGAAGGTCTTGGTGGCAGGGACGCTGATCTCGTAGCCGCAGCACAGGGGCAGGCAGAACGCTGTGGATTTCGTCAATGTCGAGCCGATCACGTTGGCCAGTCCATACGAGGCCATGCCGCGCGACTCGGCGGCTTCCAGCGCATTCAAAACATCCTTCGTCTCGCCGGATTGACTCACGAACAGGCCCACATCTTCGTAGCCCACCGCCGGCGCGTATTGTGCGCAGAACTGCGGCGCAAGCACCGGGATGGCGGGCCGGCCCGCCAGCTGGGCGAAATACACCGAGCCGATCAGCGCGGCGTGATAACTTGTGCCGCAGGCGATGAAATACAAATGACGCGCCTTCTTCATCTTCTCCACCAGGCCCGCGACCTCGGGGCTTCCTTCCAGCAGATGCAAAAGTTCACGCGCCACTTGCGGCTGCTCATGGATCTCCTTCAACATGAAATGCGGGTACCCGCCCTTTTGCACGACGTCCATCGACTCGGTGACGGCCTCCGCTTTTCGATCGATCAATCTCCCGTCCTTGACCGATCGCACTTCGACTCGATCCGCCCACAAGGTCACGATCTCGCCATCCTGCGGGCGGATGATCCGGCGCGTTAAGGGCAGGATACTTGGCAGATCGGATGAGACGCAGGTGAAGCCTTCGCCGATCCCGACCACCATGCCGGAACCCTTTTTGAATGCATACAACCTGTCTTCGTTGACACGCCCGATCACGAAGGCATAATCGCCCTGCAGATCGCCATAGGCGAGCCGGATCGCGTCAATGAATTCGTAGCCGCGATTGAGATATCGTTCCACACCGTGCACACAGGTCTCCCCGTCATTTTGCGAACGAACCGCCAGGCCCTCCTCGATGAACTGCTGCCGCAATTCCACATTATTCACCACATTGCCATTGTGCGCGCCGACCAGATCCCCGTCCGAATCCAAATGCGGCTGGGCGTTGATCTGCGACGGTTCGCCGAAGGTTGCCCAGCGCAGTTGGGTGATGCCGCGCGAACCGCGCATCTCGGCAAAGTT
>DATJBI010000083.1:0-3418 GCA_035515435.1 Anaerolineales bacterium
AAATGGATGAAGTGGGTGCCGTGGGTGATCGTCCTGCCCTACCTTGCCAATATCAGCGGCTGGCTCCTGACGGAAATGGGGCGCCAGCCGTGGATCGTTCAGGGCCTGCTCAAAGTGCAGGATGCGGTCTCGCCCAATCTCACCACGCTTGACCTGCTGATCTCATTGATCGGCTATGTGGTGGTGTACGGCGCCCTGGCCGTCGCAGATTTTTACCTGATGAAGAAGTATGCCCTGCTGGGTCCGGATGCGGCGATGCACGAATCGGTCGAGGCCGCACCGGCGGTGGTCGGCGGGCAGGACTGATTATCTGGAGGTTCCCATGTCTCACGAATTTCTTCAAGTTCTCTGGTTCGTCCTGATCGCGGTCCTCTGGGTGGGCTTCTACTTCCTCGAAGGCTTTGACTTTGGCGTGGGCATGCTCCTGCCCTTCCTCGGAAGGAAGGACGGTGAGCGCCGCGCGATCATCAACGCCATCGGCCCAACCTGGGACGGCAACGAAGTCTGGCTGCTGACGGCCGGCGGCGCCACGTTTGCGGCTTTCCCCCAATGGTATGCCACCATGTTCAGTGGTTTCTATCTGGCCCTGTTCCTGCTTCTGGTGGCGCTCATCATCCGGGGCATTTCCTTCGAATACCGCTCCAAGGATGCCGACCCCAGATGGCGCAGCCTGTTCGACGGAATGATCGCGGTCGGGTCCTTCCTGGCCGCGCTCCTGCTGGGCGTGGCGTTTGCCAATCTGGCGGAGGGCGTGCCGATCGATGCGAAGATGATGTACACCGGCAACCTGTTCACGCTGCTCAACCCCTACGGGCTGATCGGCGGTCTGACGACCGTCTCGGTCTTCCTGCTGCACGGAGCCAATTTCCTCGGCCTGAAACTGGACGGCGAACTGCGCAAGCGCGCCAATGCGTTTGCCCGGAAGATCTACATTGCCGCGGCGGCCCTGAGCCTGGTCCTGCTGGTCACGACCTACCTCTTCACCGATATCTATGCCCATCTCGGATTGAATCCGGGCATCGTTCCGATCGTTGGCCTGGCGGCACTGATGGTCAGCGGCTATTTCATTCACCGCCGCCAGGAGGGCTGGGCCTTCCTCATGGTCGCGGTGAACATCGTCTTCACCCTGATCACGTTCTTCATGATCCTGTTCCCGCGCGTGATGATCTCCAGCACCGATCCAAGCTACAGCCTCACGATCTACAACGCCTCCTCGTCGCAGTATACGCTGTCGGTCATGAGCATCATCGCCTTGATCTTCGTGCCGATCGTGCTCGCCTATCAGGGATGGACGTACTACATGTTCCGCAAGCGCCTTACCGTCAAAAAAGATTCGCTCGTCTACTGAGCCTCGGTCGATTGCAAGTCGGGGACGGCCCGGGCCGTCCCCTGCGCTTTATAATACAGACCCATGCATCGCAGACTGCTGGCCCTGGCGCGCGACTCCCGCTCCGCCCTCACCTTGACGATTCTCTCCGGCCTTTTGATCGGACTGCTCGCAATCGGCCAGGCCTACCTGGTCAGCGCCACTGTGAACGGGGTCTTTCTCGAGCGGCAGAGCCTGCCCCAGGTTGCCCATTGGATGCAGCTGCTGCTGGTCGTGGTCGCGGGGCGCGGCGTACTGACATGGCTCAATGAGGTTGCGGCGAATGCCGTCGCCGTGCGGGTCAAATCGAACCTGCGGGAACGGCTCTTTGCCCGGCTGCTCGCGCTCGGTCCCGCCTTCAGCCGGGGCGAACGCACGGGGGAATTGACGGCCACCGCCGTCGAGGGAATTGAAGCGCTGGATGCATACTTCAGGCAGTATCTCCCCCAACTCGTGATCAGCACCCTGGTGCCGGTCACAATTTTGAGCCTGGTGTTCCCGCTCGACCCGTTATCGGGAGCGGTCCTGCTTTTCACCGCCCCCCTGATCCCGTTCTTCATGTATATGATCGGCCGCGACGCGGCCGCCCTCACCGGGCGGCAGTACGAAAGCCTGGGCCGGCTCTCCTCGCATTTTCTCGACAGCCTGCAGGGACTGACCACGCTGAAACTTTTCGGTCAATCCAAGGCCCAGGCCCAGAACATCGCGAAGGTCAGCGATCAATTCCGCGACGCCACGCTCAAGGTCTTGCAGGTCACATTTCTGTCTGCGTTCGCATTGGAACTCCTGGCGACCATCAGCACGGCGATCATCGCGGTCGAGGTCGGCCTGCGTTTGCTGTACGGAAACATGCCCTTCCAGGAGGCGCTCTTCCTGCTGATCCTGGCCCCTGAATTCTATCTGCCCCTGCGCATGCTCGGACTGCGCTTCCATGCCGGCATGGCCGGAACCAGCGCCGCACGGCGGATCTTTCAGATCCTGGACACGCCCCTTCCAACACCGCGGCGGCCAGATCTCGGCCGAACCCCCCTGGCGGAAGTCCCTTCCATCACCTTTGAAAATGTCAGCTTCCAATATCCGGATGCCGCGCGGCCTGCCCTTAAGAATATCGACCTGAGCATCCCGCGCGGACAGAAGCTGGCACTGGTCGGCCCAACCGGCGCGGGAAAAAGCACGCTGGCGGGGCTGCTCCTGGCGTTCATCGAGCCGACCCGCGGCGCCATCAACGTCGGTCAGGTTCCGCTGACCAGCATCGCCGTCGAGGACTGGCGCGAGTGCGTAGCCTGGGTTCCGCAAAAACCGTATCTTTTCCACGATACGATCGGGGCCAACATTCGCCTCGGCCGGTCGAATGCGACGGCTGCCGAGGTCGCCTCGGCCGCGCGGGCCGCGCACCTGGACGAGTTCATCGAATCGCTGCCGGAAAAATATGACACGGCCATCGGCGAGGGCGGTGCACGTCTGTCCAGCGGACAAGCTCAGCGGATCGCGCTCGCCCGGGCTTTTCTCAAGGACGCACCCATTTTGATCCTGGATGAACCGACCTCGAGTCTAGATCCGGAAACGGAATCCGCGCTGGAAGGATCCACGCGCTCTCTGATGCATGGGCGAACCGTGATCACGATCGCGCACCGGTTGAACACGGTCTTCACTGCAGATCAGATCGTCGTGCTGGAAGACGGCGGCATCGTGGAAAGGGGAACGCACCCCGAACTGATCTCGCACGGCGGCGCGTACGCCAGGCTGGTCGGGGCGGGCCGCGGTTGGAAGCTGGACGGCCTGCAGGCGCATCCTCCCGACCCCGGCGGGCCATCCCAGCGCGCCGCGCCCAGCATCGATCCTCAAGCCTCCAGCCGAGGGGAAGAATGGTCCGCCGCGGCGAAGGAGGCTTCTATCCTGCTGCGGCTTTTGAATTTTCTCAAAGGCTCCTGGGGCTGGGTGGCGCTGTCGGTCCTGCTCGGCGCCCTGACCATTGGCAGCAGCGTGGCATTGATGGGCACCTCGGCCTGGTTGATCTCCGAAGCCGGACTGCACCCTTCCATTGCCGTCCTG
>DATJBI010000084.1:0-9493 GCA_035515435.1 Anaerolineales bacterium
GCCCGTTCCGACCTTGACTGATTATTAGTATTTCGTTAGAATGTTATCGATAACGGGAACGATAACAATGATTAGACGGGTTGTTCGACCCACGATCAAGGAAGTAGCCTCCATGGCAGGTGTATCTACTCAGACTGTTTCCCGTGTAATTAATGAAAGGCCGGATGTCTCCCGTGAGACCCGCAAACACGTGCAGGACGTCATAGAGAAGTTGGGATATCGTCCGAGCGCGCTGGCCCGCAGCCTGATCCGGCGGCGCAGCCATACGCTGGGCGTTGTGACTGCTGGTCTGAATTACATTGGACCATCCCGCACATTGAACGGCATAACCGCCGCGGTGGAGGAAGCCGGATATGCGCTGCTGCTAAAAGAGCTGCCCCGGTTCGACGCAAATAATAACGAGCCTATATTTCAGGCGCTCGTTTCCCGTCATGTGGATGGGATCATCTGGGCGGTACAAGAGGTGGGGGAAAATCGGAACTGGGTGACCAAGGTGGCCCTGGATTTTGAGATCCCTATTGTTTATCTAACCATGGAACCCCGCGAAAATATTTCTGTTGTATCCATAAACAACTACCTGGGCGGACGCATGGCGATGTCTCATCTGATCGAGCAGGGCTATCGGCACATCGGTCATATTTCAGGCCCTTTGGATTGGTGGGAAGCCCGCCAGCGGATGCAGGCCTGGAAAGACGCCCTGGCGGAAGCGGGGCGGCCCTTTCAGGATAATTTCTGGGTGGAGGGAAACTGGTCGTCGGCCAGCGGCACGCGGGCGGCAGAAAAGCTGTTTGAGCAGTACCCCGGCATGGATTCGATCCTCGTTGCGAATGATCAGATGGCGCTGGGGGCAATGCAGAGTGCTCACCGGAAAGGCTTGCGGATTCCCCAGGACGTCGGCGTCGTGGGGTTTGACAACATGCCAGAATCTGCTTTCTTCTGGCCCTCCCTCACGACCGTCAATCATGATCAGTACAACCTGGGCAAAATGGCGGTGAAAGAAACCATCAAGATCATCGAGGCAGGCTGGGATGGATCGGCTTCCATCAATCCCACAGCCATTACATTGGAACCGACGTTGGTTGTGCGGGATAGTTCTTTGCGCTTAAAGCCATGAGAGGAGGTGGACAATTTAGCGATGACGTGAACAGAATGTCAGAACAGATAAATGTTGATTCCATCCAATGAAGGTTTGAAAGGAGATTCAAATGTTCAAGCAGGTTTTAAGAGGAATTACCCTTCTGCTGTGCATCGTAGCGCTCGCTGCATGTGCACCCGCCGCAACGCAGGCGCCGGCCACGCAGGCCCCGGCGGCCACCCAGGCCCCGGCGGCTACGCAGGCCCAGGCCGCCACGCAGGCCCCGGCGGCCACGCAAGGTGCCGCACCCGCCGCTGGAACGAATTGGTGCTCCGGCGTCAAGATCGTCTTCTTCCCCGGCGGGACACCCGGTGGAGGCTTCGAGCAGGTCGTTTATAACGGTGCCGTCCAGGCCGCCAAAGATACCGGCGCGGACGTACAGTACGTCTGGTCCGACTGGGATCCTGCCAAGATGATCACCCAGTTCCAGCAGGCTGTAGCCACCAAGCCCGATGGGATTGCCATCATGGGCCACCCCGGCGACACTGCCTTTGATCCCCTGATCGATGGCGCGGAAGCACAGGGCATTATCGTGACCAGCATGAACACGCAGCTGCCGCTGGCGCAGGCCAAATACGCCGCCAATGGCTTCGGCTATGCTGGCGCCATCCTCTACAATGCAGGCTATTCGCTGGGCCAGGAAGCCGTCAAGGAATCGGGCTTGAAGGCAGGCGACACGGCCTTCCTGTGGGGTTTGAAAGCACAGGCCGGCCGCGGCGAGCGCACCATCGGTGTGCAGGACGCCCTTGAGAAAGCGGGATTGAAAGTGGTCTATCAGGAAATTGATGACGCCACCAATGCGAACGCCTCCGCTGGCGTGCCGGTCTTCACCGGCATCATGTCCGCCCACCCGGAAATTAAGATGGTCATCACCGATCATGGCAACCTGACAGGCACCATCCAGACCTTCCTGCAGGCTGCTGGCAAGAATCCGGGCGATGTCTTCGCCGCCGGCTTCGATATCTCCGGCAATGCCATTACCGCGATCCAGGGCGGGTGGCTGCAGCTGGTGATCGACCAACAGCAGTATCTGCAAGGCTATTTCGGCGTATTGCAGCTCTGCCTGACCAAGGAATATCATTTTGCCGGTCTGCAGATCGATACGGGCGCGGGTTTCGTCAACAAAGACAATGTCGCTACACTCGCTCCGTTGATCAAGTTGCAGGTCCGCTGACGCGGCCGCTTAACCAATTTGCCGAGGCTTTTCCTGATCTGATTCGGCAATAGGAAACCACGCAAGGGCTAAATGACGCCCGCTGGACTTGTTCATTTAGCCCTTGCCGCCAAAACCGGAACTACGACTGCCGTCGTGAGTGGCGGCTGAGGCCGTTCCCAAAACGCCATTATTCTGAATATAATTCATGGTATCGTTCTATCCCTCACTGCAACGGAGACAGTCCTATGGAAGATTACCGGCTCGAACTTAAGCATGTGTCCAAATCCTTTGGGGAGGTCCAGGCACTCGAGGATGTCAACTTTCATTTGGGGCGGAATGAAGTGGTCGGCCTGCTGGGCGATAACGGCGCCGGAAAATCCACGCTGATCAAAATAATCACCGGCTACCACCAGCCCACCTCCGGCGAGATCTATTTCAACGGCAGGAAAGTGGATCACCTGACCGTTCCGAAAGCCAGGGAGCTGGGCCTGGAGACCGTCTACCAGGAACGGGCCCTGGCGGAACTGCAGACGCTCTGGCGCAATATCTTCCTGGGACGCGAACTTACCACCTCGCTCGGTTTCCTGGATATCCAACGGATGAGGGATGAAACGCACCGGCTGATGAAGGAGTCGATGGGCTTTACCTCGCATGCCGTCAGTCCGGATTCGACCGTCGGAAAATATTCGGGTGGTGAGAAGCAGGGTGTGGCGATCGTGCGCGCCCTGTTCTTCAACGCGGACATCGTCGTGCTCGATGAGCCCACCATGGGCCTGTCTCTCAAAGAATCAGCCAGATTGATCAACTTCGTCAACGGCATCAAGCAGGCCGGCAAGTCCGCCATTTTTATCGACCATAACATCCTGCATGTCCATAATGTTGCGGACCGGGTGGTGGTGATCGACCGCGGCAGGGTCGCCGGTGAATTTATGACAAAACATATCGGCCTGAACGAGTTGATGGATAAGATGGTCCGCGTTGCAGAAACCGGCCGCCTGAGTTAGCAGAGATCCATAAGGATGGATGGAATGAATTCTCAAAACAAGGCAACCTCGCCCGAAGCCGCTCAGCATTACAAGCCGCCCTTCAATCTCAGAAGATCTATCCGTACGAACAGCGCCCAGCTCGGAATCCTGGGCGTCTTCGTAATGCTGTGGCTCATTTTCATCGCTTCTGCTCCAAGGACCTTCCTGGCCCCGCAGATCTACTCAGCGTTCATGTCCTCCACGCCCTTCTTTGCCATCATGGCCATTCCCCTGACCATTGTGGTGATCGCCAAGGAGATCGACCTCTCCTTTCCCTCCATCATGGCCATGGGCATGGTGTCGTTCAACTTTACATATAGTGCGACAGCCTTTATCAATAATGCCACCATCCAGGTGTTCCTGGCCATTGTGGCTGCCCTGGTTACCGGAGCGATCATCGGCTGGCTGAATGGGTTCATCATTGTCAAGTTCGGCATTCCTTCCCTCGTGGTGACCATCGGCACACAGTTCCTGTGGAGCGGTGCCGACCTGGTGCTTACCCAGGGGGCAAATTTTTCGCTGGAATATATTAAACAGACCTTTTTTTACAATCTGTTTGTCGGCAAGATCGGCCCCTACTTCCCCATGCAGATGTTTTGGCTGGTTGCAGCCACGGTCCTGGGCTGGGTGCTGCTGAACAGGCACCGCTTTGGCGCGCACGTCTACCTGATCGGCGACAACATCAACAGCGCGGAACTGATGGGCATCAATACCGGCCGCGTCCGGATCCAGGCCTTCATGCTGGTCGGCGTGGTCTCTGCCTTCGCCGGCATCCTCGCCAGTTTTTACGTGGCCTATTTCTGGCCCAACCTGGGAGGTGGTTATCTGCTCCAAACCCTGGCTTCGGTCTTCCTGGGCGGCACATCCGTATTCGGCGGCACCGGCACCATCCTGGGAACCTTCCTGGGCGCCTTTATCATCGGTGCGATCGAAGCCGCAACGGTCGCGGTCGGTCTGACCGGATTTTGGACCAATTTCATTTATGGCTTGATCATCGTACTCTCAGTGATCATGCACACTTATCTGCGCAAGCGCGGGGAGTGATCCCGGCCGCGCTCATAAGGCAGGTGTGATCAGGAAGGCGCGAAACCGCTCTTCCTTCCACGGAGGTTTATCCGGCGTGGTCGACAAGGTTGATCTTCCAGGTTCCCGTGACCTCGATCGTGGTGCTGTTGCCCGGCCAGTACAGATGCGTCCAGTAGTCACCGCCCCGCAGCACGGACGGGTTCGCGCCTTCCGTGACGATGATATGGTCCGGCGTATAGTGGGCGAAATACGTATCCCGGTCGACCTGCAGTCTTCCCAGCGTGGGGTCCAGCGCCACCCAACCAGCTGCCGGCATGTAAACATCCGGCCAGGCGTGCTCAACTCTGGCGAGGGAACTGGTTCCCTGGTCCAGGTACAACAATCCTTCGAAATAGCGCGCCGGAATGTGCTGCGCC
This sequence comes from Anaerolineales bacterium, assembly GCA_035515435.1. GTDB lineage: Bacteria > Chloroflexota > Anaerolineae > Anaerolineales > Villigracilaceae > Fen-1038. Next base: position 4,759 of record DATJBI010000084.1, read on the forward strand.
CGACTGAGCGCCACAAGCAGGTCAGTATATTCGGTGCAGTCCGCCCCCATCGGCCCGAGCGCGGCCTGCGCTCCCCAGTTTGCTCCATTGTAGGTGTAGACCAGCGTATTGCCGATGTAATCATAAAATGCCCGCACCCTCTGACAAACCGTACCCTTGCCCTGTGACAGTCGGCCTGCGAGCGCCACGATTTGAGGATTGGCGGATTCAATATGGAGTTCGGGTTGGGTGAACACCTGCGGTAGTTCTCCCTGGCAGCCCGACAGATCGTACGCCAGCTCGTTCACCGCCACGCGATAATCGATCTGGACGGTCCGGGTAGTGCCGGCGGGCTGATCGGAAAAATCAAACTCCGCGTAGCGGTTGCCGTACTCATCAACCACTACCTGATAATCGTTAGGAGAAACAACCATTGATAACACTGTCTGATACGGAGGAAAGTCCCGGATCAACGCCACCCACAGGTTCTGCTTCTCGGGCCGGCCCGCCCCCTGATTCACGATCGTCAGCTGCTGGCCCACCTCATATTGACGTTGACCCAGGATTCTCACCCGCGCACCGGCCGGGGCAGGCGCAGCAGTTGGAGCGGCTGCCTGAGCCCGGCATCCGTACAGGGATAATGCCAGGATTGACCCGAGCAGGATTCGAGAGATGATGTTTATGGCGGCTCCATTTGAGTCAGATGTGTTCGGCAGCGCACTCCGGCGCACGGGCATCGTGCCGGAAAAGGATAATTCTATCGCATGAGCGTCATTTTTGGCGGCAACCCGTTTCCAGACCCGGTCCAGCGGTGCATCAGGATTCGAGCCAATGGCTGATCAGCGAACGACTTCCCGGGGCAGAGTGATGCTGGCCCTGAACCATCAGGAACCGGATCGTGTCCCGATCGACCTGGGAGCGACGATCGTCAGTTCGATTGCAAAACAAACCTACCTGGAACTGGAGAGGTATCTGGGTCTGCCGGCAGACGAGATCAAGATCCTGGATTATGTTCAGCAGCTGCCCTATGTCAGCGAGGCATTGATGCAGCGCCTGGCGGCGGACTTTCGGATGGTACAGTTGCCGGCGGCAACGACCAGCGGGGTCAAGATCTTCGAGGAGGGGGATTATTATGCCTTCTTCGATCGCTGGGGTTCGAAGCTGCATATGCCCAGGACCGGCGGCTTTTATTTTGACTGGGTTGACTTCCCGATCAAGGAGGCAACCATGCAGGCGCTCGACACGTACCGCTGGCCGCGCCCGGATCCGGAGGAGGTCAACGCCCAACTGGGCAGGCTCGCCAGGCAACTATACGAGAACAGCGATTATGCTCTGGTCGGCAGCGCCGTGATCGGCGGCGGCATATTTGAACAGCCCGCCCGCGTGATGGGCCTGCAGAATTTTCTGATGGCCCTGATCAGTGAACCGGCCTTTGCCGACCGCTTAATGGAGACCATCACCGACATCTACATCGAGTCTTGCAATGGCTATTTGGATCAGGTCGGAAGGTACATTCAGGTCTTCACGTACTGGGACGACCTGGCCGGACAAAATGGGTGGCTGATCAGGCCCGAGCTTTACCGGAGGCTGATCAAGCCGAAACAAAAGCGCCTGGTGGAGGCCATCAAGCGAAAGACGGATGCCAAGCTGTTCTATCATAGCTGCGGCGCAACGCGCGATCTGATACCCGATCTGATCGAAATCGGGTTCGACATTCTCAACCCGGTCCAGGTTTCCGCCCGGGGCATGGACACGAAGGCGTTGAAATCTGAGTTTGGGCGCGACATTGTCTTCTGGGGCGGCGGAGTGGACACGCAGCATATCCTGCCCTTTGGGAAACCGCAGGAGGTCGTGGACGAAGTGAAGCGCCGCATTGACGACCTGGCACCCGGCGGCGGCTTTGTGTTCGCGGCCGTTCATAATATTCAGCCGCTTGTGCCGCCCGAGAACATCGTCGCTGCATTCGATACTGCGCTCGAATACGGCAGATATGGAAAGTGAGCAAAGACATGAGGCATTCGAAGGCCCGGCTGGAGGGGGCCCCGTACAGATGAACCACCGCGAGCGGGTCTTGACCGCGCTCAATCATCAGGAACCGGATCGCTGCCCGATGCAGGTGAGTTTCACGCCCGAGTTCGCGGCCCGCCTGGAGGCGGACCTGAACCTCAGGGGCCAGGCTCTGCACAATCCGCATGGGGGCGGCAATACCTATGAGCTGGAGCGTGCCCTGGACGAAGACATGCTGTTGACCTCGGTGGGCTGGGTGAACGGCTATTACCAGGATGGTTATCAGCAGCTCTCGAGCTATCCGGACGAGTGGGGCGTGATCTGGCGAACGGTCGAATACCAGACACGCTTCGGCGCAGGCAGGTACACGGAACCCTTCGGCCACCCTTTGGCCGACGATTCCGCCCTGCCGGGCTACCTGCCTCCGGACCCGGATCGGCCGGCCCTGTATGCCGATGCGGAAAGAACTCTTCATGACTTCCACGGCGATTACTGGATCGTGGGCGTAACTCCAACCACGATCTTCGAATGTGCCTGGGCGCTGCGCGGCTATGAACAGCTGCTGATCGACATGGCCACCGACCCCGATCGCGCGAACCGCGTCCTGGATTTTCCCTTTCGTTATCATCTGGCCGTCACGCAACAGCTCGTCCGGCTGGGGGTCGACATGATCTGGCTTGGGGATGATGTGGGCGGGCAGAAGACCATGCTGATGTCGCCGGGGATGTGGCGGACGTATCTCAAGCCGCGTATGGCGGAACTGATTGCCGCCTTGCGGGCGATCAATCCGCAGATCAAGATCGCCTACCACACCGACGGGGTCGTCTATCCGATCATCCCCGAGCTGATCGAGATCGGCATCGATATCCTGAACCCCATCCAACCCATGGCCATGGATCCCGTCCGATTAAAGAACGATTTCGGCGATCGCCTGTGCTTTTGGGGTTCGATGGATATCCAGCAGACGCTTCCGTTCGGCACGGTCGAGGATGTGCAGAATGAGGTCCTGCTGCGTTTGAGGACCATCGGGCACGGCGGGGGCTTGATCATCGGTCCCACGCATAACCTGCAGCTGGATACGCCGCTTGAGAATTTTTGGGCCATGATCCATACGATCCAGAAAACGCCCTGTCCTTTTCCCCCGCGGGGCGCAGGGGCGGGGGAAAACGGATCAAAATGACGAAACGGGATGTGATCCACGCGGTGCTCCAGGGCGGGAAACCCCCCTATGTGCCCTGGTCATGCGGCTTCACCCGGGAGGCCCGGGAGAAACTGCAGGCCCACTATGGTTCCCTGGACTGCGAAGATGCGCTGCAGAATCATCTTCTGAAGCTGGGGAGCGACATCGGTTTTTTCACGGACCTCGGCCGGAATCGTCTGCAGGATGTCTTTGGCGTGGTCTGGGACCGCAGCGTGGATCAGGACATCGGTAACGTCGAGGGCCAGGTGCTGTCCGAGGCGACGCTGCGGCACTACGCCTTTCCCGACCCCCTCGACCGGCGTTTCTTTGCCGACATTCCTGGGCGCATCGCGCGCTACCCGGACCGCTTCCGTGTGTTTCAAATTGGCTTTTCGCTTTATGAGCGGGCCTGGACGCTGCGCGGCATGCAAAATCTGTTCATGGATTTCTACGATCATCCGGAATTCGTTCACGGCCTCCTGAACGCCATCGCCGATTACAACATTGCCCAGGTGAACGAGGCGCTCCACTACGACATCGACGCGGTGTATTTCGGGGACGACTGGGGACAACAGCACGGCCTGCAGATGGGACCGAGGCTGTGGCGCGAATTCATCTACCCGGTTCTCCAGCGCATGTACCGCGCGGTGCATGCCGGAAATAAATATGTCTTCATCCATTCCTGCGGGGACGTGGACGAATTGTTTGAGGATCTGATCGGCATCGGGTTGAACTGTTTCAATCCATTTCAACCCGAGGTGATGGACGTGGACGCTCTGCAGCGGAAATACCGCGGCCGATTGGTCTTTCATGGAGGCCTGTCCACGCAGCGCACGCTGCCCTACGGGACGGTCGAGCAGGTCCGGGCAGAGACTCGACGATTGCTGGAAATGGGCCGGGAAGGCGGTTACATCTTTGCCCCGGCGCATGATGTGCAGGGCGATGTATCACTGGAAAATATGCTGGCGTTCATCGATCTGCTTCTTGGCCAGCCCGAATATGGGAATCGATCAGGAGATGACTCATGAGCGTTTTGGATGATCTGCGACAGAGTGTGATCGATGGAAACCGGGACCGCACCGTGGAGCTGCTGAAGGCGGCCCTGGCGGGGGAGGTGCCCGCCGAACAAATCCTCAAAGAGGGCCTGATCAGCGCCATGGCCGAGGTTGGACACAAGTTTGAGTGCGGAGAGTACTTTGTTCCCGAAATGCTGATCGCGGCGCGTGCCATGCAAAGCGGCCTATCCCTGTTGCGGCCCCGCCTGATCAGCGCCCAGGTGCAGGCGGCCGGTAAGGTGATCATAGGCACCGTGCAGGGCGACCTGCACGATATCGGCAAGAATTTGGTGGCCATGATGCTGGAGGGTGCGGGTTTTGAAGTGATCGATCTCGGCGTCGATGTCTCCCCGGCCAAATACGCCCAGGCCGTCCGGGAATATCATCCGGATCTGGTTGCCTGTTCGGCCCTCTTAACGACGACCATGCCCCGGATGAAGGATATCGTCGACGCTCTGAGAGAAAACGGGTTGCGGGACGGGCTGAAAGTGATGATCGGCGGCGCGCCGGTCAC
>DATJBI010000085.1:0-3684 GCA_035515435.1 Anaerolineales bacterium
TTGAGGATGAAGACGGTCTTGGCCCAGACCTCGGGATTGGCGGCGATGGCGTCAATTTTGCTGGCGATAAAGGCCGCGCCATCAGCAGGCATGAAATCGGGATGCTCGGATTGAAAGCTGGTTGGCATGATCCATGAGACCGTCGGCAGCTTGTCATTCATGGCATCATATTCAAATTGCCCCTCGGGGCCGCGGGCCATGCCCTTAAGATAGAGCGGCGAGTCCTTGGCGGCATCTTTGAACTGGGCAAAATTCTCCAGCACGTTAGTGCCGTAATTGTCTTCCTGTTGATAGACTTTCCAGCTCACTCCCGCTTTTTCCAGCCGCTCCGCATAGGTCGTCCAACTATATCCGCCCGGAGGCACCACATTGCGCAGGATGGGGCCGCCATTTTTCCCATCCGGGTCAATCGTCCCCGTCATCCAGTACATCCGGTTCGGCCAAGTCGGCCCGAACAGCGAACAATGATAGGCGTCGCAGATCGTAAACGATTCCGCCAGAGCGAAATGAAACGGAATGTCCGCGCGGGTGTAATAGCCCATGGTGTAGGGGCCGTTGACGCCGTCCGCCTTGCGGTGCGCGGGAACCCAATTGTCCATCTTCCCCAGATTCCAGGCTTCATGCTGGGTTTCCCAGCTATGATTGGTGGAGGGAATTTTCTGCGCACTGGTCTTCCTGGTGTCCAGGTGAAACGGCAACAGATGGCCATCAGGATTTTGCGGATCGGCCTGATAAAAAACCGAGCGGCCATTGCCCTGCATCAAGGCGTTTTGATCGCCAAAGCCGCGCACGCCTGCCAGGGTGCCGAAATAGTGATCGAAAGATCGGTTCTCTTGCATCAACATGACCACATGTTTGATGTCCTTGATGGACCCCGGAGATGCTTGCTGCGCCAGGGCGCGCCGAACGTTGGGCGGCATCAATGTCGTGGCAAGACTTGCCATCGCCATACCGGAGGAGACTTGCAGCAGTCTCCGCCGGGTCATCTCAGCGGAATTTTTCATGTGTTCCATCACCGATGGGACTTGGATGATAGGCTAGGACAAGGCTACGACAAATATGTGATTTTAAAAAATAGTTGACTAGGTAACCATTCCAACACAGTTGCAGTGGACACTGCTTAATGGCGGGCGCCTCCGGTAGTAATCCTGCTCTCGAAGACAATGGGCTGAATTGTTTATTCTAAAAGCCCCTACGATCCTTCAGAGAAAACTCGATGGGGACGACAAGTTCCACCGGATTACTCAAGATTTCCGGCGGTGGCTTGGGCAGAGGCTGAGCGCGCTGGACCAGTGCAAGAGCTTCCTGGTCTAGAATATCGAAGCCCGAGCTTTTCTTCACGCTAACGCTTAGCACCATTCCATTCCGGTCCATCGCGAACGACAGCAACACGACGCCCTGCTGTCGGCGCATCCGCGCTGCTTCAGGATACCGCTTGGCCTGTTCCAGGCGTGCCAGTAGCAAACTTTGCCAAGTAATTGTGCCCGTGGACTCAAGATCTGCGCTTACCGTAGAGACCGATGGCGGTGCTGGCTTGATGGCTGGCAATGAGGCGAGAGGACTGGGCGGCGGGCTAGCTATGGAAAACTTCGGTACCGGCGCGTTCAGAACAGTTGGTTTGACCAGAGTGGGTATTGGAGGTGAGGGCAGATTCTCCTGCTTTTTCGGGGTGGGCTCGATTCGAACCATGACCACAGGCGGCTGACGCACTGCCTGAACTTGGCGTAGTCCGGCGGCGATGGCAGCGATCACAACGAGATGAGCGGCGATGGTAACGGCTGCGGCAAAGATCCGGCTAAAGCGCGGGCCCGGAACATTGCGCGCCTGACGCAAAGGATGCGCGGCGACAGCGTCGAACACGTTCGATTCTAGCGCCATAGTCATCCTAGAATTGTCTCCCCCGTCCGTTGAGGCAGCGGGAACTCATCCAAAACAATCGACGCTTGAAAAAGGTGAAGATCATGCTGATGCCAATAAACCACTCTCAGAGCTCGGCCCAATAGCGAATAAGGTTGTGATAGATGTTGGTCAGCTTGCGCACTTCCGGATCGTTGCGCCCCAAGCGCATCACCAGCTGCTGGATCGCATTGTCCATATCGAAAGTCATCCGCCGGGCGTGAGCGTCCTTGATCATGCTCTGAATCCAGAAGAAGGAACTCACCCGGGCGCCGCGCGTCACTGGGGTTACCCGATGCAGGCTTGTGGCCGGATAGAGCACCATATGCCCGGCCGGCAATTTGATCCGCTGGGACCCGTAATAGTCCTCGATAATCAACTCGCCACCGTCGTATTCCTCGGGTTCGGAGAGAAAAATAGTAACGGAAAGATCTGTGCGGATGCGCAAACCCGTCAAATGATCGCCGCGAATGCAATTGTCCACATGCTCGCCAAAATATTTGCCCGGAACATAGCGGTTGAACAGCGGCGGAAAGATATGCAGCGGCACGGCGGCGGAAATGAACAGAGTATTTTTGGAGAGCGCGGAGATGACACGCTTCCCCAACCCTCGGGAAATCTCCCCGTCCGGGGGCAATTGCTCATTCTGTTTCACTTCCGCCGACTGAGCGCCGGCAGTTGATTTTCCGTCTTCCCATTTCTCAGCATCCATGATGCGGCGAAAATCTGCCACTTCCTGTTTGTTGAGAATATCGGGAATGCAGATCAGCATAACTTAAAGCTTCACCTCCGCCGTAAGGTACACAGCGCGGCCGGGAGCGATCTGAACGAATGGCACCGCGCTTTGATAGAGGGCGTTGTAATAGGTCTTGTTGAAAATATTTGTCACATTGAGCCTGACTAAGATGTTCTTCGTGACCACAGTTTCTGCAAAGACGTCGAAGCGCCAATAGGAAGGTATCATGGTCGCATAAGGAGTGTTGGGATACGCAACACCACCGTTCGCGGATAGCAGCGAACCGCCCTTGATTTGGGAACCGTACAAAGCCTGCCCCCCCACCGCCAGCCATTCCTGCATCATGTATTTGGTGAGCAGATTGAAGGACTGTGGCGCAATATTCGCCAGCTGAAGGCCTACATCCGTTGGCACAATAGAGCGCGTGACTTTCGGCGTCATCACCACCAAATCCGACTGAATGCTCCAGTCATCCGTGATGTTGCCAGTTATGCCGAAATCAAGGCCGGTGACACGATAAGCAGCCTTCGCGTAGATCTGCCCGCTGGTATAACCGGGCAGATTGGCGGGCGCGGTTTCGCGCGCATTGGTCACGTCGGTGCGGAAGGCTGCGGCGGTCGCAAGCACATGGTCATCGAACAAAGACCATTTCACGCCGGCTTCATAAGCCTTTGCCTTTTGCGGGCCAAAAATCTGCGACGTAGGCTGCGTGGGAGCCAACCCGCCATACGCGCTTGCGGTAGCGTCCACCTCGTCGCCTACAGGGTCCGCGGACGTCGCAAAGGCGGTATAGAGGCTGATTTCCTCCGCAGGCTTGATCACTAGCCCGGCATTGTAGCTGGTCAGGCCAAATTTGGCGCGTTGCGATGCCGCGTTGTTTGCCGAGTTGATCGAATAATCGTCATAGCGGACGCCGACGTTGAAGATGATGAAGTCCTTGTAGTTTGCCGTATCGATCGCATATCCGGCGCGGGTATCAATCTTGTAAACCTGCGGATTGGTACTGAGCGTCGGTGTATTCTTGGAAAGGATAATATTGGTCGGTGCACCGA
>DATJBI010000086.1:0-9335 GCA_035515435.1 Anaerolineales bacterium
GCCAGATGTTTCTTGGTGTGAAGTACGGGCTTCTCTTCCCGCGGGTTTGCCATGTTGTTTCGTGCTCCTGATTATGGAAATAAGGGCATGGAATATTCCGCGCCCATTTGCCTGCCTTACCGGGTTTCTTCAAATCGTGAACTGGTATAGGGCAACAATGCGATATGACGGGCGCGCTTGATGGCGCCAGCCAGCGCACGCTGGTGGCGTGCACAGTTGCCCGTCTGGCGGCGAGGGCGGATCTTGCCTTCGTCGGTGACGAAGCGTCTCAGCATGTCCACTTTTTTGTAGTCGATGCTCAGACTTTTGTCGGCGCAAAACTGACAGGTTTTGGGGCGGGCAAAATACCGGCGCTCACCGGGTGCGCCTTCGGCCTCTCCGCCACTGTTACTTCTTTCATCGCTCATTTTTCTACTCCATCTGTGTTAGAACGGGAACTCATCTTCATTCGAAACGGGCTCGGTCTCCTCGGGGTGCGTTTCCTGATTCTGATTTGCATCACGCCGTTCGCTCAGCATCATCATTTCATTGGCGACGATCTCCACGCTCGAATGCTTCTGTCCTTCTTTGTCGTCCCAGCGCCGGGTCTGCAGTCGGCCCTCAATGTACACCTGCTGACCCTTGGTCAGATATTGTTTGCAGATTTCAGCCAGATTGCCCCAGGCCACGATGCTAAACCATTCGGTCTCCGCGTGCCGTTCTCCATCCGCACTGTTCCAGGAGCGGCTGACGGCGACCGTAAAGGTAGTCACCGGCCGACCGGATGGCGTGTAGCGCATTTCAGGGTCCTTGCCAAGGTGCCCAATGACCATCACTTTATTTAAACCTCGGCTCATACTAATCTCCTTTATAAGATAAAGACCGAGCGCAAGCACTCATCCAACAGACGTCAGCATGTGGCGCAGGATGGTCTCCTGGTAGCGTATATTTTGCTCCAACCCCGACGCGCTTTGCGGATTGAGGGTAAGGTTGAACAGGACGTATTGTCCATCGCGGTGCTTGCGAATTACGTAAGCCATTCGGCGCTTGCCCCAGACGTCCACTTTATCGACGTTGCCGCCAGATTCAGAGACCCAACCCTTGACGCGCTCTATAATTCCGGCGAAGGATGTCTCGTCCAGGTCGGGCTGAATCACGCACACCAATTCATATTTATGCATGAGGGATGCCTCCTTTCCATGGGATTGCTCTTGTACATGCCGTGGGCGAGCCAAGAGCGGAAGGGCACGTTTGTGACGTACCTTGCAAATCTGCCCGATTGTACGCCAAGTTGTTGATTTTGTGGAGAGGCGCGGAAGCGCCGCGGGCGGACTTCATGACCGGACGTAGATCGGGTTGCTGAAAATCCAGCCCCGGCGACGTCCAAGATACCTTCGATACGCTTCGACGCGATAGACCCCCGGTTCGGTGGTGATGTGCGTGGCGACGGTCTGATGTTTCCAGAGGCGAATCATTTTTCCGTCCTTGACCAGTCTGATTTCTGCAGGAAGGGGTGTCCGGGCCTGCAGCGTGACTCCGCCGCGGGCCGGGATTTCATCTCCCAGCATGGCGTCGGTTTCGCGGCCCTGGGCCGTGAAGCGGAAACCGCGCGTCGAGGCGGGCAGATCGTAGCCGACAAAACAATGACCGGCGGACATTGCATCGTACAGCATCTGCTTGTCCGGCCCCAGATCGCCGGTCAACGGATCTGGAAGGATGACATGCGTATTGATGGCTTTGAAATGAAATTCATAAGGGAAGATCCGGCGTCGAAAAGGACCGAGCTGCATCTTATTGGCGTGCGCATCCGATCCGCCGATCGCAACGACGCGACCGCCGGCCAGCAATTCGTCCCATCGGCGGAGCGTGGCCGGGGTGGGATGATGTGCAATGAATTGTGGAAAGAGCGCGTAGAACACGCCATGGATCCGGGTTGGAATTAGGGTCTTGAGCTCACTGAAACCATTCCAAAGCTCGATGCCCGAATAATTGGCCACAGACCAGTCAATCCAGGAAATATCGGTCTCGTGAAAAGCAGGCGCGGCCGGATCATCGGGGTGGGCCAGGAAGCATAATCCCCGGGCCTCGCGCACTGCATTGATGAGCGTCTGCGGATCGTCTGCCAGGGCCGCCAGCTCCCTTTCTGCGCCAAAGACCAGCATGTGATTCTTCTGCGGATCACGATCTTGATCGTGGATTTCTTCTCCTGTGAGCAGGAGTACTCTTTGAATCCCCGCCTTGCGGTAACCCTCAAAACCGCGCACCAGCACGTTATGGTCGGTGACGATCACGACGTCCACGCGGCAGCTCAAGGCCGCCTGCGCAATGTCATGATGGCTGCCGCCCCCGTCCGAATAACGCGTGTGCATGTGCAGGTTGACGACAATCTCGTGCATGTTCATATCTTGTTTTCCGCTTCCGACCGTTGCAGCCATGCCGGCCAGATCAATTTCCGCTCACCTGGCGTTGGTTGACGAGTTTCCTCTAACGCAGGTATAATTTGCCCGCTAATTTTCAGGAGGCACAACCATGATCAAGTTTCTCGATATCGCGCTGATTATAATCGCCATCGGGCTGATCCTCAGCGTTATTTTGCAAAGCAAGGGAGCCGGGCTGGGTGGACTGACCGGTTCGGATGCGAGTACGATTTTCACGGCCAGGCGCGGTGTCGAGCGCGTGCTTTTTTGGGTCACGATTGTTCTGAGCGTCTTATTTTTCGGGATCGCCATCACGGTGCTCTTTCTCGGACGCTAGAGCTGACTCGTGGAAAGGCCGTCCATTCGCGTTTTGGCTGACGCGTCTAGGCATGCGGCCTTTCTTTTTTGTCCGGCCATAGAACCTTCATGAAACGATTACGCTGGCAGATCCTGGTCGTCGCGATCACGCTCATTGTTGTGGCGGTTTTGCTGCTCAGTCAGCAGCCGATCCTCGCGCCGACTCTGTCCCAGCCTTCGAGCGGTGGAATCTACAGCGAAGGGTTGATCGGTTCGTTGGGGCGCCTCAACCCGCTTCTGGACTGGAACAACCCGGCCGATCGCGATGTGGACAGTCTGGTTTTCAGCGGATTGATCCGGTTCGATTCGCGCGGTCTGCCGCAGCCGGATCTGGCTGAATCGTGGGGCGCCACGCCTGACGGCACGGTCTACAACTTCACGCTGCGCTCGGATGCCGTGTGGCAGGATGGCACGCCCGTGACGAGCGACGACGTGATCTTTACGATCGACCTGATCAAGTCGAATTCCTTTTTTCCCCAGGACATCAAGGATTTGTGGAATCAGATCACGGTGACCAGGCTGAACGCTGAGAATCTTAAGTTTACGCTGCCGGAACCATTTGCCCCCTTTCTCGACTATTTGACGTTCGGTGTGCTTCCCAAGCACATCCTCGCCTCGACGCCCGCCAGCCAGCTTGCCAGCGCGAATTTCAACATCAACCCGGTGGGTTCCGGTCCCTATAAATTCGACCACTTCGTGGTGGAAAACGGACAGGTGGCCGGGGTGGTGCTCACCTCCAACGATCATTACTACGGGCAGAAGCCCTATATCCAGCAGGTGGTCTTTCGTTATTATCCCGATTCACGCTCCGCCTATGAGGCCTTCAAGCAGGGCGAAGTCCTGGGCGTAGGCCAGCTGACATCGGATGTATTGCCGGAGGCCCTGGCCGATCCAAATCTCATGGTTTACACCAGCAGTCTGCCGCAAATGTCCATTGTGCTGCTCAACCTGAACAACAATGAAGTCTCCTTTTTTCAGGACGCGAACATTCGGCGCGCCTTGCTGCTGGGTCTGAATCGCGAGTACATCATTTCCGCGTTCCTGAAAGGTGAAGGCATCGTGGCCGATGGGCCGATCCTGCCTGGCTCTTGGGCACACTATGACGGGATCGAGCACCTTGCTTATGATCCGGACGCCGCCGTCGCTCTCCTAAAAGGAGAGGGTTACGTCATTCCAGCCAGCGGCGGCACGGTCCGATCCAAGACCAATCAGTCCTTGAGTTTCACCCTGCTCTATCCGCAGGATGCCTTGCACACCGAGATCGCCAAGGCGATCCAGCAGAACTGGGCGCAGATCGGCGTGCAGGCCAATATCCAGGGTGTGCCGTACGATCAATTGATCTCCAATTCACTTGCCTCGCGGAGTTACCAGGCCGCGCTGGTGGATCTTAATCTCGCCCGCACGCCGGACCCTGACCCGTATCCGTTCTGGCATCAATCCGAGGCGACCGGCGGCCAAAACTATTCTCAGTGGGACAATCGCGCTGCGAGCGAATATCTCGAACAAGCCCGCACCGAGACCGATTTCACGGTCCGGGCGCGGCTCTATCGGAATTTTCAAGTGGTCTTTACGAAGGATCTGCCATCCCTGCCACTGTATTATCCGGTCTATAATTATGGCGTGAGTTCGCAGGTGCATGGGGTTCAGGTTCCCGTGCCCATGTATGATACCAGTGATCGATTAAGTCTCATCGCCGATTGGTACCTCGTGACACATCGGACGATTGAACCAACCGCGGCACCCGCGGCTCCCTAGTCAAAAATAAAATATGGTGAACAAGAGGAGATCACGATGCTTGAACAGGCTCTGCAGTACGCCAGTCAAAACCGCGCACGTTTCTTGAATGAATTAAATGACTTCCTGGCCATTCCGTCGATCTCGACGGATCCCGAACATCAGGCCGATATGCAAAAAGCTGCCGAGTGGGCGGCCGGCCAGTTGCGTTCGGTCGGCATGCAGCATGTGCAGATCATGCCGACCGGCGGACATCCGGTGGTCTACGGGGAATGGCTGAACGCGCCCGGGGAGGCACCCACCGTTATGATCTACGGTCACTACGATGTCCAACCGCCAGATCCGCTGGAACTGTGGATCACGCCTCCGTTTCAAGCGGCAGTGCGCGGCGATCATCTTTACGCGCGGGGTTCTGCCGACATGAAAGGGCAGGTGATCGCCTCGTTGAAAGCCGTGGAGGCCGTGATGAAGACCGGGGATCTGCCGATCAATCTCAAATGGCTCATCGAAGGCGAGGAGGAGATCGGCTCGGAACATCTTGATGATTTTATTAAGAATCACAAGGAATTGCTGGCCTGTGATTTCTGCCTGAACATGGACGCCGGCATCCTCGGCGCAGAGCAGCCATCCATCACCGTTGGATTGCGCGGCCTGGCCTACTTCGAATTGCGCGTCGATGGTCCCAGCAAGGACTTGCATTCCGGTCTGTATGGCGGCACTGTTCATAATCCCGCTCAAGCCCTGGCAGAACTGATCGCGGGCATGCACGACCGGAACGGCAAGGTCACATTGCCCGGCTTTTATGAGCGGGTCCGCAAATTGAGCAAAAAAGAACACCAGGACTTTGCGCGCCTGCCGATCAGTGGGAAGGAAATCAAGAATCAAACCGGTGTTCGGGCGTTATGGGGCGAGCCCCAGTTCACGCCGGCCGAACGTCTGGGCGCGCGCCCCACCCTGGAGGTCAATGGATTGCTTTCGGGCTTTACGGGCGTCGGATCCAAGACGGTTCTGCCCGCCTGGGCGATGGCCAAGATTTCCTGCCGTCTGGTCCCCGATCAAACGCCGGAAGAGACGACCAGGCAGATGAGGAAATATCTCAAAGAGAACGCCCCCAAAGATATTAAATGGGAACTCACTTATCTGCATGGCGCCGGCGCCGCCTTAACGGGCACGGACAACGTGGGTGTCAAAGCGCTGTCCAAGGCGCTGGAGACGGTCTGGGGCCGGAAGCCCTGCTTTCCGCGCGAAGGTGGATCCATCGGTGTGGTTGTGCAGCTTCAAAAACACGTTGGCGTGGAGTCGGTTCTCTCGGGCTTCGCGCTTCCCGATTGCGATGCGCATTCCCCCAATGAGAAACTTCATTTGCCGACCTGGTACAAAGGCATCGACGCGTTGATTTACTTTATCCATAACCTGAAAGCATAATGGAAGATCGAATCATCGCTTACGGCGGCCAGGCCGTCATCGAAGGCGTGATGATGCGGGGGCAGCGGGCATTTGCGATTGCGATGCGCGCTCCCGACGGACGGATCGTGGTTCACCGCGAACAATTGGATGCAATCTATCGATCGCCCGTTGCCCGGATCCCATTCGTGCGCGGGGTGATCCTGCTATGGGATGCGCTGGGTCTCGGGATGCGCGCTCTGACCATTGCCGCGAACACCCAAACCGGCGAGGATGAAAAACTGGAAGGTCCGGCGCTTTACATAACGTTGGGCCTGGCTCTCGTTTTTGGAATCGGCCTCTTCTTCCTGCTGCCTGCAGGATTGGGCGGACTGGCCGATCAATATCTCGGGTTGAACAGCTGGGCCAGCAACCTCCTGGAAGGAATCATCCGCCTGGTCCTGCTGATCGGCTATCTTTGGGCCATTGGCCTGATGCCGGACGTGAGGCGCCTCTTTATGTATCATGGTGCGGAACACAAGACCATCAACGCCTTTGAATCCGGTGCGGAACTGACCCCTGAATCGGTCGCCAGATTTTCGCTCGAACATCCGCGCTGCGGTACGGCCTTCATCTTGACCCTGGTTCTGCTTTCCATCATTGTGTTTGCCCTGCTCGGGCCCCTGCCGATCCTCTGGCGCCTGGCGACCCGGATCCTGTTCATCCCGGTCCTGGCGGGCATTGCGCTCGAGTACATTCGTTGGACCGCGAATCATCTGACGAACCCGATCGTCCGCCTGCTGATTAAACCCAATCTGGCCCTGCAGTCGCTGACCACGCGCGAACCGGATTTGTCCATGCTGGAGGTCGCGATCAATTCGTTCCAGGCGATGCGAAGCGCAGAACAGGAAATGACACTTTGAGTCCAAAGCCGCCCACCGGCGGCTTTGTTATTTGTTGAGATCCGCCTGCATGGACTATTCGCTCTACATCCATATCCCATTTTGCACACATCGCTGCGCGTATTGTGATTTCAACACCTATGCGGGTCAGGGAGCTTCGATTCCGCCTTATGTCGATGCGCTGGGCATGGAGATCCGGTCTGTCGGGCAAAGGCCCGCCTCTTCCCGGGGCGGGCCCGCCCGCCAGGCGGGACGGACAGTTCATACCATCTTCTTCGGCGGCGGCACCCCCTCCTTGCTTTCGCCGGACCAATTCGAGTCAATCCTGCGTTCGGTCCGCCAGCACTTTTCCTTGACCGAGAATGCCGAAATCACCATCGAAGCGAATCCCGGCACGGTGGACCCTGGGCAGCTGCAGAGATTACGCGGCCTGGGGATCAATCGCATAAGTTTTGGGGTGCAATCCGCGAACAGGGAAGAATTGCAGCTGCTTGAGCGCAGGCACGATTTCTTCGATGTGATCGATTCTGTCAGCTGGGCGCAGGCGGCAGGCTTTGAGAATCTCAACCTGGATTTGATCTATGGCCTGCCGGAGCAGACCCTCGAGACGTGGCAACGGACCGTGGAGCAGATCCTCAAATTGAATCCGAGCCATATTTCGGCCTATGCCCTGACCCTGGAACACGGCACGCCCTTTGGACGCTGGTCGGCGCGCGGCCTGCTGCCCCTGCCTGATCCCGACCTTGCAGCGGAGATGTACGAATGGGCGAGCGAGGTCTTTGAATCGTCGGGCTATCATCAATATGAAATATCGAATTGGGCCAAAAGGGATCATGAGTGCCTCCACAACCTGCAATACTGGCGCGGCCTTCCTTACCTGGGATTCGGCGCAGGGGCACACGGGTATGCGCACGGCTATCGCTATTCGAATGTCCTGCGGATCAAAACCTATATTGACCGGCTTGCCACGGCGCCTGCCGACACGGCGGAATTCGAATTTCCTCTTTCAAGCGCCACGGTTAACTACCATCGCCAAACGCCGGGCGATGACATGTCGGAATATATGCTGACCGGGTTGCGACTAACCCGCGAAGGAATTGATCCAGCCGCTTTCCGGAGCAGATTTGGATGCGAATTGAAGGATGTTTATCAGCGCGAGATCGATGAATTGATCCGTCTGGGCCTGTTGGAGTGGCATCTGGGGACTTCCGAGGTTTCCCAAACCTCGGAAGTCTTGAGACTCACGCGGCGCGGACGCCTGCTGGGCAACCGGGTCTTCATGCGTTTCGTCAACTAGCGGGGCCCAGCCCCTCCGGGCTGCCCCAGGACCCTCGGGGATTCCTGGTACAAGGTCTTCTTTCAGTCGACCATTCTATGGAACCGGCACGCACGAGCAGTTGGAGGCGTTGAAGCTGCCATAGCCCTTTGAGATGCAAATGGCATAGCTCAATTGGCAGGACGGTGCACTGCTGGTCGACTTCGGCGGGGGCGGCGCGTTGGTCGGGCAGAGCAACGGCTCATAGCCCGTGGGCTTGAAACCGTAGGCCGCGCGGCAGGTGTTATCCACGGCGTAGATCGCGTTGATGGGATAATATTGATTTCCGGCGATCGGTGAGCCGGCCTGGGCGTAGGTGAAACGGTCGTTGTAATTGAACTTGGATGGATCCTTCAAACCCGCGTCCGCCCACACACCCCACATGAAGGAGGGCCCGGCCAGCGATTGCTTGAAGGCAAAATCGACCACATTCGGATTCTGCGGGTCGATGCGAACCCAGGCCAGATCCGGATCATCGCCCTGCCCCTGATTGAAGATCACGGTCTCGTAGCCGTCGCCGGGGTAGGGCGCCGCGGTCGTGGCGTTGGCATCTGATTTTTCCGGCGAGGCGCCGCCTGTGTCGTGGTTGGGATCCGTGTAGACCTTCACGCCGTTGGTGGTCCACTGCGCCGCAAAGGGAGGCTGCGCCCAGACCAGGACGTCGCCAAAGCCATCATGGTCCTTATCCAGCTCGACGCCATAATCTATGTTGGCGGGGTCATTCGGATTGCCGCCGATCAATGTGATGAAGACATAATACCAATTGTCATCGGACGTGATTTGGAAGGTGTTGATGTCCAGGCTTGGGATGTAGGTCATGTCCTTCTGCGTGAACGGACGTTCGAAAAGGCCGATGTTGTAGGAGTCCCCGTAGGGTGCGCGGTGTTGAGAGGCCGTCCCCGATGAATCGACATCATACATCAAAGTGCCCTTGGGATTGATATCCGCCGGTGTCATCAGATGGTTAACCGCCGCGGTGGCCGTCGCGGTGGGTTCAGAGGCTGAGGACGCTGGGGCTGAACTGGCCGCAGTCTCCGAGGAGGCCGGTGCGGTTGTGGCGGACACCTGCGACGAACCTGGCGACTGGGAGGTTGCCGCAGAGGGCAGATTACAGGCCAGGGCCGCCGTCACGAGACTTACCACTGCAAGCAGGACATAATACCGTTTCATGCGCTCTCTCCTTTTTTCACATTATCCACGATTCTCGACCGGAATTCAAGCGTACTTTAAGGGGATACCAGATCGAGA
>DATJBI010000087.1:0-3967 GCA_035515435.1 Anaerolineales bacterium
AGGCGCAGCAGGCATCGAGCTGGAACAGCGTGTGCTGGAAGAAGCCCGCCGTGGCAAAATGCGCATCATCGGCCCGAACTGCCTGGGCGTGATGAGTCCGACTACCGGATTGAACGCGACCTTCGCCAGC
Source organism: Anaerolineales bacterium (assembly GCA_035515435.1). GTDB lineage: Bacteria > Chloroflexota > Anaerolineae > Anaerolineales > Villigracilaceae > Fen-1038. The sequence continues at coordinate 131 of DATJBI010000087.1, forward strand.
ACCATTGCGCAGCGCGGGAACGTGGGCTTTATCAGCCAAAGCGGGGCACTCTGTACGGCCATTCTCGACTGGAGCCTGCGTGAGAACGCCGGATTCAGTGCCTTTGTTTCGATCGGTTCCATGCTGGATGTGGATTGGAGCGATCTCATCTATTATCTGGGCGACGACCCTCACACACAAAGTATCGTCATTTATATGGAGACCATTGGCAACGCCAGAGCCTTCCTCTCCGCCGCGCGTGAAGTCGCATTAGCCAAGCCGATTATCATCATCAAACCAGGCCGTACCGAGGGAGCTGCCAAAGCGGCCGCCTCCCACACCGGCTCGCTGACCGGCAGTGATGAGGTGCTCGAAGTGGCTTTCCGCCGCAGTGGTGTCTTGCGCGTCAATAGCATCGCCGAGTTGTTTTACATGGCCGAAGTACTCGGGAAACAACCTCGCCCCCAGGGGCGGCGCCTGACCATTCTCACAAACGCTGGGGGCCCGGGTGTACTCGCCACAGATTCCCTGATCACCAATGGCGGCGAGCTTGCCAAGCTGTCTGACGATACGATGGAAGCCTTCAATCAGCTCCTGCCGGCGGCTTGGAGCCACAATAACCCGGTTGACATTCTAGGCGATGCCAGTCCGGAGCGTTATGGCAAGACGCTCGAAATCGCTGCCAGGGATCCTAATAGCGATGGTATCCTAGTCATTCTCACGCCCCAAGCCATGACCGATCCCACCAGGACCGCCGAGGAATTGGCGCCCTATGCAAAATCGATTGGAAAACCCATCATCGCCACCTGGATGGGCGGCAATGAAGTCGCTTCGGGTGAGGTCATCCTCAACAAAGCCAGCATTCCGAGCTTCCCCTATCCCGACACGGCCGCGCGCGTCTTCGACTACATGGCTCACTACTCTGAGAACTTACGCAGCCTGTATGAGACGCCCATGTCGGTCGGTGAAGCAGATCAGGATGGGCTGGACCGTGAACGTGCAGCACAGATCATCAAGACTGTGCGTGACTCGGGGCGCACCATCCTGACCGAATTCGAATCCAAGCAACTGCTGGCTGCCTATGGCATCCCGATTGTGGAGACGCGTATCGCCAAGAGCAAGGAGCAGGCCGTCAAAGCGGCAGACGCCATGGGTTATCCCGTGGTGCTCAAGCTTCATTCGGAGACGATCACCCATAAAACCGATGTCGGCGGCGTGCAGTTGAACCTGAAGGATGCCCGGGCTGTGGAAAAGGCCTTTGAGACAATCGCCGAATCGGTTCGGACGAAGGCTGGTGCGGAGAACTTCCTCGGCGTGACCGTCCAGCCCATGATCAAGGTGGAGGGATACGAGTTGATCCTTGGCAGCAGTATCGATTCGCAATTCGGACCCGTTCTGTTGTTCGGCCTTGGCGGCCAACTGGTGGAGGTCTTCAAGGATCGCTCGCTGGGCTTGCCGCCTCTGACGACCACGCTGGCGCGGCGCATGGTGGAACGGACCCGCATCTATACCGCCCTGAAAGGCGTCCGTGGCCGCGATCCGGTGGATCTTGCCGCCCTCGAGCGCCTGATTGTCCGCTTCTCGCAATTGATCGCGGAACAGCGCTGGATCAAGGAACTGGATATCAATCCCCTGCTGGCCTCGCCTGAAAACCTGCTGGCGCTGGACGCCCGCGTCCTGCTCTTTGACAAGGACACCCGCCAGGATCAATTACCCAAATTGGCCATTCGTCCGTACCCCATCCAATATATGGGCGAGTGGACGACCAAGGATAAGAAGAAAATCATCATTCGTCCCATCCTGCCTGAAGATGAAACCCTGTTGGCAAAGTTCCATGGCACGCTCTCGGATCGCACTGTGTTCATGCGCTATCTGCAACCCATGATGTACCAGCAACGCGTTCTGCATGAACGCCTGTCCCGCCTCTGCCACTGTGACTATGATCGTGAGATCGCGCTGGTGGCCTTAGGTAAAAATAGTGATGGGGAATCCGAGATTATTGGTGTGGTTCGTTTGAGCAAGCTGCACGGGGCGGATGAAGCGCTTTTGAGCATCCTGATTGGCGATCCGTTCCAGGGTATCGGGCTCGGCAGTGAGTTGGTACGCCGGGCTGTGGACGTTGCCAGGCAGGAGCATCTCGACCGCCTCAGTGCCATCCTGACGGATGACAACCAGGTCATGCAGCATATCTTTCAGAATCTCGGATTCAGCCTCGAGCCCGCCGGAGGCGAAAAACTATTAACTGCCAGGCTCAAACTGTAAGTCTGTATCCTGGGCACGGGCAAAACCAATTTTGAGGACAGGGGCGGCAGGAAATTCCTAATGAAACTTTAACGCTTTTGCTCTTGCCTTGTCCGACATAATATAGTATTATCGTAACCGGCAAGCGCTAGGGTGCCCCCCTCACCCTGGCGCTTGCCATTTAATTAAGGGAATCAATCGTTATGGAAAATCAACCGCCCGTCAGCCTCGCTCTGGATAAACTCGGAATCGCACATACGCTCTTTCATCATTCCGGTCAGGTCAGTTCATTGGAACAGGCTGCGCAGGAACGCAATCAACAGCCGGGGCAGGTGGTCCGCAGTATTTTATTTCGATTATCGGAAGATCAATATTTGATGGTGCTGGCCGCTGGGCCAAAACAAATCTCATGGAAGGTTTTACGAAAATATGTCGGTCAATCGCGGCTGACGATGGCGAGCGAAGATGAAGTCTTGGCTGTCACCGGTTACCGCATCGGGACCGTGTCGCCGTTTGGCTTGCCGCGCCCATTGAGAATATTGATCGATGAAAGTGTATTGAAGGAAGATGAAATCTCGATTGGATCAGGGATGCGTAATACCGGAGTCATTATGAAGAGCGCGGACTTGCGCCATGCATTGAAGGGTGCAGAAATTGTTTCGTTGGTGGATCGGTAGGGGCGCAATACATTGCGCACTTACAGGTTACATGGAACCAATCGTCAAGAGATCGGGGGCGAGAATAGAAGCGGGATAGGAATCAGCCGGTTGACGAGCGGCCAGCTTGCCGTCCAGAAAGACCGCACGCAGATTCTTCTTATCAGCCAGCCGCTTCAAATCCTCGAGCGGGTTTTCATCGCAAATCAATAAATCCGCTAACTTACCCTCTTCAATCGAACCAATCCGGTCCTCCCTACCGAGTGCCTTTGCCGCGCCGAGTGTGGACGAAACTAGCGCATCCATCGGCTTCATGCCCGCCTGCTGCATCCAATAAATTTCCAGCCCATTCTCGCCGTGAAAATTCAGCGGCGTGCCGGCATCGCTTCCCATCGCAATGGGAATCCCCGCTTGATAGGCAAGCCGCAATGATTGAATGGCCGCCTCCTGCGTTTCGATGATCTTGTCCACGATCCATTGCGGGACATTCGTTCGGTCGCCGTTGATCACATCCCAGCCGGGCTTGAGCGTGGGGACCAGATACGTGCCGCGTTGTTTCATCTCTTCGATCACATCCTCACCTTGATATAGGAATGTGCCGTGTTCAATCGAATGAACTCCGGCTTGCACGGCTTTGCGGATGCCATCGATGCCGTGCGCGTGCGCCGCGACGCGTTTGCCGAACTTGGCCGCCTCTTCCACCGCCACGCGGATTTCATCCGCATTGAAATGAGTTGCGCCGGGCAGGCCGTCTTCCACCAATACCGCGCCGGTCACTCCCAGCTTGATAACGTCCGCTCCGTTCCTGATCTGCTCACGCGCTGCTTTGCGGACTGCTTCCACGCCGTCCGCGACGCGATACATGCCTTCATAATAATCCGCGCCCGATTCGCTGATGGAGATGAATCGTCCGGCCAGCATCATGCGCGCCGCGCTGAAATCGTGACGACGAACGGAGCGC
>DATJBI010000088.1:0-12758 GCA_035515435.1 Anaerolineales bacterium
AGGGCACCCGCCCCCATGAGATTATCGCTGGCGGTCAGATTGTTGACCTTGATGCTGCCTTTGCTGTAGATCACGAGTCCCGCCTGGGGAGTGGTGGTCACGCCGTCATAATATTGACCGTAGTTGAGGTCGATGACGTTCGTGCCGTTCAACGTGACGGCCTTGGCCGCGCCGATCGTGCAGCCCGATCCCGAATCGATGCAGTTGTCCAAATAAACGCCGCCGCCGGAATCGCTTCCGGTGATCCCGTTTCCCTCGGCGACCAGCGTGGTGGTGTTCACCGTGATCGTACCGTAACTCAGGACGTACAACCCGTACTGGTAACTGCCGTTGAAGGAATCGTTGCCGCTCAGGGTCACGCTGGAAGTATTGTTGGCAATAAAGGTCCCGTACCCGCCGCTGTCATTGGCGCTCAAGCTGCTCAAGGTGACCGCACCGTTGGAAAAAACATCCAGCCCATCGCAGCCGTCATAGTTGAAGGCGTTGTAGTTGGTGAGCGTAACGGATTGGGCGGTGGAGGCCCGGCTGTTATCCAGATATGCGCCGTCGCAGCCGTTATTGAACGCATGAATATTGCTGGCTTTGATCGCGCCGTAGCTGTATCCATCCAGGCCGTCAAAGACATTGTCGGAAAATATGTTGGTCCCGCTCAGAGTCACGGTGCCTTTGGAATTAAGGGCGGTGGCGTAGCTGGGAAAATCGTTCTCCAGCCAGACCCCTGCGTTCTGCCCGAGCGCTCCGCCCGCGCCGTTCCCGCTGGCGTTGAGATCGGCGGCTGTGATGTTGCCGAAGCTGTACACATCCAGGCCGTCCAGGTGGTTGTCGTTGAAGGTGTTGATGCCGGTCAAGGTCACGCTCTGCGCGGCTGCCTGGCAGCCGGTTCCACCGAGATCGCTCAGGAAGCTGCAGTTATCGAGATCGACGCCGCTCCCGTTCGCGCTGTAGGCGGCATTGAGGTCATTGGCTTTGATCGCGCCCAGGCTGAGGACATCCAGGCCGTCATCGAGATTGCTGTTGAACACGTTCAGTCCGTTCACCGTGACGGGTTTGGAATAACCGTTAAAGGCGTTCTCCAGGAAAGCGCCGACCCAGACATAATCAGGTACGGTTCCTTTCACTCCATTTCCACTGCCGATCATGTTGTTCGTGGTGATGGCACCGTTGCTGTACACATCCAGGCCATCTTCGTAGTTGTTCGTGAAGGTGTTGGTGCCGTTCACCAGGACGCTGCCGGTGCCCACGTCATTTTGCAGATAGACCCCGCCGCTGGAGTCATACAGATAGGTCAAGCCGTCAAAACCAGTGCCATTTCCACTGGCATTCAGGTTGCTGACAGTGATGCTGCCCGCCGAGAGCACGATCAGGCCGTTGAGAAAGTTGCCGTCGAAGGTGTTGGCAGCCGAATTGTTCACGCTCACCCCCTGCGGAGTAAACGCATGGCTGTTATCGATGTAGGCCCCGCGGCCGTGGTTGCCGTCGGCATTGACATCGGTCAGCGTGACCGCGCCCGCCGACTGGATGTCCAGCCCGTCATCACTGAGATTGCCGTCGAACAGACCTGGATTGGCAGAGGTGCCTGCCACGGCGACCGACCCCGTGCCGGAGGAGTTGTTGAGCGCAGCCCCCAGGCCTCCGTTGCCCTCTGCATCGACATTGGTCAGATTGATCGCGCCATGGGAAGACACATCCAGGCCGTCCGCGCCGGAGGTGTTGCCGTTGAACTGGCTGTGAACGGCCGCCGTGCCTGTTATCGTTACGGTCCCGCTGCCGGCCGTGTTGTCGAGCATAGCCCCCGCGCCGGCGTTGCCGTCGGCATTGACATCGGTCAACGTGATGGCGCCCTTGGAGACGATATCCAATCCGTCGCTGCTGTTGCCGTTGAACTGGCTGAAGCTGGCCGCCGTGCCCGTCACGGTAACCGAACCGCTGCCGCCCGGGTTCTCCAGCAGGGCCCCGCCGTTTGAATTGCCGCTTGCATTCACGCTTTTCAGGGTGATGTTCTTGGAGGTTTGTACCGTCAGCCCGACGCCGCCCGACCCGTCAAAGTTCGTGTTAGACACCAGTATATTCCCGGTCCAATTCGTGATGGACAGGGATGCACCCGCAACCGTCGTTGTGCCGCTGGTCGAATTCGTCCCCAGTCCGTCCCAGCCGCCCTTGATCGTCAGATCATGCGCAGCGGCATTGGTCAGCGTCAAGCCATCCAGGGAGAAGGAAGTGCTTGAGGGATCGGCGGTCGGACGGTCATAACTGCTTTCGATCCAGATCGTGCCGTTGACGCTCGGATCGTTGGTGTCGAGCCATGTGACCACATCCGCCAGGCTCGCGCCGGCGGGCGAACAACTCCCGCCATTCGTGGGTGTCGCCACGCTCGAGGGGCACCAAACCGGGTCGCCGCTGGCGAGGATGTCCTGCGCCTGCTGACTCCCCAGCGGAAGCTTGGCGCCCTGCCAATCCAGGATCACGACCTTCGTGCCGCTTGGGATCTGTGAAAGCGAATTCGCAGATCCCCCGTGTGGAGTGCGCCCGGCCGGAGGGGGGGGCGGCGGAGTCGAGCCGCCATCCGCAAGAACGGGAAAGGCCGCAGCGGCGCTCAACGCAAGCACCAGCCCGACGGCCATCAAAAGTGTGCCACATCTAAAATTTGCTTTCATGGTCTACATTCTCCTATTTATTTATAAAAGACGTCCTTGGTCGAATGAGCACCTGCCTGCTTCCGAGAAGATATGAACGATGTGAAGGGTGGCCGAAGATCATGTAACCCGCATCGGACCAGACATCTGCCGATTATACGACAAACCCGTTCTTCCTGCCTGAAGAAAATACGGAGGGGCGGCTTTTCGGGCGCAGCCTGATCAAGGTTGCGAGGAGAAAAGTTCTTCCAGGATTCCTTCAACCAGGGATCGACCATGCAACCATGAGCGGTATGGGCTCCATCGGAAATTCAATCCCATTTCCCGCCCCGCCACGTCGAGGATTCCACTCCCGCCAACACAGCGCGCCGGCCTGAGGCACGGAGGGAGGTCGGCTCACATTTTCGCAAAATTGGACTTCAGTGCTGGATACAACTCCCGGTATTGTGGATATGCTTTGCGATATGCCTCCACCTGGGCCCCATCCGGCACGGTGCTTCCGGTCAGCTTAACAGCCGACCGACACGCGGAGAGGGCATCCGGCCACGCCCCGGCCCCGACGCCTGCCAGCAGGGCCGCGCCAAAGGCCGCGCCCTCCGTCGTGTTCACCGTCACCAGTTCCGCTTCCAACGCGGAAGCCAGGATCTGTTTCCACAGTGCGCTCCGGATCCCGCCGCCGGATGCGCGCACCTGGACGATATCCCCCGATCCCGCACCCTGGATCAGCGTAAAGATATCCTTGAAACCGAACGACACACCTTCCAGCACGGCACGCGTCAGGTGGGCGCGGCTGTGACGCAGCGTCAACCCAACGAAAGCGCCGCGCGCCAGAGGGTCAGGGTAAGGCGTGCGCTCGCCGGAAAGATACGGAAGAAATTGCAGGCCTTCACATCCCGCCCCGACCGATCCGGCTTCCTGCAGCAATTCATCAAACCCCATGTCCCGCGCCAGCGTATCGTGATACCACTGCAGGCTGCCCGCGGCAGAAAGCATCACGCCCATGAAATGCCACATTCCCGGGAGGGCATGACAGAAGGCATGCAGACGTCCCTGGCCTTCGATCAGGGCAGACGGGTTCGTGGCAAATACCACGCCGCTGGTTCCCACCGTCAGCCCAACAATGCCCGGCTCCACCGCGCCCACGCCGACCGCCTGGGCGGCCTGGTCGCCGCCGCCGGCCGCGACCGGCGTCCCGGCTTTCAGCCCGGTGAGCGCGGCGGCCTCTGCATTCACGCCACCCGTGAATTCCGGTCCCTCAAAAGTGGGCGGCATCCAGCTGGCGTCGATATCGAGCGCATCAAGAACCTCCCGCGACCAATTCCTGGCCTTCAGGTCGAACAACACCGTGCCTGCGCCGTCGGCCTTGTCCATTGCGTACCGGCCTGTTAACTTATAGCGGACATAATCCTTCGGCAGCAGAACATGCCTGGCCCGCGCGTACACCTCGGGCTCATTTTCCCTTACCCAGAGGATCTTGGGCGCGGTGAAACCCGTGAGGGCCGGGTTGCCGGTGATCTGAATAAATCTTTCCCTGCCAATTCGCTGATGGATCTCGTCGCATTGACTTTGCGTGCGTTGGTCGTTCCACAGGATGGCCGGGCGCAGAACGTTTCCCGCCTCGTCGAGCAGCACCAGCCCATGCATTTGTCCCGTCAGGCCGACGGCCGCCACACGTTCCCCGCCGATCCCTGCCGTCTCAAGCACAGAGCGGATACTGGCGCAGGCCGCCCGCCACCACTCGGCGGGATCCTGTTCGGACCAAAGCGGACGCGGTGTCTGCAGGGTATGCGGCGAGGACGCCAGGGCCGCCAGGCTGCCGCCCTCATCGATCAACAGGGCCTTGCTGCCGGTCGTGGACGTGTCGATGCCCAGAAAATACTGCTTCGTCATCGAAGGGCCTCCTTAGTCAGGGTCGCAACGCGGCCGCCCTGCCCGGCAGATCATGCGCTCAGCGCACTCCCAGCAGGAGTTCGATCGTGAGTTGATCCAGCCTTTCATATTTCAGGCCGCGTTTGCCCAAAGCCAGGCGGTCAAAATCATGGGCCCTCAGGGCAGCCGCCTTTTTGGCCGAGTACGGACCCTGGAACGCCGTCATGCCGGGATCCTGGGCGTGGATCTCGGAGAGCAGTGCCTGGATGTCCTTGTCGGCATTCCACTGCGCGGCCTTTTCCTTCAAGACCAGGTAGGTGCGCATGCAGCCGCGCGCAAAGTCCTTGACGCCCTCATAATCCTCGGTGCGGTAGGCGTGCGCGTCGAAATGACGCGAGCCCCCGTAGCCAACGTCTTCCAGGAATTTCACCAGGAAGAAGGCCGCCTTGGGGTCGCGCGAACCAAAGCGCAGATCCTGATCGTACCGCCCGGGATACTGATCGTTCAGATCAATGTGAAAGAGTTTGCCCGCCTCCCAGGCCTGTGCCACCCCATGCATGAAATTGATCCCAGACATGTGCTCATGGGCCACCTCCGGGTTGACGCCCACCATCTCGGGGTGGTCCAGGGTGGCGATGAAGGCCAGCATGTGGCCCGTCGTGGGATTGAAGAGATCCGCCCGCGGCTCATTGGGCTTGGCCTCCAGGGCAAATCTCAGGCCATATTTCTGATCGAGTGCGTATTCGCAAAGGAAGTTGATGGCTTCCCGCGTGCGCTTGATGGCATCCAGCGGATCCTTGGAGGCATCCGTTTCCACTCCTTCACGGCCCCCCCAAAAGACATAGACCCCGGCTCCAAACTCCACGCCCAGATCGATGGCGTTCATGGTTTTCTGCAGCGCATAAGCCCGGACCTTTGGATCATTGGAAGTAAAGGCACCGTCCTTGAACACAGGATCGGCGAACAAGTTGGTGGTCGCCATCGGGACCTTGAGCCCCGTGTCGGCCAATGCCTTGCGGAAGGCTTTCTTGATCGCCTCCGCTTCGGAGCGTGTCGCATCAATGGGGATCAGGTCGTTATCATGGAAGTTGACGCCGTACGCGCCGACCTCTCCCAGGAGGTGGACCAGTTCGGCCGGCGTCCTGGGCTCGCGGACGGGCCCGCCAAAAGGATCCCGGCCGATATTGCCGACCGTCCACAGGCCAAAGGTGAATTTGTGCTCGGGCTTCGGATCGTATGTAGTGGTCATTTCTTTTCCTTTCTCAAGTCATCACGCTTTAGGCACGAAGCGTGCCGCGCAGCTCTGATTGCGCGATTCTCCTTTTATTGGGCCCCATGCCAGGCCCCGGGGCTCTCCCATTATTCCACGGACACGGGGCAGACAAAGACGCGGTCGCTGACCGCGGTCCTTTTTGGACCCGTGATCTCAAACTCGCCCGTCAGACGGATATCCGCCGATGAGCTCCCCACCATCACTTTGATCGGGCCGGGCTCCACGACCAGGCACAGATCGTTATCGTAGAACGCCAGTTGGTTCACCGGAAGATGAAAGGTGATCCTTCGCGTTTGGCCCGGATCCAGGGCCAGGCGTCGGTATCCTTTCAATTCCCTGGCCGGGCGCGGCGTGGAGGCAAACTCGTCGCAGACATAGAGCTGCACGACCTCCTCGCCCGCCGATCTGCCGGCATTCCTGACCCTCAAGCCGATATCCACGCTTCCGCCGGCGGCGGTCTGCTTGGGGCCGATCACCAGTTCGCTGTATTCGAAAGTTGTGTAGCTCAGCCCGTGCCCGAACGGGTAGAGCGGCGTGACCTGCTCGGACACATAATCGACATACCAGTAGGACCTCGTCCCTGCGGGTTTGGCGCTGTGGTAGATCGGGACCTGCCCGACCGAGCGCGGGAAAGTGATCGGCAGCTTGCCGCCCGGGTTGACATCGCCGAACAAGACTTCGGCCACCGCCGAGCCGCCCTCCTCCCCAGGCAGCCAGGCTTCCAGGATCGCGTTCGCCTTCTCCTCCAGCGCGGGGATGGCCAGGGGCCGGCCGTTGATCAGGACCACCACAACAGGTTTTCCCGCGGCCAGCAGCGCCTCGGCCAGATCCTCCTGCGCGCGGGGCAGTTTCAGATCGGCGCTGTCGCGCGTTTCTCCGGTGGTGCAGTCGGGGGTCAAGCCGGAACGGTCCCCCAGCACAAGGACAACGGCCTCGGACTGCTGCGCGATCTGGCGCGCCTGCTCGAACGTGGATGCATCAGGGCCGGTCAGATCACAGCCTTTGGCGTACAGCACGCGGGTGCCCGGAGAAACGGCAGCCTGGATGCCTTGCAGGACGCTCGAGATCTTCACGTCGTGCTGCGACAGCAGATCCGCCTGGACGTCAAGAAAAGCGGAGTTCTCAGGCGCCTTCCACTCCATCAGCTGGCGCATGGCCGCATAGGAATAATCGGCGAGTTGATTGCGCGGGGCATCTGCATTTGGACCGATGACCGCCAGGGTCTTGATCGTCTTCTTCAGAGGCAGGCAGCCGTCATTCTTCAGCAGGACCATGCTTTTGCAGGCGATCTCATGTGCCAGGGCGCGCTGTTCGGGCGTCTCAAAGACCTCCAGCACCCTGTTCTCATCCACATACGGATCCTCGAAGAGACCCAGCTCAAATTTCTTTTTCAGGTGGCGCCGGACGGCGGTGTCGACGAGCTCCATATTGATCTCGCCGTTTTGCAGGGCGGACTTCAGCGGCGCGCCGTAACAGACGGCCGAGGGCAGCTCCACATCAATGCCTGCGTTCAATGCCAGAGCGGCCGCGCACGAGGTATTGATCGCGACCTTGTGAAAATTGTGGAGCATGTTGATGGCTTCGTAATCCGACACGACCAGGCCGTCAAAGCCGAGCTGACCGCGCAGCATGTCGGTCAGGATCCGGCGCGAGGCCGCAATGACCTGTCCGTCCAGTTCGGGGTAGGCGTTCATGATCGAGGCAAGCTTCGCATCGCGGATGGCGGCCTGGAAAGGGGCCAGATAGACATCGTGGATCTCGTTCATGCCCAGATGGACGGGTGCACAATTGAGCCCGCCCTGGGAGAGGCTGTGACCGACGAAATGCTTGCCGGTGGCCATCACGCCTTCTGCCAGGTTCTCCGACTGCAAGCCTTTGATATAGGCTACTCCAAAGTGCGCGACGAGCGTGGCGTCTTCGCCAAAGGTCTCCTCCACGCGGCCCCAGCGCGGGTCGCGCCCCACATCCAGGACGGGGGCCAGGCCCTGCCGCGCGCCGATCGCCCGCAATTGGCCGCGGATGGCCGTGGTCATCCGTTCGGCGAGTTCGGGTTGGAAGGTGCCGGCAAGTCCCAGCATCTGCGGGTAGGCCGTGCCGCCCAGCATCATCGCGCCCGCGCAGCACTCTTCATGGATGATGGCCGGGATGGCGAGCCGCGTTTTTTCCACCAGGAACGCTTGCAGCCGGTTGACGGCCTTCGCCGCGCCTGCCGGCTCCAGCGTGGAGGCGCCCCCCACGCGCGTGATCTGCCCGATGCCATGTTTGAGCTTGTCGGCCGCCTTGTCCCAATCCAGCACGCCGTTGGTTTGAAGTTCAAACATCCAGTAGGAGCCGATCTGGGCCAGCTTCTCATCCAGCGTCATTTGGGAGAGGAGTTTATTTACACGTTGTTCGATGGATTCCATGATGCCTTACATCCTCGATCTGAATTTTGTTCGGCGCGGCTCGGATGCGGCCCGAGCAGGTCCCCCGTCTGCGCGCGGGACGCAGCCGAGACCCCGCGCGCAGAGACTCCCAGGAGAAGAGAGACTTCGGAAGGGAAGGACCGTGGAAATTCACGCATAAGACCGCGGCACCTCGCACCGATCAGCCCTTGAGTGCGCCCGCCGTCAAACCGGTTACGATCTGCCGTTCGGCGAACAGGTAGAACAAGATGGCCGGCACCGAGGAGATGGCCACGAAGGCCGCCACCAGTGCCAGATCCGAGCTGTACTGTCCCTGGAACTGCATCGTGCCCAGCGGCAGGGTCCAGAGATTTTCACTGTCCAGGATCACCAGGGGCGTCAGCAGATCGTTCCAGCTTACGATCATCGTCAGCGCCCCGACCGCCGCCAGGGCCGGGCGCACCAGCGGGAGCAGGACGCGCCAAAAAAAGCCGAAGGCGGTGCAGCCGTCTATGGAAGCGGCATCCTGCAGCTCGGAGGGGACCGCCAGGAAGAAGCCGCGCAGGATCAGGATGTTTCCGGATATTCCAAACGCGGTCTGCACCAGGATCACTGCGATGAGCGTATTGGTCAGGTGCATCTGGCGGATGACCAGGTAGACCGGCATGATGGCCACGGTGATCGGGAACATCAGGCCCAGCGTAAGAAAGTTGAAGGCCAGGTCCTTGCCGCGGAATCGCATGCGGGCAAAGACAAAGGCGGCCAGGCTGCAGACGAAGAGGACCCCCGCCGTGGATGCCGCCATAACGACCAGGCTGTTACGCATTAAGACCCAAAACGACGACTTCGTTAAGATGTGGACATAATTACCCCATTGAGGGATATCGGGAGGAGTGTACGGATGCAGAAACATCTCGCCATTGGTCTTGAGGCTGTCAAAGAGCAGGATCACGATCGGCACGATGATAATCAGCGTGACCAGGGAAAGGATGAGATACTGGAAAAGCCGCGGCAGGTACTTCTTCAAATTACGGTTTCGAGGTCGTGGATTGGCTGGCATGATCATCCCTTCTAGAGGCCGCCCAGATCGTCCGGCTGGCGCGCGATCCGCAAATACACTACGGAGAAGAAAAGGCAGATCAGTAACATCACGAGGGCTACAGCCGACCCGTATCCCAGCATGAAACGTACAAAACCAAAGCGATACATGTATGTGGCCATGAATTCGCTGGCGTTCACCGGCCCTCCCTTGGTCATGATCCACACCAGGGTAAATTGCGTCAGCGAGCCCAGGACGGAGAGGTAAATGGTGGTGCGAATGGTGCTTGCCAGCAACGGAATGGTGACATTCGTCGTTAATTGCCATCGATTCGCCCCATCGATCATGGCGGCCTCTTCGATTTCCTTTGGGATATTTTGCAGACCGGCCATGTAGAGCAGCATATGCAATCCAAAATATTTCCAGCTCAGAACGATAAAAACGCATAGCAGGACCTGGTGAATGTCGCTCAAGAAACCCTGGGGCTGCATGCCGGGAATAATGATCAAAAGGGCATTAATCAGGCCACGCGCTGGATCCGCACTGAACAGGCCCAGCCAAATGATGGCAGTGATGACTTCGGAAAGCACATACGGCATGAAAAAGACCGCCCGAAAAAAAGCCCGACCAGGCAGGTCGCGACCCACCATGATCGCCAGGGCCAGGGCCAATGGCAATTGCACGATCAACGAGAGCACAACGACCAGGAAACAGTCCCCCACTGCCTTCATGAACACATGATCGGTCAAGATCTGCTTGAAATTGTCCAATCCAATAAAATCAACTGCCGGACCGAGACCATTCCAATTGAACAAGCTGAAATAAAGAGAGCTAAATATGGGGTAGACGAGAAAAACCAGGAAAAGTATAAAAGCCGGCGCCAGGAATATGGTAATCGTCAGAAGGTCCTGAGTACGACGGGGAATGCCGGTTCGTTGACGTGGGCCCGGGGCTTCTCTTCCGGCTTGAGCTATTTCCATAAACAAGTCTCCTGCAGTACTTCGCCTGCCAAAGTTAGGGGTCGAGCGGTGAGACCCGACCCCTAACGCATCAGAAGGAATCTGACCTATTTCAGGTTCTGTTTGGCAGAGTCCTCAATTGCCTGGGCAGCCTGTTGAGGCGTTGCCGTGCCGGCAAAAATGGTCTGCACCGAGTCGTTCAGGGCGGAACCCATCGCCGGAGGCAGATATTGATCGTAGTACAGCTGGAAATAGGTTGCATTTTCCACGTTCTGCTTCACAGCCAGCATGTTCGGATCAGTCAGGCCGGATTCGGCGCCTACGACCGGCGGGATGCCCATGCCCAATTTGGCCATTTGTGCCTCGTTGGTGGCACTGGTCAGGAACTTGACGAAGTCAATGGCCTCCGGCGGGGCGTTCTTGCCGATCGCAAAGCCATTGCCGCCGCCGCAGACATCCGTATTCTTGCCTACGCCTCCCTCAACCGCCGGGAAGTTGAAGAAGCCCAGATTGGCCACACCCTTCTTGTCGGCGCTGTCAGCTATTTCGACCGACGGACCCCACTGACCGGTCAGCTCCATCGCGGCTTTGCCGTTTCCGAAGTAGCCTTCCATGTCGTCATGAGTGGCGCTGAGATAGCCGGGTTGGAACGGCTGGAGAGCGATCAACTGCTGCAGGTCCTGGAAGGCCGTGACAAATGGCGGATCTGTGAACGAACCCTTCTGGGTATAGGCGGCATCAAAGGCCGCTTCGCCGCCAATGCGCGTGGCCAGATACATCCAGATATGCATGCCGGGCCACTTATCGCCTTCGCCCAGGGAGATGGGCGTAATGCCAGCGGCTTTGAGTTTCTTCACATCGGCCAGGAAATCGGTCCAGGTGGCAGGAGTATCCGTAATGCCGGCCTGGGTGAAGAGGTCCTTGTTGTACCAGAATCCGACCATGCCCATATCCCACGGCACACCGTAGTTCTTGCCCTGGTAGGCATAGACGGACAAAGCACCCGGGCTGAACGTATTCCGCCAGGCGCCATTGTCGGCGTCAAGGGCAGGCGTGATGTCCTGGAGCATACCGGCCTCGACCTGGGAATTCATATCGCCGCCGCCCCAGCTCTGGAAGACATCCGGTGGATTTCCAGATTGTAGAACAGTGGTTAACTTGGTTTTGAAGGCCTCATTTTCCAGGACCGTAATATTGATGGTGACATTTGGGTGGGCAGACATATATTGATTGGCCAGCCCCTGCCAAAACGACAGGCCCGGATCCGCAGTCGAAATATGCCACCAGTTGATGGTTACAGGTTTCGGTGCCGCGGTATTTGTTGCAGCAGGTGCAGTGGTTGGAGCAGCCGCGGGCTGGGTCGCCGCGGGAGCTTGCGTGGGAACGCTTGTTGCTGCTGTACCACATGCGGCAAGAGCGAAGGCGCCCACAAGCACCAGGCTCAGAATAGTATAGATCTTGCGAGACATGTTCTTCTCCTTTTTATTTTCAATGCGTTATACTATCCACGTGCGGAGCACAGCTCCACACAATCGTGCAGGTCTTCCTTCCATCGCTTCAAGGTTGAAGAGAAGGCCTGCTGTTTATTTTTAGAAGGATTGCCGCTCACCTCCTTTCGCTCCGAGGATCGTTTCCGGCAGCATGCCGGAACGGAAAAAAGCATGGCTGGTGCATCTAAGCCGACGCCGCCGCTGACTCCTGACAGGAACTGCGGATAACAAGCTGGGTCTTCATCTTATAGGTCTGCGTTTCGAGCGATCCGCTTTTGATAAGCTGAATGAGCATCTGCGTTGCAACGAAACCCATCTCGGAGATGAATTGATCCATGGTCGTCAATCCCATGTATTTGGATTCCGATATATTATCGAACCCCATCACCGACAGATCCGCCGGAATGCGCAGCCCCATTTCCTGGGCGGCTTGAAAAACGCCCATGGCGGTCTGGTCGTTGGAGGCGAAGATGGCGGTGGGGGGCCGCGCGCCTGACAGCAGCTCCCTGGCGCAGGCCGCGCCCCTTTGGGTGGTGTAGTCGCCCGAGGCAATCAAACCTTCCTCCACGGCGATCCCCGCATTTTCAAGCGCGTCGCGGTACCCTTTCAGGCGGCGATTGGAACTTTCCAGCTCAGCGCGCCCGCTGATGAAACCGATCCGGCGGTGCCCCAATCCGAGCAGGTATTCCATGGCATCCAGCGCGCCCTGATAATTCGTTGCGTGAACCGTGGGGTAGTTCGGATTGCTGATCAGGGGATCGATGGAGACGATCGGTGCCTCGCTGGAAAACTCGCTGACCACCGGCGCGACAATGATGACGCCGTCCGTGATCGAATTGTTCAGAAGGGAGACATATTTTTGTTCGTGGGAGGCACTCTCGCTCTTGCGCACATCGCCGGTGGTGTACACCAACAGATCAAATTCAGACTCCGCGATGGCACGGTTCACCCCCTTCATCACCTCAATGGCAAACGGATAAGCAATATCGGGCATGATCAGGCCGACCAGGTTCTTCTTGAGGCTCCGCATGCTTCTTGCGGCCAGGCTGCTTGTATACCCCAGCCTCTCGATCACCGAACGAACGTGATCCTGCGTTTCGCTGGCCACATC
>DATJBI010000089.1:0-4977 GCA_035515435.1 Anaerolineales bacterium
GCTGAACGAACGCCACTACGGCGCGCTGCAGGGACTCAACAAGGCAGAAACGGCCCAGAAGTTCGGCGAGGCCCAGGTCAAACTGTGGCGCCGCAGCTATGATGTTCCGCCTCCGGCGCTGGAGCTGACCGATGACCGCCATCCGAAATTTGATCCGCGCTATGCATCCTTAACGCCGCGGGAACTTCCAGCCACCGAGTCGCTGAAGATCACCCTCGAGCGGGTGCTGCCCTATTGGCATTCGACGCTGGCGCCCGTCCTGAAATCCGGCAAGCGCGTGCTTATTGCGGCACATGGAAACAGCCTGCGCGCGATGGTCAAGTATTTGGATAACATCTCGGATGCAGAGATCCCGGAATTGAACATCCCAACCGGCATCCCGCTGGTTTATGAACTGGACGATCAGCTCAAACCCCTCACGCATTATTATCTTGGCGATCCGGAGGAGGTCGCGAAAGCGGCCGCGGCGGTCGCCAATCAAGGCAGGTCCAAATAGCGATCCGGCGGCAGCCTGCCGCGGGAGCCCGGAGGTTCGGTGTGGTCGAGACCCTCGTATGCTGAGTCCTGATTTCATCGACGAACTTCGCCGACACTTTCGCGGCGATATTCGGCTCGATGTAAGTTCCAGAATTCTGTACAGCACCGATGCGTCCATTTATCAGATTGAACCTCTGGGAGTAGTGCTGCCTCGGACACAGGAGGACCTGCAGTCTGTCGTTGAACTGGCAGCAAAGCACCGCGTCCCGATTTTGGCGCGCGGTTCGGGGTCGTCATTGGCAGGGCAGGCGATCGGCCAGGCGCTGATCGTGGACTGTTCGCGTTGGCTCGATTCCATCATCAAGATTGACCCAGAGTCCAGGACCGCAATTGTTGAACCTGGCGTGGTTCTTGCGGACCTCAACCTGGCTGCCTCCAAATACGGCTTAATGTTCGGCCCGGATCCGGCCTCGGCCGAGCGCGCAACCATGGGGGGCGTCATTGGCAACAACGCAACCGGCGCGCATTCCATCCTGTACGGCATGACGGCGGACCATCTGGTGGGGGCCGATGTCATTCTGTCGGACGGTTCGCAGGCCGCCTTCGCTGAGTCCACGCCGGACGCTCACATTGCTGCTGCCGGCACCCGCCTGATGAACATCATGGCCGCGGCGCTGCAAATTCGCGAAAAATATCCGGATGCCATTAGACGGAATTATCCAAAGTCCTGGCGCAATTCGGCAGGATACCGCTTGAATTACCTGTTGCCCTGGGCGCCGGCCCAACCCCCCCAGTGGAAAGGCGGTTCCTATCCGGCCGATATCCAGGAAGGGAAGATCAATCTTGCGCATCTTCTGGCGGGCAGCGAAGGAACCCTTGCCGTGATTCGCCGCGCGACAGTCAAGCTCGTCTCGAGACCCCCTCATACGGTTTTGGGGATCCTCGCCTACGACAGCATCGCCGAAGCCTGCGACGCGGTGCCAGGTCTCCTGGAGCGCAACCCAAGCGCAATCGAACTCGTACCGCAACTGATCATCCGTTTGGCGCGTTCCATCGCGGCCTACGCGTCCCAGATGGGATGGGTGAGGGGCGATCCGCCGGCATTGC
Organism: Anaerolineales bacterium; assembly: GCA_035515435.1. GTDB lineage: Bacteria > Chloroflexota > Anaerolineae > Anaerolineales > Villigracilaceae > Fen-1038. Next base: position 1,585 of record DATJBI010000089.1, read on the forward strand.
TGGTGGTTGAATTCAGCGGCGAAGGGCCCCAAGCCCTGAGACAGGCGGCCAGACAGTTGCGGGCGGATGTGGTCGTGGCAGAGTCGGCCGAAGATCAGGCGAGGGTCTGGAATGTGCGCAAGGTCGGATTGGGCCTCCTCGATTCACGCCCGCGCTCGGCGCGGCCCCTGGCCTTCATTGAAGATTGCGCGATCCCGGTCGGACAGTTGGGCGGATTTGTGCGCGAGGTCGAGCGGATCATGGCGGCGCATGGAACGGAAGGCGGGATCTATGCTCACGCCTCCGCCGGCTGCCTGCATATTCGTCCGATCCTCGATCTGAAGACCGGCGCAGGTGTGCGTGCCCTGCGTTCGATCGCAGAACAAACGCTGGCGCTTACCTTGAGCCTGGGCGGCTCAATGGCTTCCGAGCATGGGGACGGGATCGCCCGCGGGGAATGGCTGAAGCGGACGTATGGCGCTGAGATCACGGAGGCCATGCGCGCCCTCAAGCAGGCCGCGGACCCGTTGGGTCTGCTCAACCCCGGGAAAATGTTCGAGGCGCCGCCCATGGATTCAAATCTGCGTTACGGCGCGGGGTATCGGGCGCAGGCCTGGACGCCGGCATTGGATTTCAAGCATAACAACGGATTATCGGGCGCGATCGAACAGTGCAACGGCCAGGGCGTCTGCAGGAAAATGACCGGGGTGATGTGCCCTTCTTTCCAAGCCACGCGCGAGGAGCAGAACTCCACGCGCGGCAGGGCGAATCTGCTGCGGGCCCTGATCCAGACCGGCCTCGCACAGCAGGAGCCGGGCAGGCGGGATCTTGAAGCGTCTGTCTACGATGCTCTGGATCTGTGCCTGGGATGCAAAGGCTGCAGGGCGGAATGTCCCAGCGGAGTGGACATGGCGAAACTCAAGGCCGAGTTCCAGAATCACTATTACCGATCGCATCGCAGACCCATGCGCGATTATGTGTTTGGTTATTTTCACGTCGCGGCAAAATGGTTCTCCGCACTTGCACCGCTGGCCAACTTCGCGACGGGAAACGGTCTGCTGAGATCGAGCCTGGCGCGGGTCCTTCACATTGCGCCTGAACGCCCCTTCCCGCGATTCACGCGCAGGCGCGCCCTGCCGGTTCGGAGGGGTGACCGCCGTAAAGTACTGTTCCTGCCCGATCCGTATGCGCATTATGTTGAGCCGCAAGTTGAGCAGAGCGCCTTCGACATCCTGGATCTGCTGGGATTTGACGTCTATGTGCTGCCGGTGGTAAGTGCCGGTGCGGCTTTGGTCTCGAAGGGCTTTTTGGAGGGGGCCAGGAAGCACGCGCTGACAGTGCTCCAGGCCTTGAATGAAATGGATGTCGATTCTGCGCTGCCGATCATTGGGATGGAGCCGCCTGAGATCTATTCGTTCAAATATGATTATCCTGATCTGATCCCGGGCCGGGCCGAGGAAATCGCCCGGCGGGCGGAAAAAGCCTGGTTGGTGGAGGAATTCCTTGTGCGGTCCGATACGTTCCGGGACTATTGTGCACGCCGAGAACTGCAAATTGCTGAAACTGCCCACGCGCCGAAAGTGAAGTTCCATCCACATTGCCATCAACGGGCGGAAGGGCCGGCGGCGGATGGATTTCCCGCCGGCGTCGAGGCAACCCTTCAGGTGCTGCGCGCTTGCGGATATCAAGTGGAACTGATGGAAGGCGGTTGTTGCGGCATGGCCGGCACATTTGGCTATGAATCAGAACATTTTCGTCTTTCGATGCAAGTCGCTGAGCTGCAATTATTGCCCGGGCTGCGCGCGTTGGATTCCAAGAGCGGGGAATGGGTGGTCGCCTCCACCGGCGCCGCCTGCCGCATGCAGATCGTTCAAGGCACCGGGTGGAGGGCGCAGCACCCGCTGGTGCTTCTGCGAGACCGGTTGGCGGCCATGAAATAAGCCCCTTCCGTGTTCCATTCTTGTTGGGGGTTATAATCTTTTTGGATGCATCCAATGAAGAGACATGTCTTCCGGTTCTTGATCGGCGTCCTGCTGCCCCTGGCTCTGGGCTTTTTGCCGGTCGGAATGTTTCCGGCGCAGGCCTGGGATGCACCCGCCAGCTACAGCCCTTCTGCTTTGATCGGCGCGGTCAATGCGTTGCGGGCCGCTCATGGTTTGCCGGCCTATACGACGAATTCCATCCTGATGGCCTCTGCCCAGGCGCAGGCGAACTATATGGCATCGATCGGGTCGTGGTCGGACTATGGCCCCGGCGGCTCGACGCTTGGCGAGCGTTTGCTGGCAGCCGGTTACCCTTTGGCGGGTGATCTGTCTCTGGGCGGTCTGGCCTCTCAAAATGTGATACAGGGGACTTCCAGCATGACGGTGCAGGCAGCCGTCAATGCCTGGATGGGGGATGCGGAGCACCGCATTGCGCTGCTTTCTACCGACCTGACCCAGATCGGGGCGGGCGTGACCTATTCCGGCGGGGACGTTTACTACGTGATTGACTGCGCCCAGCCTACCGGCAGCGGAATGCAGCAGGCTTACACGCCGTCCAGCGGTGGAAGCCGGGCCGGTGCCACACCCGCTTCTCAAGAACCAACGATCCCCATGGCGGTGGTCAGCACCCCGGACCAGTCCGGTGCCGTTTATCATGTTGTCCAACCCGGACAGGCCCTGTGGCAGATCGCGATTGCCTACAAGGTCAAGATCAATGACATCAAGACCCTGAACAGTTTATCATCGGACGTGATCTACCCCGGTCAAAAATTGCTGATCCTGCGCGTCGGCACCCCGACCGCGGCCCCGCCCACGACGGGACCGACGCTTGATCTCTCCACACTCACTCCGCTGCCGACCCTCGAAGTGCTGGTGGAGACTGCCGCAGCCACATCGACATCGACACCCGTTCCCGCCGCAGCCCCCGATAGTCGCCATGGGTCCCTGGTCGTGGGCGGAATTATTTTCGCGGCATTGATCGCGGCGGGGTTCATCGCCTGGGCGAGCCGGGCGCGTCCTGTCTGATACTCACGAGGAGCACAAATGAAAGCTTATGTGTTGATCAAGATCCGGGCTGGTGAGGTGAATGAAGTGGTCAAAAGTCTGCGCAAGATCGAGGGAGTGGTGGAGGCGCACATGACGTTCGGCCCGTACGATGCCGTGGCGGAAGTCGAAACGAAGGATGTGACCGCTTTGGGCGCGGTCACGGCCTCGCGGATCCAGCCCATCCCGGGCGTGGAGCAAACGCTGACCTGCCTGGCCGTGGACATCTAAGGTCCGGGGGCAAATATGCAATTGTGAGGGTCCCGCCAACTTGCCCGGCGGGACCCTGGGTTCTCTTGCGGCGCGCTGCAGTTGGCCGTCAACAAAAAGCAGATGCCCGATCAGCACCCGGGCGGCAGGTTTTTGTTAGCGATGCAGGTTCTTGGCT
>DATJBI010000090.1:0-13660 GCA_035515435.1 Anaerolineales bacterium
GAGAATCGGGCGATCATCCTGTTCCTTGAAATGTTCCTTGCCGCTGAAATCAATCAGATGTCCCGACTTGGCGGCCTTGGTTTGCAAATAAAAGAGATTGTGATCGTTCGGCTCCATCACATGCGGAATGCGATCCATTACTTTGATGCCGTAATCGGTAAGCTGTTGAATCTTTTTTGGATTGTTGGTAATCAATCGCACCGATTGAATCTTCAGCGACATCAACATATGCGCGGCAACTGCATAATCGCGTTCATCATCGCGGAAGCCCAGCGCCAGATTCGCTTCGACCGTATCCATGCCTTCATCCTGCAAGCTATAGGCGCGGATTTTGTTGGCAAGTCCAATGCCGCGGCCTTCCTGCCGCAAATACAAAACCATGCCTTTATCCATCTGGCCGATCATCTTCAACGCGGCTTCAAGTTGATCGCGGCAGTCGCAGCGCAATGAGCCGATCACATCGCCCGTCAGACATTCGGAGTGCAGGCGCACCGGCACATTGCTCGCGCCGATCACATCGCCTTTGGTGATGGCCACGTGCTCCTTGCCATCGCGGTTGTTCTCAAAAGCCACAATGTGGAAATCGCCGAAGCGCGACGGCAGTTCCGCCATTGCCACAATCCGAACACAAACCTGATCCTTGCCAAGCCCCTTGCAGTTATGGTCTTTATTCTCTTCCAAGAGAACATTCATTTTTTCATGCATGGTCGTTGTCATTTTGACCTCTTTTCAAATTGATATCTTAACAGAACCCCGCCATCATCCCACACTTGAGATTCTGCTAGCATTAACGGGATCGCGTCGCTTCTTACCAGACCTGATCCGGCCGCGAGGGTCGGAGCCTTTTCTCCGCCGAAGATCAGCGGTGCGACGTAGATCGTCAGTTCATCCATGAGTCTCAATCGCATCAACTCGAAGTTAAGCGTCGCGCCGCCCTCAACCATCAAACGATGGATACCTTTTTTCTTTAACGTCCTGAGCATCGAAATTAGATTTACGCGTTCACCTTCGTGGACAAAGATCTCTGCGCCGCAGGAACGCAGCATGGTTAATTGGGCCTCGTCTGTTTGCGAAGTAGTGAATAAAAAGATCTTGGACGAACCCGCATTCAGGAACTCAGAATCAGCTTTGAGGCGCAAGCGCGCGGAAACACCGACTTTGGCAGGATTCGCTGAAAGCCCGCGCGCGAGGCGTTCGGCACGTAACAATCCGGATTTGACGGTTAACTTGGGATCTTCATCATGAAGCGTGTGTCCGCCGACCATCACTGCATCGGCTTCGGCTCGTAGTTTATCGACGCGCTCTTTATCACGCGTAGATGAGATTGCCGCGCCGCGTCGTTCAAAGGTGTCTATTTTTCCGTCGGCGGTCGCAGCGATGTTGATGTGAACAAAAGGACGATCCATAATTCTCCGCAGGGCTGCAGCCTGCCCCGGCCCTGCCAATTACCCGATGCGGACCGACCGCATCGAGATCGCGCCGCCGGTCACCTTGTCCGCGAAGAACGAAATGGGCTCGTTTTCATCTTTCAAGGCCAGCGTGTAAAGCAAGGGGACATAATGCTCGGCGCTGTTGATCGCCAACGCCGCGGCTTGACCGCCTTTTTCGTAATGAATGATCGGCTCGTGATCGTTCTGTGAAATCCAATGGGCAATGCGCTGATCAAAATCTACTGCCCAGCTGTACGCCGAATCGTCAAAACGCGCCATGCGCAGGTTGTGAACGATGTTGCCGCTGCCGACGATCAGCACGCCCTCTTCACGCAATTCCTTTAATTGGCGGCTGATCTCATAATGCTTTTGCGCTTCGATATTTGCGTCGAGCGACATCTGAATGACCGGCACATCTGCCTTGGGGAGCATGCGTTTGAGCACGATCCAGGTGCCGTGATCAAGTCCCCAATTCAAGTCCGGTTGGACCGCGCTGTTCTTGACGATACGCCGCACCTGTTCGGCCAGGTCCGGCGCGCCGGGCGCGTCGTAACGGATCTCGTACATCTCCGGCGGAAAGCCGTAGAAATCATAAATGGTGCGCGGTCGATCCATGGCGGTGACCATCGTCCCGCGCGTCACCCAATGTGCCGAGATGCAGATCACCGCTTTGGCTTTCGGCAGGGCGTTCCCGGCCGCGTCCCAGGCGCGCGAGAACTCATTGTCTTCCATCACGTTCATCGGGTTGCCGTGACCAACGAATAAGACTGGCATTTTTTCGGGCATATTTTTCCTCGGGTGGTCAGCGAATCACCCTGTCCATCTCGTAAACAGCCAAGGGTTCGCTCTCAAGATAATCACACAGACCGCTCATCAACTCGAATTCATACCCTGCCGCGCGTAAGAAAATTATCATTTTTTCAAAGAGGTCAAAGGCGTTTCTGGCGTTGCGCAGCAACAACTGTTTTTCCCCGGCCGTGACCTGATCTGCCAGCAAGTGGAAATAATAATCATAGGGATGGGCCAGCACCGCCATTTGCTCCGGCAGAGGAAAAACTCTCATCAGCCAATCGTAGGCTGGCCATCCAAACAACTTGACGTAACTCAGGGAGAAGACCAACCGCACCCCATGCAGGGCGGCAAACGGAATTTCAATGATGGACTGCGCCTCGTGCCGGACCCGAAACGGCTCGAGGGGCAGATGAAGATTGTTGTATCCCAGCCTGCCCGGACGAAACGAGGGGTAGATGCTTGAGTCATAGCGCAGGCCCAGGTCCAGCAGGGTCTGCAGGCCCTGGCGCGTGATCCGTCCGACGGGGGCGCGGTAGCCGCTTGGGTCCTTGCCGGTGAATGAACGAAATGCACGAACGGATTCTTCGATGTCGGCGGGCGAGCATGGATTTTGCAAATCGTGCAGGTGAGAATGAATGGCAAACTCCACCGGGATTTGTTCCTGCAAGCGCTGATACGAACCGCCATATTTTGAAATCAACGACGTGACCAAAAACGCGGTAACTTTCACGTTATGATCCTTCAGGATGTTCACATAGCGATTGAACAGCGCCCTCTCCTCGAACAGGCGGATCCGCCCGGTTGGGTCGAGAAAATCCGCTTCCGTGTCCAGCGTGATGCAGGCGATTTTTCGCATTAGGGGCGGGGCAGGTTGCTGGCGTAATCAAAAAGCGAATAGCGCGTAAACCACAAGCCGTCATACCCGAATTGCCCGGCCATTTTCCGGAATTCATCCTGCGTGAAAAGATAAACGCCCGGACAGCGGTTGAGACGCAGATAGACCTGCCGCAGATTCCAAAGCAGCCGGTTGCGGGTGCGACCTTCCGCATCGGGGAAATCAAGGAAAAAATAGCGCGTCCTGAACTTGCCCAAAAGCCTGGAAAGTGTTGGCGCATCGAAATATTCGATCACACCCAGCGCGGTGACCAGATCAACCTGCGGAAGTTCGAGGTCCGGCCGGGTCAAATCCACCGTTTTGAACTCCAGGCAATCCACATACGGGCTGGCCAGCCGTCTCTGCTCGGCAGCTTCGATTGCGGCGGGCGACACATCCAGGCCGGTGACTTTCTGCGCGCCCGCTTCCATCAATTGGAAGGCAAACCGTCCCGATGCACAACCGAGATCCAGAACGCGCATGTCCTTCACATGCGGCTTCAGCATCCGCAGCGCGGCCTCCATGCGGATATACATGCCCTGTCCACGGAAGAGCGTCGACAGGCGGTCCCAGAAGGCCGGCTGTTTGCCGCGGTCTTTAAAGTATGCGCTGGCCTCCCAACTCATCACGTGCTGCTTCCAGTATTCCCCGCTCTTTGAACCAGGTTCGGGTGACATGCTTCCTCCATCCTTGGATTTGATCAATGAGGCTGTTGAAAATATTCCTGGATAATATCAGAAAAATTGGTGCTGGTATGCAAACGCAAGGTCGCAAAGAAATCGTCGGCGGTGACGTGCTGGTGGGCGTAGCGCAGGGCATAGTCTTTCAGGAAAGCAAAGTAGGCATCGTCGCCGACGCGGGTCCGCAGCGCGTCCAAGAACTCTGCGCCGTTCATATACACAGCGCTGACATAAGAAGTGAATGTCGGGTAATCATAGATGCTCCCATCCACGTAACCACCCGGAGGAAAATTATAAGTGCGGAAATTCCACCACCAATTGCCATAGTTTGGATAATTGTATTCATAAAAAATATGCTCAGTATAAACTGCCATGGATTCATCGAGCCATGGTTCTTCCGCTTGATCGCTTCCCACCAAGCCAAACCACCATTGATGTGCCAGTTCGTGCGCGCCAATCGTCACCAGATCACTTTTGGCTGTGCCATTGTATTTCTCATAAAAACTCGTGGAAAGGAACACCAATCCATCATATTCCTGTCCATCGGGAACATCGGTTTCAACAATGCTGATGGTTGGATGCGGATACGGCGCAAACTTTGCTTCGTAGAGCCCGATCGCCTGTGTCGCCATCCAAAGGACCTCGCCGCTGGCATTCTCATCGCCAGGAAAATAATACGAGTAAATTTTGACGGACCCAACAGCAGTATCATCGATCTGGAAGAGATTACTGGCTGACAGCACGAACGTGCGCGCGGCCTGGGAACGATATTGCATCCAAGCCCCATTCGCTTGTTCCGGTGCGCTCGCCGCGATCCTGACGGTCGGGTCATCCACTTTGAGATTGACATCGTAATCTGCGGCATCATAAACAAGCCATTCGCCAAACGGCCACGAATTATGAAGCACCCATCCATTTTCATATGGAACGATGAACGGATACCAGTCGCTCAGATTGAGCTGATTGTCCAGATAGCCGAATGGTTTCTCTCCGCTTCTAGGAGGAACGGATAGATCAAAACTTAATGCAAAGGTTGTAATTGCGTCGGGCAGCAGCTGCTGAGAGAGATTGACGGTCAAGCGCTGTCCACTGAGGCTGTAATCCGAGAGGGCTCGTCCGTCCTGGGCGATGCTGTCCAGATAGAAGCAGTCGCTGGACAAATTGGGCACCACTGCCAGAACCACATTCGACAAGGTCTGGCCGGTAGTGTTGGTGTACTGGATCGTTTCATCGGCATGCAGGCGGTGCGCCGAATATCTCAGATTTACATAAAAGGTATATTGGGTCCGCGTGTCGGCCGGCGCGGGGGTCGGCGAGGGACGGATCGGCAATGGGAGGCGGGTATCTGTGGCGGGCGGAGGAACGGGTGTGGCGGTGCTGGTGGGGACGGTCGTACGGGTGGGGACGGCCGTATCTGTCGGAAGCGCTGTCGCGGATGGAACCGAGGTGCGGGTCGGCGGCGCGGGCTGAAAAGGAGTCGCCGTGGCGGTTGCGTCTGGGTCAACCGTGACCAGATCGAAGGGGGGGGTGGGAAGCGGTCCTGCGGAGTGCGACGGCAGACACGATGCCAGAGTCCAAACCAAGCAAATGCAAAGAACGCGATGGGATTTTTTCATCAATAGGAATTCTTGAAATATTTCTTGATCAAGTCAGAGAAATCGGTTTGGGTGTGTGCGCGCAGGATGCGGAAGAAATCGGCAGACGTGGAAATTTTGCCATGCTCCTGCTCGAGGTAATCCTGAAGGAAGGCAAAGAAAGCCTCATCGCCGATGCGAGTGCGAAGGTCATCGAGGAAGTGCGCACCTTCGAAATAAACCGCATTGGTGTATGGCCGGAAGCCACCGCCATCATAGATCGGAATGTCGACCCAGCCCTTTGGGTCATATTGATCGCTCCGCACATACCACCACAATTTAAGTTGGGCCGGGTAATAGGCCTCAAAAAAGATATGTTCGCTGTAGGTCGCCATCGCTTCGTCCAACCATGGTTCAAGGGCCTGGTCGTTGGCAACCTGTTCGAACCACCACTGATGCGCTGTCTCATGCGCGGCCAGATAGATTACCGAGAGCCGATATATAGAATTTGTAGGACTCCCGGCAAGCAGATTGTAATAGCCATAGGAGCTGAAATAGGATGCTGAATATTCCATCCCATCGGGAAAATTTCCCATGATGACGGAAAGGGTCTTATGAGGGTATGGGCCGTAACGCTGGCTGTAGATCTGCAGGGCCTGTGCCGAGGTTGTCAATGAAAGCCTGCCCGGTACATCAAAGGAGGAATAATCATAATAATAGCTGTAAACCGTTACATCTCCAACTTTTATGCTGTCCACTTGAAAATCGGGACTCATCGAAAATACAAAGGCCCGTCCGGCAGCGAGCGTATACGTTGCGGTGCCATCGGCGCTGGTTGCAACCAATTCGCCGCTTGACGCAACCACCGGAGGAGGTGTGCCATCGGAAAATTTGAGACCGACTTTAAAATCTGCCGCGTCATAGACAAGCTCCTCGCCATAATACCAAGCATCATGAAGTGTCCATTGTCCGGCGATGAACGGGACCACGAATGGATACCAGTTCACGAGATTGATCTGCCTGGAGTCAAATCCGAAAATGCGAGGCCGGGTCACGGTGGGATTGGTCGGCTCGATCAGGGGGAGATGGAGAGTGTAGCTGATTTGAAGCTTCGCAACGGCTTCAGGCATGAGGGCTTGTGGAAGTTGAAGCGATAACTTGTGACCGTCTAGTGTGTAATTCGTAAGTGCCACATCATCGACCATCAGGTTCTTGAGCTCAAAACAATTTGGCCAGTAATGGGGTTCCACCGCGAGGACAAGGTCGTTCAATGTTTGCCCGGTATGATTTGGATAGAGGATCGTCTCGTCCGCACTGAGAGATTTCGCGTTGTAGTCCATCACGACGTTCAGCGTGTATTGTGGGCGCGTCGGTGCCTCAACGGAGGTCGCCGTAGCTGTTGGTTGAGGGGCCAAAGTCGTTCTCGGTACGGGGGTTTCGGTGGGTGTTTCGGTTGAAGGTGGGGCCGGGTTGACGGAGGCCGGGGTCGGCGCAGAACATGAGGAAGATAAAAGGATCAGCGCCGTGCAAAATGAAAGATGCAGGAGAGCAATATGTTTTCTCACAAATCATATTGTAAGCGAAAACATATTAATGGGTCGTGAGAACCTATTCCAACGGGCATTGGATCTCGAAATTAAAACCCTCCCGCTGATTTGCGGGAGGGCGAAGTCTAACCTTCGATGGCCTTTTTGAGAGCGGCCAGGCTGGTGTCCAGCCCGGCTCTGAGTTGTGGTATCACCATGCCCTCCGTCCCGGGCATCACAGCCGCATCCATGGAAAGATGCAGTTTTGTGCCGCTGCCCTGTTTTTCGAAGGTGTAGGTGCTGACCACGTCTGTGGCAGGCGGTGTGGCAATGGCCTTCACGGCAAATGTTTTGTTTGGGTCAAGCACAACGATCTCGCTCACAGAGTTGAATTCGCGCGCTCCGTACTTTGACTGGACCGTGTATCGCGAACCGACGGCTATTTTGCCATCGAAGATGACCCCCGTCGTGGCGGGGCTGAGGGACTTCATGTTGAGAGGATTGGAAACAAACGCAAATACTTGTTCAACGGGTTTGTCAATGCTCGTGCTGGTTTCGATTATAGTCATGGCTCATCTCCTTAGGTATGGCGATGATTTTAATCGTTTGCTGGAAAAAGCCAATAGGAAGAAGGTCGCAGCCGGGAAAACGTTGAGGAGCCCGTCACGGCAAGGGCAAGCTCTTGAGAAATTGAATGACTTGTTCGGCCGTGGCGATCTTGATCACCCGGATGCTCCTCGCAACCGAGACTGCGTCGGCATAGTTATCGACGGGGCACAGAAAATGAACAGCGCCCATCTGTTCCGCCGCCGCGACTTTTTGGTTAACGCCTCCGATCGGTCCCGGGATGCCATCCAAATTGATCGTGCCGGTGCCTGCGATTCTTAAGCCGCGGGTTAAATCATCTGGAGTGAGCATGTTATAAACTCTCAGAGTAAAAATCAACCCTGCGGAAGCTCCGCCGTTGAACTTCTGAGTCACAATGGATATGGGAAAAGGGTCTTGTCATCAAGGCCTGCAGAGGCAATCCCAATCTTCGGAGAATCGCTGGGGAGGTCGCAGCCGGCAGCGGTATGGCGGCTTCCATTTGAGTTTGACAGCCAGCCAGTCGCAAACCGGCTGGGACGGCCGCGGCTTCGCCATCATCGAGCATTTGATAATCCTGTTTGGCCCGTTCCTGCGGCGTTGTAGTTTGAGGCACAACCGCTTCCGGAGGGAGAATCGCCATGGCTGGATCGAATCGCGCTACAGACCATTCTCTGGCGAGAATGGGGGCGTGAGAAATGACCGTGGTCAAAATGAACGTCCCTGGATGCAGATGACGATATTGGACCGGGACCTTCACCAATGATTCAACTGATCGCGCGACTGCGGGGCATCAAGACCGTTGTTTGTTAATAAGAATGTGGCGCTCGCTGCCAATAGAATCGGAGGGAGGATTTCTGAAATAATCGAAAGCGTGATTGGTTTTTGGCAACGCGCTCAGTTGCTGAATCTTCATCCTTTGCTAAGGCGTGTATTCTTAATCCATCCAATCATAGAAGCACGAACGCAAATGTGATCAGTCCTGTCTCCGTGCTGACGCGGGCGTGTTGAGCGAACAAGAAGATTCCCCATGCGGTCACAACTACAGCGATGATGACACCAAAATATTTTACGCGGTGCGCTGCAACGGATGCCCCATGAATCCTCGCAGGCAGGCTCTGGTAAAACGTCCGCCATCCGTTGGGAAACCGGGCGAGAGATTAGGGACAAAGATCCACGCTTTGAATCCAGAGACGAACAGCATGATCGGATTTACAAAATGGTTGATCTGCGCGTTCCATAAAGGATGGGTTAGCCCAGCGAGCAGGAGGTTCATGACTGGTCCAGCCCCTGCAATCACGACTTCCCGCCAGGAGGAATCCGCTTCCCGCCAGGATGGAGACGCATCTCCAAAAATCAAGAGCGTCAGCTTGACCGGAATTTCATGGCGCGGGGCCTGGGCAGTCAAGAGATGTGCCAGGATAGGACCCATGAGAGAAACTCCGATCATCAATGTGATGAGCGGGGGCAGAATCTATGTTTGAACCTGAGTGGAGTTTTGACTGAATAACGGCAGATAATATGCGGCGATGAACCAGATGCCGGCAGGAATGACGATCAGCCACGTCAAGCCAAAACCGAACGCGGGAAAGTGATCTGGATCAAGAGCGATTCTGGGCGGGGCGATTGTTCGCGACATATTTACCTGATCAGGATGAGAGCGGCAGGATGGGCGATACCAGTTGTTCGGCACCATATGGCTGAACGCTTTATATTTTAACAATCGAATCTGAATAGGGAATGAGGGAGGTGGACTTACGTGGAAGGCGGAAGCATTTCCCGGCTTGGATGAGGCATTTCCCGGTAACGCCGAGGAAAACGCAAGGCGCGAAGAATCAGCGCAATAAAATAAAACAACGATGTTAAACTGACGATATAAAAACTCGCTGGCCAACGACCAATAAATGCCAGGATCAATCCTCCGAGCGTGGCTGTCAGACTGATCAATACGGATAGGGCCATCGCAAGCCATGGACGATGGGTCAAATGCTCGGCCGCCGCGGCCGGCACCACCAGGAGCGCAAAGACCAACAACACACCGATCACTTGGACCGCTACTGCCACGCTGATCGCGAGCAGGATCAGGAACAGGATCGAGAGCTGTTGCACAGGAACGCCGCGCGCCTCTGCCACTTCCGGTTCGATGGAGGCGAACAACAAGGGACGAAACAGCACAGCCATCAGAATGAGGATCAATGCACCGCTTCCCGTGGTAATCAGGACATCCTTGGTCGTCACGCTGAGAATAGACCCGAATAGCACTCCTACTGCCCCTGTCGCTTTTCTCGTGTAGATGCTCAGGAAAAGAACGCCAAGGCCAAGCACAAACGACAGCAACATTCCGACCTCAACATCCCGGTTATGCAAGCGCTTGCCAAGCGCGCCCATCCCAACCGCCGCTAACAGGGTGAACAGGAACATGCCTTCCAGCGAGCTGGCTCCAACCAGGGCGGCTCCGGTCGCGCCGGCAAAGCCAATATGCGATAAAGCTTCGCACGCAAAAGCCTGCCCGCGCAGAACGACAAAATAGCCCACGAAGCCGGATATGCTGGCGACGATCACACCGGCAAGAAACGCATTTTGAACAAAGTTATGACGCAGGATGTCAACCACGGTAAGCTTTCTTGGACGCCAAATTAAAATCGGCGCCTGAGCGTTTTTCAAACCCTGCGGCTGATCTTTTTGAATCAATTCCTTTGGATAACAAACGAACCGGCAGATACACTCCAAAGGACAGGGCGGTGATGAAAAAACTGACCGGCCACGGACTGTTCCCGCCAAGCAGAATTCCCAGCCAGGTGTAAGCCAGTCCCAAGACGATTGACAGGACAATTGCCCGGAATGGCTGATGAATGAGGCGGGTGGCAGTTGCGGAGGGGCCGATCAGCAGTGCAAACACGAGCAGGATGCCGACCACTTGTGTAGTGATGGATATGGCCAAGGCAACCAGGATCAGGAAGACCCCCCCGAGAGCGCGCACCGGCACGCCGCGCGTCTCCGCCAGCTCCACATCGAAAGAACTAAAAAGCAGGGGCCGGCTGATGATGACGATCACAGCCAATAGGATCAAGCCCAACAAGAAGGTGAAAACGACATCGGCTCGGCTCACCCCGACAATCGTCCCAAACAGAATGCTGTAAGCCTGTTCAGCATAGCCATGATAAAGCGACAAAAATAAAACCCCCAATCCCAATGCAAAAGTCATGATCACGCCGGTGGCGACATCCCGTTCGCGGACTTCTCGTCCAAGGATTGAAATGGCCATGCTGGCTGTGACGGTGAAAACCATCAAACCGTAGATCGGTGACACGCCGAGCAAAACCGCCCCAGCCGCGCCCGCAAAGCCTATGCTGGATAAGGCATGACCGGCAAAACTCAATCCGCGCACGATCAAGAAATAGCCGAGCACTGCGGCAACGATCGCCACCATGGATCCGGCGATCAGGGCGTTTTGCATGAAGGGATATTCAAAGATCGCGAACAAATTATGATCCTTCGTGTGGTTTATCTGGATTCAAATCTACACCTCGGCTCCGACGACGAAGTAACGTCCAAGCGTGTGTACCACCTGGACGGGTGATCCATAGAGTTGGGTGAGATTGGATTCGGTAATCACTTCATCCGGCGAGCCGATGGCACTGTGACCATGCGCCATGTAGATAACCCGATCCGCAACCTGCAGCAATGGGTTGATGTCATGTGCGACCAGCAAGATGGTCACGCCGCGAGTCCGGCAGACCTGGTCGATCAAGCTTACAACATCCTGCTGATAGGCCAAATCCAGATTCGCAAGGGGTTCGTCCAGGATGAGCAAACGCGGATCAGTGAGCAGTGCTTGGGCAATGAGCAGACGTTGTTGTTCCCCGCCCGACAACTGTCCAAACGGCGCATCGGCTAAATGCAGTCCATCCACTTCCTTCAACGCCTGATCAATCTTTTCCCGCCGACTGCGACTGGGCAGTCCGATGCCCCAACGATGACCGTCCAAGCCGAAACCAACCAGATCGCGGCCGCGCAGAGGCAATTCGACATCAAAGGCACGATGTTGCGGAGCATAGCCGATCAGGCGCGATCCGACTTTGGGCGGCTGACCCAGCACTCGCGCCGATCCTGATGCGGGTTGGATCAATCCAAGCAGGAGTTTAAGAAAAGTGGTTTTGCCGGCCCCGTTCGGACCCAGGATGACAACAAATTCACCCGGCTGGATGGACAGGTCGATATCCTGTAAGATAATCCTTCCGCCCAATTGAATATCTACTTGCTCCAGTTGAATGATCGGTCCTTGCGTTCTTATATTCCTCATTATTTTTCTAACCGCCGAGTGCTTGTTCAAGAAAATCCAGTTGATCCAGCATCCAACTCTGGTATGTTTTTCCAGCGGGCATGGTCTCGGACACTGGAACGATGGGAATGTTATTCTCCTTTGCCTCATTTTGCAGATTGGTAGTGATGGGAGTCTCCGTCTGTACGTTGTAGATCAGGACCTTTATCTCGCGGTCGATAATCTGATTGTTCGCAGTTACCACCGTACCGGCAGGAGGATCGTTCCCTTCCGCGATGGCTTTCTCAAATTCAAACGGGGTCAGGACGTTCAAGCCAATTGGCTGAGTCTGGTAGAGGAAGATGGTTTCCGTCAAGCCGACCGGCGTTCCGGCGTATTTATTTTTTATTTCATTCATCTTTTGTTGAATGGGTTCCAGCGACTTTTGAAATTTCGTCAACGCAGCATCGTAATCGGCTTTGTGGGTGCCATCGAGCGTTTCCAGATCAGCGGTTATATTTTGCGCGATGGTTTGAATATTATCAAGGCCGTACCAAACGTGCGGATTATCCGGTAATGGATTACTGCTGACATTGGCGGCGGTCAAAACGATTCGATGGGGATCGGGGGAAGCGGCGAGAAGCTTATCCATCCAGGTGTCATAATCGGCTCCGTTCTCGATCACCAGTTGGGCCTTGCTTATTGCCACGCCATCCTGCACGCTGGATTCATATTCATGCGGATCGACGTTCGGATCGGAAAGGATGCTGACCACCGACACGTGCCCTGCGCCCAGTTGCTGAACGATATCCCCGTAGAAATTTTCCGCCGCTACAACGGAAATCGTTCCAGCATTATTTTCAGGTGCGGGGCCCGCTCCCGAACACGCGGGCAGCGCCAATGCTAAAGAAAGCATTGCAACAATTAGATTCCAGAAATTGATTCGTCTATCTCTTAACATTTTGGCCTCCGATCATAATATCAGTAAGTGAATATGGATGTCGAATGGCAAAGCAATACCTGGCTGGACCGGGCCAAGTCCGCTGAAAAGGGAAGAGAAATTTAATTACGCGGCTCGCCGCTTGAGATCAGGGAAGATACGTTAAGGTGTGATATGTCACCGAACCGATCATCAGCACGATCACCACGCCGGCAGTGATTTGCATGATGGGCCTGGCCGCCGGTCTTTCGGCGCCCGCCGATTCGACCTTCTTTTGGGCTTCGATTTGTTTGCCGTTAAGAGTGATGCCAGCGGTGGCCACGACCGGAATTGCCGCACAAAACATACACATAATAGTTTCTCCTTTGGTCACTTGCAGTTTTCACACAGGCCGAAAAGCTGGAACCAGTGTTCATTGATCCGATAGCCCGTCTTGCGCGCAACGGACTGGATGAATTGATCGAGATCGTCACCGTCGAACAGGGTGGCTCGTCCGCACTTGCTGCAAAGCAACAGATGTTGATGACCCTGGCCGGCAGTAGTGAAGGCCTGACATCCCTGCGGGCGGTGGACGCGCTGAATTAACCCAAGCTCTTCAAGCTTTTCAAGCGTGCGATAAACGGTCACCAGTCCCAGAGTGGGATATTGATCGCGCGCCGCATCATAGACCTCGACCGGGGTCAGGGCACGCTGGCTGGCCGCGATGATCTCAACCACGGCCCGCCGCGCGGTTGTCAGCCGATAACCATTATCCTGCAACTGAGTGAGCCAGCTTTTTGTAGCCATAGATGATATTGAAAATCATTTTCAATTATAAGCGAAAGGATAAAAAAGTCAAGGCTGGTCTGGCTGGTCATGATGGTTTTCTCAAGGTTGGGAAAAGGGGGTGGTAAGTAGGGAAAAAGCCGCGGCAAGATGCCCGGCGAAGTGTCGGCGGGCTTGGGCGGCGTTTTGGAACTTGGCTTGGCGGATCAGGGCAATCACGAGGTTGTTGAGCG
>DATJBI010000091.1:0-8232 GCA_035515435.1 Anaerolineales bacterium
GCTCGCTCCCCTCCACGTCACGCTCGCTGCCGTCCGCAAACAGGGTTACGTCGACCTGCCTGCCGGCAGCCCCGACATCTACAAATGGACCACCGCCAGCGGCAAGATCGAGCTCAGTTCCGCCGCACTCGAGAAAGCCGGCTTCGACGGCGTCCCCCAATGGGACCAGCCCCCCGCACCCGCACCGGACCAGTTCTATCTATTGACCGGCAAAGGCGCCCGCCAGACCCAGTTCGGCACCCAGAACAACCTCCTGCTCCACAAGTACGACGATGAACCGGGCCTCTGGATGAACACCAAGGTCGCAGCCGCGCGCGGCCTCCACGACGGCGATCTGGTCTCCGTCACGAGCGATGTCGGCCAGATCCATGTCAAGCTGATCGCCACGCAGGCCATCCGTCCGGATTGTGTTTACATGCAGCCCGGCTTCGGCCACCTCTCGATGGGCTTGACCACGGCCTACGGCCTGGGCGCGAGCGATTCCGACCTGCACGTCACATACACCGATCCCATCAGCGGAGGTCAGGCGCTCAGCCAGACATTTGTAACGGTAAAGAAGGCTTGAGAGGTTATAGCATGAGCGACATTCAGAACATTAAACATAAGGTTTTCCTCTTCGATGCTACGCGCTGCATCGACTGCCGGGCCTGCATGATCGCCTGCAGCGTAGAGAACAAAATTGAAATGAACAAGACGCGCATCTGGGTTTCCGGCGTCGGACTGACCGGCGAGTATCCGAACCTGGATCGTGCCACGATGGTCTATCACTGCATGCATTGCGAGGCGCCTGACTGTCTTTCGGCCTGCCCGGTGGGAGCCTACAGCAAACGCGCGGATGGTCCGGTGCTCTACGATCCGAGCAAGTGTATCGGCTGCCGTTACTGCATGAACGCCTGTCCGTTCGGCGTGCCGCACTTTGATTACGACAAGGGGATCATCCAGGGCGCGTTCATTGATAAATGCACGATGTGTCCGCAGCGCATTGATGCCGGGCTCGAACCGGCGTGCGTTGCCACCTGTCCCACAGATGCCTTGATGTTCGGCGAACGTGCCGATTTGATCAAAGAAGCCCATGATCGGATCGCGGCGCATCCCGGCCGCTACATCAATCACGTTTACGGAGAGACCGAAAACGGAGGCACCTCCTATTTGATCCTTTCCCATGTGCCTTTCAGCGAACTTGGCCTGCCGGACCTCGGCTCAACGCCGGTCAGGAACGTGAGTGAAGCCGTCATGGAGCTTACCATTCCATTTGCGCTTGCCTGGGGCGCGGTTTTGACCGGCACCGCGGTCGGTGTCCACCAGTTCAACCAGAGAAAAGAACGGCTGGCGGAGGCCGAAGCCAAGGAAAAATCGGAGGAGACAAAATGAAAATGGAGATCAACATCAATCCGCGTCTCCGCCTGAGCCCACTGGTCTGGATCCTCCTGACCTTGATGGGTATCGCCCTGGTGGTCGCCCTGATCCGTTACATTGACGGGATCGGCGCCATCAGCAACCTGAGCTACTCCTACCCCTGGGGCTTCTGGATCAGTTTCGATCTGTTCACCGGCGTAGCAATTGGCAGCGGCGCATTCGTCATGGCTGCCATTGTTTACATCTTCGAACTGAGAGAATTTCAGCCCCTGCTCAGGCCCTCGGTCCTGACAGGTTTCCTTGGATACATCATGGTCGTCATCGCCTTGCTGGTCGACCTCGGCCATCCGGAACGAATCTGGTACATGATGATCCATATGAACGGCACTTCGGTCCTGTTGGAAATCGGCATCTGCGTGATGAGCTATCTCACCGTGCTGGCCATTGAATTTTCCCCGGTGCTGTTCGAAGGACTTAAGTGGCAGAGGGCGGCGCATACCATGCACAAATACATCATGCCGTTCGTGATTCTCGGCGTGGTGCTTTCCACCCTGCACCAATCCTCGCTGGGTTCGCTGCTGCTGATCCAGCCCGCGAAGCTCTACCCGCTCTGGTGGACACCCATCTTGCCGGTGCTGTTCTTCATCTCGGCGGTTTCCATCGGATTGGCCATGATCATCTTTGAGTCGACCCTCAGCGCCCGTTATTTCCACCGCGGCCTGGAGATCCATCTTCTGGCAAAGCTGGCCCGGGCCATTCCGATCGTCCTGGCCATCTATCTGATCGTGCGCTTCGCTCAACTGGCCATGCAGGGCGATCTGCAATATCTTTTCAACAGCGGCCTGATGAGCATCCTGTTCTGGACAGAGATCATGGTGGGCGCCCTGCTGCCACTGGTCCTCTTCTCGTTCAAACAGGTTCGCCAGAGCGCCAACGGGCTATTGGCCGGCGCGGTCATCCTGCTGGCTGGAATGATCCTGAACCGCTTCGACGTGAGCTGGTTCGCCGTGCGGCACCCGGATCCCCTTACCTTCATCCCGAGCTTGATGGCGTTCAATGCCCATTACATCCCGTCCCTGCCGGAGCTTTCCATCTCCGTGGGCATCTTCTCCGCAGGCATCCTGGCGTTCGGACTCGCCGCGAAGTACCTGCCGCTCTTTGAAAAAGACGAGGGTCATCAGCCGACCGGCCCCCGTTGACCGCATAGGACCGCTCCGCAACTGGAGCGGTTTTTATCACTGTTATCAGGTATCATTTATCCGTACATCATTTGTTGCAATATGCGGCCGACCTTCTTCCACCATCTCCATCCACCGACCATTCCTGCCCGCCAAGCGCGCTGGCGGTATACCCTCGGCGCGGGCGGGACGGCAGTCTTTCTGATGCTCGTGCTGGGCGCGACGGGCGCCCTGGAAATGTTCTATTACATTCCCACTCCCGAACAAGCCGCGCTTTCCATACAAACCATCAGCTACCACGTGCCCTTCGGCGCGCTGGTCCGCAACGTTCACTTTTGGGCGGCGCAGCTTCTTTTGATCGTCATGGGGGTCCACCTGGTCCGCGTCGTGTTCACCGGTTCGTACGCGCCGCCGCGCCGCTTCAACTACCTGCTTGGCTTGGGGCTCTTCGTCTGTGCGATCCTGCTCGATTTCACCGGTTATATTCTGCGCTGGGATCAGGGAATTGGATGGGCCCTGGTCGTCGGAACGAATCTGATCAAGACGATCCCATGGATCGGGAGTCCGCTGTACCTCGTGCTCACCGGCGGGAGCCAGCCGGGCCCCCCGACCCTGATCCGGTTCTACACCTGGCACATTTTTGGACTGGCGCTCTGCGCAATGGTTTTGATGGTCTGGCACGCATTCCGCGTTCGGCGGGATGGCGGGATCGCGGTTCCGCCGCCGCATCTGCGGGTGGATCAGGCGCGGATCAATCGCAATGAACTGGTGCGGCGCGAGGTCCTGGCCATGTTGTTGACCGGCGCGGCACTGATCCTGTTCGCGGCGTTCATGCCCGCACCGATTGCCCAGCCGATCACGGACATCAGTGCCATCCGCGGTGAGGCGCGCGCGCCCTGGTTCTTCCTGTGGGTTCAGCAGATGCTCAAATGGGGCGATCCATTCATCTGGGGCGTGCTGGCTCCGCTCCTCGTTCTGCTGATGCTCGCCCTGATCCCCTATATCCTGCCGAACCCGGCAGAGCGCGAGCTGGGAAGATGGTTCCCTGCTTCCGGTCGTCCCGCACAAATTGCGGCGGCTGTCATTGCCTTGTTGATCATCGTCTTGACGATCTTCGGCAGTCTGCCTGGCTCCTAGCCCATGAAACGCCTGATCGCTCTCGGGTCCGCCCTCCTGCTGCTTGCGATCGTTGCCGCGTGGTGGGCAAATTCGCGGCAGCCGAAACCGATCGTCTTGATCCCGACGCTGACCGGCAAACCGGAATATTGTCTGACCTGTCACAGCGACCTGCCGGAGATCAGCAAATCTCATCCGATCAAGACGTTCGGATGCGTGATCTGTCACGGCGGAGAAGCGCTGGCGTTGAATGCAGATCTGGCCCACAGCACCATGCGCGGCGGAGCCAATCCATCCGATCTTTCGGTAGTCCAGGAATCGTGCGGCGGCAGCAGTTGCCACTCCGGCACCGCCGAGCAGAATAATAATCACATCCAACGCGTGCTGACGAGCGTGCAGGCCACGTACGCGGGTGCGATCACGAACATCCTTTATACCTACGGCGCAGAAGGGGATCTCACTGCCCGCTTCGGCATCCGGGCGGTGGCCGATGCTCAAGTCACGACGTCCACGGGAGTGCCCGCCCTCCAGGCTTTCGATCCGGCGGGGGCGTCAAATCCGGCGATCCAAAAGTTCGCGGTGAATTGTTTGTTCTGCCACCTGAACGCCCAGCCGCTTCCGGGCCCGCAGTTTGACCGGCTGAGCGGCTGCGCGGCATGCCACACGCCCGGCATCGGCTCCCTGCCACCGGGCCAGATTCACAAGCTGACCACCGCCATTCCATATACACAATGCAACACCTGCCACAACCGCGGTAATTATGATCTGCGTGCGATGGCATTCGTTCCGCGCAGTGACCAGCCCCAGGCCGCAGACCGGGTGCAGAATTATTATCAGCCCATTGCTCAATTTACCAAATGCGAGTATGAATTGGACTGCATTGACTGCCACACACGCACCGAAGCCATGGGCGACGGCGATATTCACTCCAACGAAACACAGATCCAGTACATTCAATGCCGGACGTGCCACGGCACGCCGACCCAACTGCCATCGACAAAAATGCTGACCGACCCGAACGACATTGCATTTCGCCAGGCGCAACTGAATCCCGTGGTGGATCTGGAGCTCGGCCAGACCGTCATCGTTACGGACAAGGGCGAGCCGATGTGGAATACGCGTGTTTTGCCCGACGGGACATATCAACTGGTTGGCAAGGCCACCGGCCAGGTCTTCACTTTCAGACCGGTGATGGGCAGCGGCTGCACGCAGAACGGAATCGACCAATCCTCCGCCTATTGTCATACCTGCCATGCGGTCCAACGCTGAAATGTCGAATCTGTCCCGCCGCGATCTGTTCAAGCTCATCACCACCGCCCTGCTGGCGATCAGCGGCGCGTTGGGCCTGGGCGCGCTGTTTCGTTTTCTGGATTATCAGACCGACCCTCCGCTCAAGACGGCCTTCGACATCGGGCTGGCTGAAGACTATCCGGCCGGCAGCCGCTCGCTCATCGCGGAGGTCCCGGCGCTGCTGATCCACGACCAAAACGGATTCTCGGCCCTGAGCCTGGTCTGCACGCATCTCGGCTGCACCATAGCACAGAACGGTACTGGGTTTGCCTGTCCCTGTCACGGTTCGCGTTACGATGCGGACGGGAACGTACTGCGGGGTCCCGCTCAAAAGCCCTTGCGCCACCTGCGCGTGGAAGTCGGTTCGGATCAGCATGTGATCCTGCACACGGACTGAAGGAGTTGTCATGTCTTTCTGCATTTCGGATTTGCTCAAACAATCAGCGGCACGCCACGACCATCTTTGCCCGCGCCAGGTGTTGGGCGTCCGGATTGGCCTGGCAGGTCTGGCCGCCCTGGGGCTGGAGCCGCCCGTCAACAAAAGCACGGCGCTGATCATCCTCGAAAGCGACGGCTGTTTTGCCGACGGCATCGAGGTGGCCACCGGCGCAACCATCGGTCATCGCACGCTGCGCGTGAACGATTTCGGCAAGATGGCGGCCACCTTCGCGAGCGTATCGACCGGGCGGGCGGTCCGCATTTCACCCGCCCTGGACGTGCGCGAACGCGCCGCGCTCTACGCGCCCGACGAGCCGCGTCACTATTTTGCCCAGCTGCGGGGTTATCAGGTCATGCCCGATCGGGAGCTGCTGCGAATTCAGGAGGTCGCGTTGCATCCCACTCTGGAGGAATTGATCAGCAAACCAATCGTGCGGGTCCGTTGCGACTGCTGCGGGGAGGAGATCATTAACGAACGTGAAGTAATGGTGCACGGCGCGGTCCTGTGCCGAACCTGCGCGGACGATGGCTACTATCTGATCCGGGGGACGCCTGAAAGATTGTGCGCGATAATAGAGCATCCATCCACCTAATGTTCCAGGAGACAGAGATGAGTCAACTACCCAAACCATACCAGCAGTTTCGTCGGGACCATCCGGAGGTGTATCAGGCTTACGAAAACCTCGGGAAGGTGACGGCCGAGTCTGGACCGCTGGACATCAGAACGCGCGAGCTGATCAAACTGGGGATGGCCGCCGCAGCCAAGTCCGAAAGCGCGGTCGAATCCCATACGCATCGCGCCCTCGACGCGGGAGCAACGGCCGATCAGATCGAACATGCCTTGAGGCTCGGCATCACGGTGTTCGGCTTCTCGACCATGATGAGCGCCCTGACATGGGCGGAGCACGCCATCGCGAATCATCCGAAATAAGCGGGAGCCGCTCTCGCTCCCGATGAAGCGGCGATCGCGAGAGGCGCGGGGCCAAGGCGGCGGCGCGGCGCGTTTGTCCCCCGGCCCGGGTCAAGGGTTGTTCCGGCCCTGCGGCGCGCGGCAGATCAGATATCCCGCTTCTCGAAAACGCGGATGGCCGCGGCAAGTGTTGCCAGCAGGTAAACGGCCGTATAGGCGATCATCAATAGACTGGGGACGGAAACGGTACCGAACGGCGACAGGCCCAGGACTCCGGCCAGCGGTGTTTGCATTTCGAAGGCGGCCCTGCGCCACAACGCTTCGCTCGGGATGATCAGGCTGGCGATAATTCCAACCTTGATCGCGGTCGGGTTTTGCAGGATGGCGCCGAACTGCTCGATCCAGCCCCCGATAAAAGCCAGGCCATACAGACCAAATACAATTCCGCCCGTGGCCAGGGCAGAGAATGCGCTCGAACAGGCCATAGAGATGGTCATGATCAACAGAGCTTCGAAGTAGATGAGACTAAGGCCGGCCAACACGTGGTCGGGAAGGTAGCCGGCCTGCAGAAATACGCTCAGCAGCGTGCCGCCGCCCATCAACGCCAGATACAATCCCAGCAGGAAGGCAAAGCCCAGCCATTTGCCCAGCACAATTTCCATCCGCCGGATCGGTTTGGTGACGATGGTCTGGATGGTTCCCGAACTTATTTCCCCCGATAAGGTGTCGGCAGCGAGCAGCGCGGCCATGGCGATGGAAAGGAAGGTGGCGGCATATAACCCCAGGAGCAGCAGCGTGTTTGCTCCCTCCACATTCGCAACCGGCGTCACGGCAGCGAGTGCTGAGCCGCCGGAGACGGCTGAGGCGGTCCGGACGATCTGGCCGAAGATGAAATGGAATCCGATCGAGTAGATGATCAGGAAACAAAGACCAAGCACCAGCCCGGTCGCCACGATCCGGCGACGGATGGCCTCGCGGAAGGTCATGCGGGCCAGGATCCAGATGTTGGTCATAGCCCGCCGTCCTTGCCGACCGTTTCAATGAAGACTTCTTCCAGCGAGGCGTGTTTTGGAGTGACGGCATAGACTTCGGCGCCATGCATGACGAGGTAGCGCGTAATTTCCGGCATGGCGGACTCGGCCGATATGATCATGTTCACCGTCTCGGGGCCGATTTGAAGGTTCCGGCCCCACTGGGAGAGCCCGGCCGTGATCTCCGGCGACAGGCCCTTGGCGCGGATCAGCACATTGATTTGGCCCGCATCCAGGGAAGACAGCTCCATCGCCCGTATCACCTCCCCATGCCGGATAAAAGCCACCCGATCGCAGGTGACCTCGATCTCGCTCAACAAGTGCGAATTGAGAAACACGCTTGTGTCTGCCTCGCGCAGTTCGCGGATCATGTCACGGACCAGACGCCGCCCTACCGGATCGAGGCCAGAGGTCGGTTCGTCCAGAAAAACGAGGCGCGGCCGATTAAGCAGGGCCTGGGCCAGTCCGATCCGCTGCAGCATCCCCTTGGAAAAAGTGCGTAAGAGCTTCTTACGAAAATCCGATAAGCCGACTCTTTCCAGCAGTTCATTGATCCGTGATCTCAGGTCGCGCGGGGGCATTCCATACAGTTGACCGTGGAGCTCAAGGAATTCTTCCGCGGTCAACCATTCCTGAAAGCGGAAGTGCTCCGGCAGGAAGCCCATGTAGCGGAGCATGTCCCGATCCCCGACGGGCGCCCCCAACAAGGATGCGCGGCCGGAGCTGGGTGCAACCAGACCCAGCAGCATTTTGATGGAGGTGGTCTTTCCGGCACCGTTCGGGCCCAGAAAACCAAACACCTCACCCTGCCTGACCTGCAGGGTGAGGCCTTTCACAGCGGCCTGTTCGCCGAATACTTTCCTGAGCTCGTGAGTATCGATCGCGAGTGATTCGGGCATGGGCCTTCTAGGGA
>DATJBI010000092.1:0-6223 GCA_035515435.1 Anaerolineales bacterium
GTCGGAACGGGCCGGAATGGCCGGAATCGGCCCCAATCGGTCCCCCGACCGGTCACACCACGACAAAGGGGAGCCTCGCCGCCGCGGAACACAGAAGGCTCCGCCTGCGCCCTCAACCGCGGAGAGTTCCGGGCCGGTCAGTTATTCAAATCGTGCGCCCGGGCCCCCGGGCTCATGATCTTGCTTTGTAATGGATGGGGGAAGTATCTCGCAACCGCTGTGCGGAACTTTCAGGCGTGAGGTCGCGCTGGGGCATCGCAAGCATCTCGTAACCCACCATGAATTTGCGAACCGCCGCCGAACGCAGCAGCGGAGGATAGAAATGGGCATGAAGAGTCCATTCGGCGTGAGACCGGCCGTCGCAAGGGGCCTGATGGAATCCCATGGAATACGGAAATGAGTTGTTGAACAGATTGTCAAAGCGGCTGGTCACCTGCTTCATGACCTCAGCCAGCGCCGCGACCTCGTCGGACCTCAACCCTGCCAGCTGGGCCGCCGGCCGGTGGGGGATCACCAATACCTCAAAGGGCCATACGGCCCAGAACGGCACCAGCGCGGTAAAAAGTGAATTCTGAAATACGATCCTTTCGCGGCGAGTGTGCTCCTCTTCCAGGTAGTCGATCAGCAGAGGTCTGCGATGTTCAGCGAAATACGCGCTTTGCGCGGCAAGCTCCTTGCGAATCTCGTTGGGCAGCTGGGATTGAGCCCAGATCTGGCTGTGCGGATGAGGGTTGGAACAGCCCATCATGGCGCCCTTGTTCTCAAAGACCTGCACATTTACGATGAAGTCTTTTCTGCCCAATTCCTCGGTCTGGGCCGTCCAGGTGTCAAGGATGCTTTGGATCATGGGCAGATCCAGCTCCGGCAGCGTAAGATCATGGCGGGGCGAGAAACAAACCACCCGGCAGAGTCCGCGTTCAGGAGCCGAGACCAGCAGCGGATGCCCGGCAGCCGGCACCTGGGGAACCGCCTCAGGCAGCAATGCCGGAAAGTCATTGTCAAAAACAAAGGTCCCGGCGTAATCGGGGTTGCGGATCCCCCCGGCGCGTTCGTTACGTGGACATAAGTAACAGGACGGATCGTATTGGGGCAGGCCTTCCGCGACCGGCTTTTCCACCTGACCAAGCCACGGACGCCTGGCGCGGTGCGGGGAGACCAGGACCCAGTCTCCACTTAGGGGATTGAAACGGCGATGCGGCGAATCGAACATTGGCAAAGTCCAATCTTTCTCTAGAAAACCAGTGCCGCCTGCCCCGCGCCAATGCGCTGATTTTTGTGGCGAACTGCAGCAATCTCTTCACTTCCTGGGCAGCGCTTAAGTTTACTACACGTGTGCGGGATGGTTCCACACCTCTTTCATCAGGCCTCATCACGCGGACCAGCGCGGGGCGCAGCCGCCTCCCGGGCCGGGCAGAGCGAAACAAGGAGCCACGCATCCAAGAGCCCCCTGCCAGCACGGATGCATGCCTGCCGGCGCCAAGCCGACACGGCAGGCTCTTGTGCAGAGCTTTCCTGTTTGCCGCGGGATGTGCTGGCGAGGCCGTCTGCCCATTTCTTTTTGAGAGATCCCCGCCGCGCGGCGCCCCGATATTCGCCCGGCGATCTGCAGCTAGGAGGGTTTCGTGTAAAGCATCCACAGCTCCTGCAGGACCTGTTCGAGTCTTTCTCCCAATCGGGCACCGCCGCGGGTCGTGACATCGTCGGCGTTATCGAACACGATGTACGGAACCGGGGTTCCCTGGATGTTCAGGCGGTGGGCATCGCCCCGGCTGACTTCCTCCCAATCAATTTCCTTGTAAAGAAGCTCCAGCCTTGAATCCGGCAAAGAATGTTCCAGGATGCTGTCGGGCTTTGCAGGATTGAAGCGCAGGCGGTTCTTGCGCAACGATTCCTCCCAGGACACATCGATGTACACAACCGCCATTTTATCGAGCATCTGCGGAAGCAAATGAGAAAAGGCCGATCGATATCCGCCGTGCTCCGCCCCGCGCGAGAATTCAACAATGGTGGTGAACGGCCCGGGGGAGGCCGGAGCATCGCGCAGCTTCTTCCTGTATTCCAGCCCAATTCGCTCGATCAGCAGATCCCAAAGATAATGATGCAGGAAATTCCCATCCCGGTCGGTGTGTAACCGGGGATGTCCCATTTGCTCCAGCAATTGATCCTCTTCAAACCAGGTCCAGAGCATTGGAAAGTCATCGATCTCTTCAAATTTACCCACATGAAAACGCCGGCTCCGTTCCGGCGGGGGCACGCGCCGAAGGTAATCTATCACCTCGCTTTTGCCGGCAGCCGGTCTGGCGATAAGCAGAAGGATGTCGAAGATATTTTTCTCGCTCACCTTATTATCCTTTCGCACGGGATGAAAAGGCCGATCGCACCCT
The DNA here is from genome assembly GCA_035515435.1 of Anaerolineales bacterium. Taxonomy (GTDB): domain Bacteria; phylum Chloroflexota; class Anaerolineae; order Anaerolineales; family Villigracilaceae; genus Fen-1038. The sequence continues at coordinate 2,385 of DATJBI010000092.1, forward strand.
GTGCGGTCGGCAGCACCGCCAGCGAATCGGCGGGGTGTCCCCAGGGATGGAACCCCCGTGGTCCCTCGGGCCCTTGAGCCAACGTCACCGCTTGCCAAATCCCTTTCGCATCCGGCGGGTTTCGGTTCGCCGCCCCGAATGCCGGCCGGGCAAAAGGGCCCATTGACATTAATCGGCTTTTATTATACTATACGGCTGTAGGACGTCCAACCTTCTTCCACATTGCTCCATGTCCGTTAGAAACAGGGAATCATGCTCGCTCCGGTGATCAATACCAGCTCGCGGCTGTCTCAGGTCAAGGAATATTTGCTCAATTACATCGACCAGAACGAACTGGGACACCACGATCAGCTGCCCTCGGAGACAGCCATTGCAAAAATACTGGGGGTCAGCAGAAACACCCTGCGCGAGGCGTACATCGAACTGGAAAACGAGGGCATCATCATCCGCCGCCACGGAATCGGCACATTTGTGGCCCATGCCCCGGTGATTCGCGACTCCCTCAACGATTTTTCCCCTTTCACCCAGATCATCCGGCAGGGCGGTTTTACACCAAGCTTTCAAACATTGGCCATTGAACGGGATCCGGCGCCGCTGGAGGTCTGCGAGGCCCTGAACCTGCCAGCCTCTTCAAAGGCGTGCTGCATCAAGCGGATCGTGCGGGCCGATGGATCGCCGGTGATATTCATTAAAGACTATGTCGGCAAGGCGGTCGAGGCCGCGAATCTGGATTGGAATGCCTTCGACGGCAATCTGATCCAGTTCTTGTCGGCGGCCCTGGACGTCTCACTGCATCATATGCAGTCCCACATCCGGGCTTCGATTGTCGATCCCGGGCTCGCACCCTATCTGGAGCTGCCCGCAGGAACCCCCATCCTCAGCGTCCGCTCGACGATCTTTACGGAGGAGAATCAACCCGTTGTATACAGCCGGATTTGCTTCAATTCGGATATCATCGAATTGAACGCGGTGCGCATGATCCATGCCAAGAATCTCGCCAGGAGAAAGGATCGGGCCTAAGCCAAACATTCCCCCAAAAGAACGCCCCCCGATCCATATCAGATTCTGCCCGATGGCATGGCGCGGTCCTGGCGGAGGCCAGTTGACGGAACGAACGCGGCCGGTCTTGCATGATTTTCGTCCATGGGATCCTGTAGGCTCCACATATCCGAGGTTCTTCCCAAAAATTGAAAGGAGAAGTGCAGATGCAAACGAAAGGTTTTTCCAAGATTTCGATCTCGATAATGCTCGTAGTTGTGCTGGGGGTACTGGGCGCCTGTGCCCCGGCCCCCGCGCCGGCCCCCGCGCCGCAAGCCACGGCGGTGCCCGCAACAGCAGCTCCGGCTGCGGCTCCGGCTTCCGCCGCGACCGCCAGTGCACCCGTTGAGCTCACGTTCTACTACCCGGTGGCTGTGGCCGGTCCCATCACCCAGCTGATCGACGGCTATATCTCGCAGTTCGAGGCCGCCAATCCCAACATCAAGGTCAATGCGGTCCTCTCGGGAGGATATCCCGATACCCTGACCAAGATCCAAACCACGATCAAAGGCGGCGGCACGCCCCCCGACATGGCTGTCTTGCTCTCCACCGACCTCTATTCCCTGGTCGACTCGGATGCGATCACGCCCCTGGATGATTACATCAAGGCAGCAGGCGGCGATTCGTTCACCTCGGATTTTTATCCGGCCTACCTCGCAAACTCAAACTACCAGGGCCATATCTGGAGCCTGCCATTCCAGCGCTCAATTCCAGTTCTCTATTACAACCGGGATATGTTCAAGGCGGCCGGCCTGGACGACAGCAAGGGACCTGCGAACTACGCCGAAATGGTCGCTGACGCCCAAAAACTCACCAAGCCGGACGGCAGCACCTGGGGCATAGAGATATCGTCGGATGGAATCCCCTACTGGCTTTTCCAATCCTTCGTGATCGGCAGCGGATCGAATGTTTTCACCGCCGCCAATAAGGTGACCTTCAATACCCCACAGGTGGCCCAATCCCTGCAGGATTTCGCCGACCTGTCCAATAAATACAAGGTGATGCCGACAGGCATCTTGCTCTGGGCAAATATGCCCAACGATTTTGTGAACGGCAAAGCGGCGATGATCTGGCATTCCAGCGGTTCCCTCGCCAACATTCTCAAGCAGGCCAAATTTAATGTGGGTGTCAGTGACACGGTGGGCGAAAACGGCTATGGCGCTCCAACGGGCGGCGGGAACATCTATATGCTGAAGGGCATTCCGCCCGATCATCAGGCCGCCGCCTGGAAATTCATCCAATTTATGACCTCCGCGGATATCCAGGCCGATTGGAGCATCCACACCGGTTACGTTGCATCCCGCCAGTCCTCCTACAACACCCAGGCAATGAAAGATTACCTGGCTCAAGTGCCTCAGGCTTCGGTCGCACCCGCCGGCCTGCAATATGCCGGACCCGAACTGGGGACGCATGACAATGCCCAGATCCAGAAGTTCCTGGGCGATGCCGTCCAAGCCGTATTAACTGGAAAGAGTTCCGCGCCGGATGCGCTTCAAGCAGCCCAACAGCAGGCCGACCAGGTTCTCTCACAGTTCAGCCAGTAGGACAGCAGGTGATCTCCCCGACGAAAATCGATGGAGGCGCAGTGCGGCGGTCACACCTCGGAGCCGCCGCACTGCCCTATCTCTTGATCACGCCGACCTTTTTCTTTGTCGTCGTCTTCACGCTCTTGCCTGCGCTCCACGTGACCTATAGCAGCCTGTTCGCCGACAATCAGGCCGTGCAGGTGCCCAGATACATCGGGGTCGGCAATTATACAGCCCTGTTCACCGATCCGAGCTTCCAGAATGTGCTTCTGAACACGCTGATCTACGTGGTTGTCACCGTGCCGATCAGTGCGTTCCTTGCATTGGTGCTGGCGTTGCTGCTCAACCGCAAGTTCTACGCGCAGGGCCTGTATCGCCTGGCTTTCTTCTACCCGACTGTCCTGCCCATGGTAAGCGCGGCCACCATCTGGCTGTTCATGTATACGCCGGATTACGGGCTCCTGAATGTATTCATCGAATTCTTTCACATCCCGAGTCAAAACTGGCTCGGCGATCCAAAGCTGGCATTGATCGCATTGATGATCCTGGGCATCTGGAAACAAACCGGTTATTACATGATCTTCTTCCTGGCCGGACTGCAAGGGCTGCCCCATGACATCTTTGAATCGGCCAAGCTGGATGGCGCAAATGTATTTCAATCCACCCGCTACATCACGCTTCCGCTGCTGATGGGGACCACCCTGTTTGTGACCACGATCGCGGTGATCAATGCCTTCGAAACGGTTGACCAGATCTACATCATGACGGGCGGGGGTCCCGTCAATTCGACCAGTATGCTGCTCTTCAACCTGTGGCAAACGCTGTTCAGTTACCTGGACTTCGGTCGGGCCAGCGCCATGAGCGTGATCCTGATCGCGGTGCTGTTGATCTTTACGATCGCCAACTTTATCACCACGGAACGCCGGGCAACTTATGAGTAAAAACCGCCTGAGCACCCTCGTCAACACCTTGGGGCTGCTGGCCCTCGGCGTGATCGCCATCGCCTGGACGGTCCCCATCCTTTGGACGCTGGCGGTGTCCGTTCATTCACCCGATGAGCCCCTCAGCGCAGCGAACCTGTGGTGGAGCAGCCAGCCCACCTTTTACAATTATTCCCAGGCGGTGGAAATCGCGCCCTTTGCAAGATACTACCTGAACACGGTGATCATCGTCCTGGGCATCCTTGCTTTTCAATTGGTTACCATTTGTCTGGCGGGATACGCCTTTGCCCGTTTCACCTTTCGCGGTCAGAACGTCTTATTCTTCCTGATCATG
>DATJBI010000093.1:0-4462 GCA_035515435.1 Anaerolineales bacterium
AGTGGTGCACGTTCCTGCGCAACCACGATGAATTGACGCTTGAAATGGTGACCGAGCAGGAACGGCAATGGATGTGGGAGCAATATGCACCCGAGCCGCGCATGCGGCTCAACCTCGGCATCCGCCGGAGACTGGCCTCCCTGCTGGATCACGATCCGCGCAAGATCGCGCTGGCCAATTCGCTGCTGTTCACCCTGCCGGGATCTCCCATCATCTATTATGGGGACGAGATCGGCATGAGCGACAATATTCAGCTTGAGGATCGAAATGGCGTCCGCACGCCGATGCAGTGGCAAAACTCCGTCCATGCCGGCTTTTCGAAGGCTCAAAAAGCCTATTCGCCGATCATCGACGAACCGCTTTCTCCGCTTTCACTGATCAACGTGGACGCCCAGCGCAAAGACCCCCGCTCCCTGTGGAATACGATCCACGGCATGATCCTGATGCGCAAATCTCACCCGGCGCTTGCCGACGGCTCCTTCCAGTGGATAGACTGCCGGAACCAAGCTGTGTTCGCTTACTCGAGGGACGATGGGCAGGATCGGCTGCTGTTCGTTCACAACCTCAGCGATCAGGAACAAAAGATAGAGATCGATTTTCCCGCAGGGAGGCTTCAAGACATGTTCCGCGGCACGATATTCATTCCCGCCCAAGGGCAATTCGAGCTCACGCTCAAGCCATTTGGATATTCGTGGCTGTGGGAACCACCGCCCCCGGGTTCACCTTGAACCACCCACCGTATGCAGCAACGCCATATTCGGCGGCCGCACCGCGCCCACCGGGTAACCGCAAACCAACACCACCTGATCGCCCGATCGAACCACATCAGAACGCATCAAGGCCGAATCGACGTAGTCGAGCATTTCCTCCAGCGAATTCGCAAACGGCACCTGATACGGATTCACGCCCCAAAAGAAGGTGAGCCGGCGCCACGTTTCGAGCGCGGGGGTGAAGGCCATGATCGGGACCCGGGGACGAATCTTCGAGATGAGCCAGGCGGTCTGGCCCTGCATGGTGAAGCAGGCGATCGCCGTCACATTCTTATCGTTAGCCAATGCCTGGGCCGCGCGCGCCATGGAGGCGGCATCGGTGACGGTGAGCACATCCGATCGCTTTGCCTCCGTGCCCCATTCCAGGAAATGGGTCTCCGCTTCGCACACAATGCGGTCCATCATGGCGACTGCCTCGAGGGGATATTTCCCGGAGGCCGATTCTGCGGACAACATGACCGCATCCGTGCCGTCAAAGACCGCGTTCGCCACATCCGAGGCCTCGGCCCGGGTGGGCAGCGGGTTGCTGATCATCGATTCCAGCATCTGCGTGGCCGTGATGACCAGTTTGCCGCGCGCGTTCGCGGCACGGATGATCCTCTTTTGCAAGGCAGGCACGCGTTCCGGCGGAAGTTCCACGCCCAGGTCGCCGCGCGCGACCATGACGCCGTCCACCAGGTCGAGAATGGAATCGAGGTTATCCATCGCTTCCGGTTTTTCCAACTTGGCGATCAACAGCGGGAGGCGTTTGCCGTTGGAAAACCGCTCCATCGCATAATGAACCTTCCGCACGTCCTCTGCGGAGCGGACAAAGGATATGGCAACTGCGTCCACATTTTGCGCAATGCCAAAGGCAAGATCATCTTCATCTTTTTCAGTGAAACCTGGAATACGAAGCCGGACGCCGGGCAGGTTGATCCCCTTGTGGGAGGTAAGCGGCCCGCCGGTAAGTACCCGCGCCGCCAGACTGCGCTCCTTGACGGAGACCACCTCCAGCGTTAACCGGCCGTCGTCGAGCAGCAGCCGATCCGAGGTCCGAACCGTATCGAACAGTTGGCGAAAGTCGACAGGGATCTTTTGCCCGTCCGCCGCCGGCGGCGCGGCGCCCGTCGCATACAGCTGGACGATCTCGCCCTCCGAGAGCTGAAGCGGGGAGGGCAGTTCGCCGACGCGGATCTTCGGGCCCTGCAGGTCCTGCAAGATGCCCACCGGCGTGTTCAACTTCTCGGATATGCGGCGGATGGCCAGGATGCGTTCCGCGTGTTCCTGATGTGTGCCGTGCGAAAAATTCATGCGCGCCACGTTGACACCCGCCAGAATGAGGTGCTCCAACATGCCCTCATCCTGACTGGCGGGTCCAATGGTCGCAACAATTTTAGCTTTTCGGTCCATCGACTTCCCTTCCGGCCATATCCATCACGCAAAGACCCCAGTTCACCATGGAGAGACACCGCGATCACTGATCCGGCCGGCAAATGATCCAGGCGCCATTATATAATGAATTGCGCGGCGGGCGATCATGCCAAACCCCGGATCTCGGTCTCCCGGGCGGTGAAGGAACTTCAGACCCTAGAGATAGCAGAGCTCTTCGGCCTGCTTCTCCAGGTCCTTGCGAAAATCAGGATAGGCGATCTTGATGAGTTCGCGGGCGCGCTGCCGGATGGTCCGGCCGTACAGGCTTGCCACGCCATATTCGGTCACAATATAGTGCACATGATTGCGGCCCGTGACCACCCCGGCGCCCTGCATCAGCATGGGAACGATGCGGCTGAGCATCCTGCCGTCACGCAGGGTGGTCGTGCTGGGCAGGGCAATGACGGGAACGCCGCCCTTGGAGCGGGAGGCCCCGTAGATAAAGTCGAGCTGACCGCCGATGCCGCTGTAAAGCTTCGGTCCGATGCTGTCCGCACAGACCTGGCCGGTCAGGTCCACTTCGATGGCCGAGTTGATGGCAACCATGCGTTCGTTCTGGGAGATCACAAACGGGTCGTTGATATATTCCGTGCGGTGCAGCTCGATCAAGGCATTGTCGTCCACCCAATCGTAGAGCCTCTTGGTGCCGAGGATGAAACCGGCCACGATCTTTCCCGGGTGCAGAGTCTTGCGCGCACTGGTCAGGACGCCGCGATCCACGAGCTCGATCACGCCATCCGAGAAAAGCTCGCTATGAACACCCAGGTCTTTTTTGTCATAGAGATATTTCAGGACGGCGTCCGGGATCGCTCCGATGCCCATTTGCATGGTCGCCCCGTCGGGAATCAACTCCGCAATGTAACCGGCGATTTTCTCGACGACTGCATTATCGCCATCCTCGGCCATCGGCATCTCCGGGATCGGATAATTGACCGGCACAATGTAATTCAAGCGGCTGACGTGGATGAACGAATCCCCCAGGGTGCGCGGCATCTGCTCATTGACTTCCGCGATGATGATCTTCGCCGATTCCGCCGCAGACTTGGTCAACCCGACCTCCACCCCCAGGCTGCAGAAGCCATGCTCATCAGGAGGCGAGACGTGAATGAAGGCAACATCCACGGGCAGGATGCCCTGTTTGAACAACAATGGAAACTCGGAAAGCAGGACCGGCGTAAAATCCGCGCGGCCCTCCTGCACGGCCCTGCGTACGTTCGGGCTGATAAACATGGTATTGACGCGCAGGTGGCCTTCCATTTCGGGTGTAACGTAATCCGCCGGCCCGACGGTCAGGGCCTGGCAGATTTCCACATCTTTAAGGTTCGGCGCGCGCTCAACCAAAGCCGCCAGCACTTTCTGCGGCACCGAAACGTTGCCGGTCATGAAGATGCGATTCCCCGGCTGCACCGCCTTGACCGCCTCCTGCGGGCTGACCACCCGGGACTGATACTGGCTAGTCGAGTCCATCTTCTGCCTCCCGGGGGTTTGTCAGGCGGGCAAGATGTTTGTACTTTCCAGCATGGGTGGTGACCGCAGGTTCAATGGATGGATCATTGAATATCCCCTCGATCCCGCCCCCCGCAATTTGCGTGATATAAGGCATGGCGCTATTAACAAACGCGTGGGTGGCTGTCCGCGCAACCACGCCGGGCATGTTCGGAACACAATAATGCAAAACACCCTCCTCGATATACACGGGGTGCTCGTGTGTCGATGGACGCGAGGTTTCAACACAACCGCCTTCATCGATGCTGATATCCATGATGACCGAACGCGGCTTCATCGAGCGCACCATGTCGCGCGTGACCAGGATCGGCGCGCGCTGGCCCAGGGTCAGGACTGCGCCGACCACGACGTCTGCATACGCCACCGAACGTTCAATATTCCGCCGGGTGGAGAGCATCGTAACGATATTGGGGAAACGGTCCCAGATCTTTTGAAGCGCAGAGAAATTATGGTCGATGATGGTCACGTGTGCACCCATGCTCAGGAACATCTGTGTGGCATAGGTTCCGACCACCCCCGCTCCAATAATGACCGCTTCGGCCGGCGGAACGCCCGGCACGCCGCCCATCAAGATCCCCTTGCCGCCCCAATTGTTCTGAAGCAGGCGCGCGGCGACCTGAGCCGCCATCGAGCCGCCGATTTGACTAAAGGGCCGCAGGACCGGCAAGCTGCCGTCCGGCGCAGTGATCTGTTCGAACGCGATCGAAGTCACTTTTTTTTCGAGCAGGACATCGATCTTATCCTGGCGCGCCGAGGCCAAATGCAGAAAGCCC
>DATJBI010000094.1:0-8467 GCA_035515435.1 Anaerolineales bacterium
GCGAAGTCTGGAGACTTCGCATTCTATGGAGGCGCGCTGGACGATGGAGCACAATCCATGGTGTCATAGAAGGTTACTCCATCGGAACAACAATTGTATGGTTCTGTAACCTTCGAGAACAAGATGGGCGCAAAGGGACTCGAACCCCTGACCTCTTCTGTGTAAGAGAAGCGCTCTAACCAACTGAGCTATGCGCCCCAAAAAATGTTCTATTGCGCAGACCGCTTCAGAGAAGCGCTCAACCCACGCCCGGAAGAACACACGGCAGGTTGTGCTCCGCGACCGACGGTCCGGTGAGCCCGTGCTCGCCATTATACTTCATGTTACACTTGGGATTGGAGAACAGATATGCGCATCGTACGTTATCAAACACAAAATGAAACCCCAAAATATGGCTGGCTGTTGGACGACAAGATCGGCGAGATCGAAGGCGATCCATTCGGCGCGTATCGACGTCTGGAAGCCACCACGCGTCTCGCGGATGTGAAACTGCTTGCGCCATCGCTGCCCAGCAAGATCATCTGTGTCGGACGGAATTACGTGGAGCATGCCAAGGAGCTGGGCAACGAAGTGCCGAAAATTCCGCTCATCTTTTTGAAGCCGCCGTCTTCGATCATCAATCCGGGCGAGAACATTATCCTGCCGCCGCAATCGAAACAGGTCGAGCACGAGGCGGAATTGGTGGTCGTGATCGGCAAACGCGCCCGCCTCGTCACGGCGGAGGAGTCAAGGAATTACATCTATGGCTATACCGTCGGCAACGATGTCACCGCCCGCGATCTGCAACGCACCGACGATCAATGGACACGCGCCAAAGGCTTCGACACGTTCTGCCCGTTCGGTCCATGGATTGATACCGACTTCGACATTTCGGATGCACTCATCAGTTGCAAGGTCAGCGGCGAGCCGCGCCAGATGGCCTCGACGCGCGATATGGTCTTCAGCGTGCCGACCCTGGTTGCCTATGTCTCATCGGTGATGACGCTCGAGCCGGGCGACATCCTGTTCACCGGCACCCCGTCGGGCGTCGGCAGGCTGGAAGACGGCAACGAAGTGGTCGTGGAGATCGAAGGACTGGGAACGCTGAGGAATACAGTCAAGGCCGAAGGACGGTAATTCGAGCTCGGGGGATCGGTCATCTGCGGGGCAGAGCGCCCCTGGGCTTTTCCATGTCAGGCAAGGCTCCGCTCGTCAAACATGGGCGATTGACGAAAGACACGGACGGACGGGTTAAGCCTCAACGATCCACGGTGCAAGGCTGCCTCTCGTCCAACTCTGTCAACATCCGTCGAGATGGACAGGGCAAAGTGCGTCGGAGCTCCGGTCCGTCACAATTTCGATGGGGAACTATGCTCGGAGACAGCCGGGCCCGGGACGCCGGCAGAAGTCAATGGCAGCCTCGCAGATCCAAAATCTTCAGAAAAAACGGACTGGTATCGTCGCCGCTCTCCGCAAAGACAGAAATGCATTTATCCTCCAACTGCCTCTTGGAGGCGTTGGAAAGACGCAGCCACCAGGCAGAGTCGACGAACACAAAATCAAATCCCTGCTGAATCAACTGGCTCAAAGTCGGCGATTTCATCAACTCATTCCAAACCAGGCCCTGATTGCCGCCAGGAGGATTTAATATGCCGCCCGTTAACTGCCCGGTGAGGATGTTCGCTTCCGAAGTCGGACCCAGGATCTTGGAGTCTTTCGGAAGCCGGCCCCAGACCTCTTTCAGCAGAGTTGCCTCCCTATCGCCATAATGATCGGTCAGCATGACTTGTTGCGTAGCAGATAACTGGACCCCGCCCAGGACCAGGCCGCTTACACACATCAATCCGATCGCGCCGGCCCCGGCCCAGAAGATGGACGGCCTGCGGGCATTTGCGCTTTCAGCCCATAATTGGTCCAAACGGTAGAGCAGCAGCAGGACCACCGCTCGGACCGCCGAGCCGGTCACATGAACGATATCCCTTTGCGAAGAGTACTGAAAGAACAATATGATCAAAAGCCCCGACCAGGAGATCAGAACCAGCAGCGTAGAAAGCCAATTGTCCTTCTTGGCCGACTTCCACCAATCGTAGGTCAGCCAGGGCAAAAAGAGAACAGCCGGGCCCATTTCAAGGATCGCGATGAAAAGCGCCAGCGGATTCGTAACCGGAAGAACGCCGAAGTGGGCTGAAACGATGGCCGGCGGCCATTGCAGAGAAAAGCCGGAAGCGCTGACATTGCTCGCCGCGCCGGCGGAGGCCGCCGCAACGTGCAGGAGATCGGCGGAGACGAACTTCTGTGCGATCGCAGTGAAGACCCCGCCCTGTATCAATACAAAGGGAGCCGATGCCAACAATCCAACGGTGACCCGGTCAATCTCCGGCCTTTTGAAACGGAAGAGGGGAAAGCGGATCAGCCAGATCCCAAACCCAACGGCCCATGCGATTGCAAACAAGCCGTAATCCGTCTCGCTGGCAAGTCCCCAGAATGAGAATAAGACGGCGTAGGTAACGACACTGGCCCAATTCCGTCCACGGGCCACCAGCAGCAGGACCAACATGAAAAGCAAAAGGGAGATGGTCGGCTCGCCTCCATGGGCAATGGTGTAGGGCGGAAAAATCCCGCTTAAAAATGCAAACGGATATCCGATGGGAGGCCCTGAGTCAACGACCCAGGTCGACACCAGCGCCTTGGAAAGAGTATTGGCGGTATCGGTGTTCGAACTAAATACTCGAATCACGGGATCCATGCTCTGCAGAAAACCGGATGGCAGCAGAAGCAATAGATAACGAGTCCCGCCCGCCAGAGTCATTACTGAACCTGCCGCCGCCGCCCCAAAGGCTGATCTTAAAAAGCGCTTGCCGACCAGGCCGGCCAGCAACACAGAAATCGCCCAGGCGATCGCTTTTGAAAGGTCCCAGGCGCTCCAGGGCATCAAATGCCCGATTTGCATCATGCTCGCTCCGAACAAGTGAAAGCCGTAATGATAGAGCAGGAGCTGAGAGCCGCCAAAATAGGCAACGGCCGGAATGCCGCCGTTGGCCAGGGTGGATATCAGGGCAACATTCTTGTACTCGTCGAACATGCCCGTTCCAATGCTCACTTTCAAAAACATCCATCCCAAGGCCAGGCCGGCCAGCAACCAGACGGGGATATTCCAATCTCCGATATCCAGATGGGGCCCCGGGCGTTTCAACAAGGAGGCCAGCCCAAGCAAAAAAACGACAAGGCCAGCCAGGATGAACGTCGAATAGGGGGAAAGCCATCGGCCCAGCCAATTTGCCGCCCACAGGAACATCGCCAGTCCCAATCCAAATCCAACCAGGACCCGTTCGTGTCGTTCTAATTCAAAGTGAACGGAAGCGATTGCCCAGCCTCCCAATGTTACCAAACCCATCATGAGCAGCCAGATCAAAGTGGATGGAAATGGGTTTGTCCAAAACCAATACATAATTCCTCACATGGAACAGGCTATAATATTGCAGACGGATATTCTAACTCAGAATTGATAATTGCCAGAGCACAATGAGCTCAACCGATCGATCTACCGTGGAATACCGAAAGGGCCATATATCTCACTGGGACCGCGTCGCGCACAAACGCGATTCCTGGCGCGGCTGGGGAAAATTCTATCATCTCCGCGCGCAGGAGATCTATCGCTTCCTGATCAATCCGGGACAGCGTGTGCTGGAGATCGGCTGTGGCAGGGGCGATTTGCTCGCCGCGCTTCGACCCGCGCATGGGATCGGCGCGGACTTCTCGCCGGAAATGATCCGGCGGGCCCGCCAATGTCATGCCGGACTCGAATTCATCGAGGCGGACGCGCTTGATCTGTCTTCCATTCACGGACCATTTGACGCGATCATCCTTTCCGATCTGGTCAATGACCTGTGGGACGTTCAACAGGCCCTGGAACAGGTTCGATCGCTGTGCGATTCTCATACCCGCCTCATCCTGAATTTTTACAGTGGACTTTGGCAGTTGCCTCTGGCCGTCGCTCAACGCCTGAATCTGGCAGTTCCCATGCTCGACCAGAACTGGCTGACCCGCCAGGACGTTTCAAACATGCTCGACCTGGCAGGTTTTGAGGTCATCCGGCAGTCGCAGGAAATTTTGTGGCCCTTTCCGCTCGGAGGTTTCGCCAACAAGTTCCTTGTTCGTCTGTGGCCGTTTCATGATTTCGCCCTTTCCAATTTCCTGATTGCCAAACTGAGGCCGGAGCAAAGCCGCGCGCAACCCAGTGTTTCAATTGTTGTTCCGGCGCGGAACGAGTCGGGTAACATCAAGGCCATCTTTGAACGGACTCCGCAGATGGGCCGCAAGACCGAATTGATCTTTGTGGAGGGGCATTCCCGCGATGACACGTACGCCGCGATCGAACGCGAAATGGCGGCTCATCCCTCGACCACGAGTCTGCTTCTGCGTCAAACCGGCATCGGCAAAGCGGACGCGGTGCGCCTCGGCTTTGCGAAAGCCGCAGGCGATATCTTGATGATCCTCGATGCCGATCTGACCGTGCCGCCCGAGGACCTGCCGCGCTTTTATGAGGCCCTTCGTTCCGGCCGCGGAGAGTTTATCAACGGTGTGCGCCTGGTTTATCCGATGGAGAAAGAAGCGATGCGCGGCTTGAATTTCATTGGGAACAAGTTCTTCAGCATGGCGTTCTCCTGGCTGTTGGGGCAGCATATCAAAGATACATTATGCGGAACGAAAGTCTTGTGGCGCAAGGATTACGAATTGATCGCCGCACACCGCTCCTATTTCGGCGATTTCGATCCGTTCGGAGATTTCGATCTGCTCTTCGGTGCGGCGAAATTGAATCTCAAGATCATTGACCTGCCCATCCGTTATCGCGAGCGGACCTACGGCTCGACCAATATCTCGCGCTGGAAGCACGGCTGGCTTCTGCTTCGCATGGTCTGGTTTGCGGCACGCAGAATCAAGTTTGTTTAAGACACGTCCAGGCGAAGGCCTACCGGCCTCGCCTGGGCAGCCATGCTAGTTGCAGGCGGAAACATCCAGCAGGCGCCGGAAGTCTTTGCGATAATCGCTCAGGCTGTGAATGCCGTCCACCTGGAATAATTTCTTCACACAGGGCTGCTGAAGCGCGGCTTGCTGCTGCGGTGTCAGCTGATTCCAATAATCAATCCCAAAATAAAAGTAATCATAACCTTCGGCGCGGATTTGATGCGGGTCTGGGTCGGCGATCAGCGCCTGCCATTCCGGCTTGGGCACGTACCACGTGACCGCACTATCCGTGGCACGGCCAAAGATGGTCGGGCCCTGGTACGGCGACGGGTCGAGCACCAGACTCCCGGGCTTCAACTTGTTCCAATATATATCCGCCACCTTTATATCCAGATCGCTGATAAAGGTGGTGGTTACCGGTTTTTGAATTGAGATCAATTGAATGCCAAACAGCATCAAGCCCGCGAAGATCGTGACCAAGCCGCCCAAAACTACAACACTTCGCCAGGCATCGCCCTTTTTGCGTGCCCGGATCCAGAACAACGGAACCGCATAAAGCGTGCAGGCCAGGAAAAGGCCATCCAGCAGGCGCGCTGTGGCGGAATACAGCGGGCCTTTGAACGCCACAAATAGCGCGGGCCCGCTCCAGGCAAACGTCGCGATCAGGGCAGCCTCATACCAGTTCTGGGCACGCAGCGTTTTCCATCCCCAGCGGAGAACGAGCGGCAGCGCGAGAATGATCGGCCCGATTTCTGTTAATGCAACGATCAACTGCGCAGGGTTGAACAAGGACAAGGCCCCGAAATGAGCGGAGATGATGGACGGAGGCCAGACCAGGTTTGGAGTCGCATCGAAGTACGAACTTCCGGATCCGGACCCGAGGCGGGCGCGCAGGATTTCCGTGAACATCCCGCCTTGAATCGCGGCCGTCAAGCCCACCGGCACCAGGACCGCGATCCAGCGCATCAGACTGGACGGCAATTTCCAGGAACGATGCGAGATCATCCAAACGGGCACGGCCAACCCAAAGCCCAGCCCGATCAATCCGAACATGACTTCATTTGCCAGAGCCAGCGACGAAAGCAGGATGAACGCGATCACGCCCGCGGCTGGATTGCGCCAGCGCTGGGCAGTGAGCAGCAAAAGCAAAACGATGATGAAGGCCGCGCCGGAGATTCCGGTATAGGCGTTCATCATATAGGATTGAAAGACGCCGCTGTGAAACGCGAACGGGAATGGAATGGGACCGCCGCCTTCGATCTTCCAATCCGAAAGCATGGCACGGAGAAGATCGGGCGCCGTCGCGGCCGCCGAACCGATCAGCGTGATCTGATTTGAGATTGATTGCAAAATTGGCTGCGGCAAGAAGAGCAGCAGCCAGCGTGCCCCGCCTGCGAACATCAACATCACGCCTGAGGACAAGGCAGCGATGCGACTGCGCGTCAGGCGGAACGCCCACAGCCACGCCAGCGTCAGCGGCAAAGCGATGATCAGGCCGCGCGAGGCGTCCAGGGCGGACCAGGGATACATGGAGCCAAGCCGCATGAATTGGGCCGCGAACAACAATAAGAAGTAATGATAATTAAAACTGAACTGCGGATCGAGCGCGAAATGCGGAGGGATGTCGCCGGTCGCCATCAGGGAGAGCGTGGGGAGATTTTGATAATCTTCAAAGATGGCCAGTCCACGGCCGATGGAAATGAACAGGACCGTCAGGATCAAAAGGACCAGCCAGCGGCCGAGTGAAAAAGAAAAATCGAGCCTGGCCTTCTGTCTTCTTATCAGAACGATCGCAATCAGGCCGCCCAGCAGCACCAGGCCCGCGGCAAGCCAGAATGCAAGCACAACGGGAATAAATTGAGCCAGAAGATTGGCAGCCCAGATTTCAACGACCAACCCGACGCCCAAACCAATCAGCCCGGCCTCGCCCCGGCGCAGGCGGAACAAACTGACCGCCAGCATCCATCCGCCAACGATCCAGAGCAGGGCCCACAAAGCCAGTGGCGCAAGACCGAAGAGCGTTTTCAGCACAAACAGAACTCCATGAGCAGCCAACCCATCCGTGTCATTTAAGGTATTGGAGGCAATCGGAGGTATCCGGACTGGGGACCAGCAACTGTACATTGATATTGGCGTAGGTCACCAACGGCTGATAAAAACAAAGCGTCGGCTTGGAGACCCAGTCCACCCAATCGTTATTTTCCTCCGAAAAAGCGCCGGTGGTGCGCCGCGCCCGAAGCACTTCCGTGACGATCAGGCTGAAACGCTTGTCGGCAAGGTCTTGATAATAGTTCCGGAAGTAGGCTGCGTTTCCTGCCATGGCCTGATTCATCATATTTAGCTTCTCATAATCCGGCACGAACGGAATGCGGCTCACGTAATTGAATGTCAGAAGCTGGCGTTCATCCATAAAAAGGACCAATCCCTGCTGGCTGGCCTGCTGGACCTCATTCTGAATGCCAACGAGCGCCTTTTGTGAAACCTGGGTCTTGGGGAGATCCAGAACAGGATCGTAAGCTGAATTGCGAGGAAACGAACTGAATCCATAAAGCGGCGTCAGGATGGCCAGAGCAATTAATGCTTGGATCCCAACAGGCCAGAGGCCTGGCGCAACTTTGTCCCCTGGCAGGACGGCATAAAGGCCCAAAACACCTGTGAGCATCAGCGTCATAAGATACATATCCATATTATGCAGGTCGGCGCCGCCCCCGATCTTCATACTGACGATCAAACCGGCCGCGAAAAAACCGGCCAGGCCGAAGCCCACCACCAGCACCTGGAGCCAGTCCAGCGCCCAGCGGCCGGAACGAATCCACCAGATCAAAAGGATGGCCAGCGGACCGCTGTAAAGAAGCGCGCTCAGGAGAACCCCCAGCGGCAATGTCGTGTTTGGAAACAAGCGATACCACAATAACGGTTGATGGCTGCTCAGGCTTCCCGAAAGTCCCCCGCCAAACAAGCCGTGGAAATTCACCGCCAGGCCCGGCAGCAGGCCGAGCAGGGCCAGGAGAAAGGTCGGTAGAAGACGCTGAACAAAGGAGCCGCTTCGATTCCGGTAATGCAGCAACAGGTCCACCAGGACCCCCCAGCCGGCGGTGACGGGCACCCAAGTATAGCGGCTGAGGCCCACGAACAGGCTGGCCAGGGCCAGGGAGATGCCACGCCCAAGCGGCGACGGATCGAACATGAACGCGAACACCAGCAGCGCCGCAAGCATGAACTCCGGGTGGAGCGGCGCTTCGACCGTAAAGAACAAGGCAATCCACAGCGTCAGCCCCAGGCGCAGGAACCCGTCGTTTAGTTTCCGTGTCAGGGCCCATCCAACCAAAAGCGGGGGAATCGTCAGAAGAAGCACGCGCCAAAACCGGTCTGCAGCAATCGGCAGATCGGGAAGAAGGAACGGCAGCCCCCACAGCCCGTACCGACTGGGACTCCCATAGGCGATGGCCGCGGGAGCATCATATAGCCGCTGCGCAAAGACCAGCGAATAGGCATAAAACTGATCGCCCTCGGACCAGCCGAT
>DATJBI010000095.1:0-6531 GCA_035515435.1 Anaerolineales bacterium
GGATCAGCTGGGTCCATGAGCCGCCTGCAGCATAGGTATAGGATAACAGGCCAAGGATAATGAGCAGGGAGAACAGGCTGATGCTGCCCAGATAGGTGAAGGTGGGGTGTGCCAGGAGCCAGCGCCGCAACTTCGCCCGGACGGGCGGCCGGTAGTTGACACTTCTTTCGAGCAGGGAACGGCCTGAGTCGATCAGGTAGAAACCCACGTGTGATTTTCGATCGGAGGCCTGCTGGGTGATCCGTGATTCTTCCTGTGCCTTGCGCGCAAATTCAATTGCCGTCTGCGCAACGTTTTCTTCGCTTTGAAGGCAGTGGCGTGCCAGTTCCTCCACAACACTCCGATAATTGTTCCGGGTGTCGAAATCCATGCCTGGATAGGTCCCCGCGGGATCCTCACAGAGGATCTTTTCCACACGGCTGATCTGCTCGAAGAATGTTTTCCAGTCCGTGGCGGACAGCAGACGCAGGCCAAGAAAACAATTGGCGACAATTATTTCTTTCGATATGGTTGGGGATGCCGGCAGGCTGGGGAGGGCTTGCGGGATCTCTGGCGCATCGATCCCGGTTATCGCGGCGACCGTGGCGGCCAGCCGCTCCAAGATCCCGATGCGCAGCATGGTGGGCAGCGCCCAGAGTTCGCCGATCGTTAATGGCACGATCTGCTGGTAGTCCTGAACAAAGGCGGCTGTCTGAGCCAGGTCCAGGTGAGACTGGTTATACCGTATCCATTCCCAGCCCAGCGCGAAAATGCGCGGGTATCCTTGTAGGGCTGTCTCACGCAGTTTTGGTAACTGGTCGAAATAACTTTGGGGGAGATCGTGCTCGATCTGGTGGAAGGTCTGTTCGATCACATAGAAATTATCCAGCATCCACTCCCCGGCCTGAGAGAAGGCGATATCCTGCGAAGGTGCGGCGCGGAAACACGCATAAGCATCCTGCAGGGTCTCGTTCCAGCTTTGCAGATACCGCCCCATGTACACCGCCTTGTGCCTGGGACTTTCAACTGCAGCGTGATCTCGGGCGATTTGGTATGCAAGTTGTTCCGGCTGAATTTCTGCACTTGACCCGGCCCGTTGGGAAGTACCGCTGAGAGTAGCCTGCATGGGTTAATGCTCTGAATGTTCCCTGACCGTCATATGCACTTGACTTGTTTCTTCCCGAACGGGCAGGTCCTGAACGATCAGCAGAGGCACTTTGCCATACAGGATAAAATTATTGACCGTACTGCCATAGGGCCACTGGTGATTTCCAGAATAACCGTGGGCGCTCAACGCCACCATGTCAATTTGTTCCCGATCCACCAATTCATGCAGGGCCAGGGTTGCGTTGTCGCTGATCAGCAGGTGGGCCTGCACATTGACGCCGGCCAGGGGCGAACTCAATTGGACCTGTTCGAGATAGTGGAGGGCTTCTTCCCGATTGCGCGCCACAATTTGATTGGACAGATCGATATCTTCCTGGGCTGGCGGCATATGACGGGCCATTTCCGGCGTTTTCACCACATGCACAATTTGAATCTGTGACTTGTGATAGCGGGCCAATGGGGTGACCATGGGCAGTACATTTTCTGCCCGCCAGGAGCCATCCAGGGGAACCAGTATTCGCCCATAAGGCTGCTCTCTGTGCCAGGGTGCACGGACGATGAGCACCGAGGTGGGCGCGCTGAGGATCACTTTATGCGTGATACTGCTGATTGCCCACTTTCTCAATCCGCTGCGGCCATGACTGCTCAGGATCACCAATTTCATTTCCCGACTTTGAGCAAATTCCGTAATAGATTCGGCTAGGGGTCCTTCCAATACCATCGCCTCGGTCCGCAACCCCGATTTTTGAAGCCGGCCGCCGATCCTTTCCAGATACAGCTTTGCTTCGGTTTTGTTGATCTGCCAGTTCAATAGATCGAATAATTGTGGTGAATCTCCCGCCTGGTTCTTGTCCAGGACGTGCAACAGCATGATCTTTGCATTGAAAGCCTGGCCCATGGCAACTACGTGCGGCAGGACGCATTCCGCAAGCTGAGAACCATCCAATGGTACGAGAATGGGGTCGAACATGGTTAATCCTTTCTGCTCTTTGACACCGGACAAAACCACATAAACCAGCCATGAATAAGCGTTGTCAAAGAACGGTAGGCAGCCGCCGGTTTTTGGGCACGCGATTGCGAGAACATCACTGCGAAACGGCTTGACTTGAAGACACTTACAAACCTGCCCGGCGGCCCTCGCAGGGGTGCGCAGGTGCAGGCATCTAATCTGCTATTGAGTTGAAAAATTGGAAGGCTCCCCGCGCCCGCGCTGATGAATGCTCTTGCGTTTCACCCCCACTCTCTGAAAGGAATTATACCCCCATCAGGCCCTGATCCCCCCTGCGAGCCCAAACGCTCACTCCCGGCACAGGGTGACCCATGTGCGGGATGGCGGGTCGAGTGCCCGGCTTGCATGAGGGACCAGGAGCTGCGCGCATAAATGGATGCTCCAAAGTTCAATCTTATGACAAAAGCTCCCGCCCCGCATCCAGCGCCTTGCACCCCATGATCGCGACTGTGCCGTGCAGAGTTTGTGCAGGGCCCCGGGGGCACGCCCTCCTGAAAACCGCCCGCGCCCGTCATTAACCCCGGCCTCCGGCTGCGCTTTGTCCAGCCATGATGGAGGGTTCATTTTTTCCCGGGGGAACCGCGCCGAACCCGGATGGAGGGCAGCGCCTCGATCCCACGCTTGTCCAGTT
This sequence comes from Anaerolineales bacterium, assembly GCA_035515435.1. GTDB lineage: Bacteria > Chloroflexota > Anaerolineae > Anaerolineales > Villigracilaceae > Fen-1038. Next base: position 2,727 of record DATJBI010000095.1, read on the forward strand.
TCAAATGGACCGTATCCTCTGCATAGTGATCGATCTGGCCCACCGGGATGGCCACATCCTTTTGTCCCCAGAGGTGACCTTCCCGCAGCACCAGATGGGTAATGTGATCGTTGGCCGGGTCCATCAGGAATTCATCCACCCGGCCGACCGCACCGTCGGTGGCCTCGACGCGGGTGCCCCTCCGAATGGCGAGTTCGTCGGCGGGAATATGTTCGTTGTCGAATCGGACGAAGCCGGCTTCCGGATAGTAATAGGGCCACATCATATACGGGCCCGCGGCGAACCCATTGATCTCGGACGGGATGAATTCGACCCGGTCAAAAATCGGCATCTTCGATAGTTCCTCCCGGGTGCAGTTCAGGCGGATCGACTGTGGCGTGCTTTCCACGATATGGTCAACCGAGACCAGGTATTCGGTGGTCGGGAACAGCCCGTTATCCACCACCAGGTGGGTGATCTCTTCCGTGGTTGGCTTAAGGATCACGTGGATCGATTGGCCGCCGGGACCATCGGTGCAGTTCACCTTGGCATTGATCGGGATCTCCATGGAGTTCTCCTCTCTTCGCCGGGACGGAAAATCACGCCCTGGAACGATTCAGATCCTGCAGCGTGCGCAGAAAATTCATGACACTCTCGCGGGACAGGATCCCCTGAACCTGCCCTGAGGTTGTCACCGGTAATTGATTGATCCCTTCCAGATCCATCTCCTCCAGTGCCTCGGCAAGTCCGGAATCGGACCGGAGCAGGTGGAATTTTTCAACCGGGGTCATCGCCCGGGCTGCGGTTGTGACCGGCCACTCTGAGCGCGGAACCTGATTCAAATTTGAAATGGTCAACAGGCCGATCGGCTGTCCCAGCTCCTCCACCACAAAGAAGCGCCTGCCCGCACCCAGGATATGTTCATCAGCCAGTTGCTGCAGGGAGAGATCCCCCGGGATCAGCGCGTAATTGTGACTCATGGCCTGTGCAACGGTGTGGCCCTCCAACAGGGCATGAAGATGCTGCTGGCTCAACTGGGCGTTGGCCGCGCTTTCCAGGAACCAGCCGATAAATGCGATCCACAAACCGTTGAAGAGATCCCCGGAAAATATCTGCCAGACACCCCAAAAAATGAAGAGGAACGCGATCCCCCTTCCCACCGTTGCCGCAATACGGGTGGCGCGTTGAAAATCACGGGTCACCCCCCATACCAGCGCCCGGAACACCCGGCCGCCGTCCAAAGGAAAGCCGGGGATCAGATTGAAAAGCCCCAATACCCCGTTGATGTAGGCCAGGTATTTTGCCAGAGCAAGAATTGGCGCCAGGTCCCCCGCCGCCGCTTGTGCGAGGGCAAACAACCCTGCCAGGGCAAAGCTGACCAAAGGGCCCGCAATGGCAATCCAAAATTCGGCGACCGCACTGGGGGGTTCGGATGCAATTTGTGCGATACCGCCAAAGAGGAACAGAGTGATGCTCCTCACCGGGATCTTGTAATGCAGGGCGACGACGGAATGTCCCAGTTCGTGGAGCAGCACGCTCACAAAGAACAGCAGGGCCGTTACGGCGCCCACGATCCAGTACTCGGCGATAGGCCACCCCTTGAATTCCATGGGAAAGTAGCTGCTCGCCAGGGACCAGATGATCAAGGCAAAGATCAGGAACCAGGAGAAATCCAGCCCGATGGGTATATTTAAGATGCGGCCAATATAAATATGGTGTTTATTCAAGCCTTTGCTCCCTTTTGTACCGAGCCCCTTCTCCTGGGGTGCGGCCGCCCAAGGAATGGATCTTTGGCTCAACGGCCTGCCGCCCGGCGGAGGCCAATAAAGACAATCCACCCAGAATTACAAAAGAAATCCAAAAAAAATCATTTGATGCGAAGGTGCCAACCCAGAATTCGAAGGGCTAACTCATTTTACCGCAGCCGATCACGCCCGGGACCCTTTCTTAAATTTTCCTAATGTCGAAGAAGGGAGCGGGCCGGAGCGGTCAGACGGAGACAGGCAGGCCCGTTCTTCGGAATCGGAATACAATCGAGATGAGCAACAAAGGATGGGCCTCGGCCGGAGCGAGATGGGTCCAGGGCTTTTCCAAAGCAGAGCGCAGGGCGGTGCAGGAATCGTGCCCTCCCACGGAGAAGGCGGATCGGCGGCGGCCGGCCCGGGAGTGTCCACTTTCAGAAGTCTCAGACTTGTCCTGGATCGATGAAGACTCCTCGCTGTATTGGCCCGCCGCAGCCTCACGGCGGGTGGGTCTGAAGGAGATATCAAATGGCAAAACAGACCGTCAGCAGAACAGCATTGGGGGCAGCAATCTGCAGGATGATCGAACAGTACCAGCCTCTGAAAAGCAGGCTGTTTGACGATCCGGTCGCAAAAGAACTGGTCGGCTGGCCGATCCGCCTGATGATGCAATCGGGTGCCATGCGGAAGCTTACGGTTCAACAGACGGACGCCGTCGCCAAAGGGATCTACGGGGCCCAGGTCTGCCGTACGCGCTATATCGATGAGGTCGTCCAGTCAGCCATATCGCAGGGGATCAGCCAGCTGGTGATCATGGGCGCCGGGTATGATACACGCCCATATCGCCTGCCTGAGCTGACAAGCGTCAGGGTATTTGAGATCGACCTGCCGGCCGTGCAGGCTGACAAAAAGAAGAAGCTCCAGAAATATCTTGGCCACCTGCCCGACCGCGTAACCTTCATTCCGATGGACTTCGATACACAGGGGCTGGAAACCGTTCTTTCCGGTACGGCTTTCGAGGCGGCGAAGCCTGCCATATTCTTGTGGGAAGGTGTGACCCAGTATATTTCGGAAGAAGCCGTCCGCCGGACATTGGGATTTGTCGGAAAACTGGCACCGGGCAGCAGCCTCGTGTTCACCTACGTCCTGAAAAGCATTATCGAACGGCGCTCGGATATCCCTGATGCAGACCATATGATGGACGTCGTGGCCAAACAATCGCCCTGGATTTTTGGGATGGAACCCTCCGGTGTCTCAGATTTCCTGAAACAATATGATCTCACCCTGGCCGCGGACGTTGGAAATGCGGACTATCAGGAAAGATATCTCAAACCCCGGGAGCGAAGTCTGGCTGTGTTCGAAGGAGAACGCATCGTTCAGGCAACTGTCGGTGGAGGGCCCGATTGAGCCTGGGTGCTGCCCCATACACGCTGGCCGCGGCCGCCCGCCGGCCGGAGGTCCGTGAGGAACACACCGGGCAGTTCGCAAACCGTTCGCTCGCCCTCGACTCCGGCGTAGCACTGGGTGCGAGCAAAAGGTGAGGCGGAAAGCCCAACGGGTTCACTATGCCCCCGAGACGAAGGATGCCGACAAATTGGCGCCTGAAGAACTGGAAGTCATCCGGCGCGCGGCCGATGAACTGATCGGTAGTGACGGACGCCAAACCGGGATTTGATCCTTGCCGTGAGCTTATGCAGGGATACGCCGAGGGCAAAAATCAAATTTCGACGCAGGGGGCACATTCCGTCCGCGCCGACGAATCGCACCGGCTTGGCGAAGATCAGGTTAGGATCGAGGAAGGAATCATTATGGCTGGCAAATATACGCCGCTCGAAAATTACCTGCGCAGTCTTCCAAAGGGCCAGACGGAAGTCACGCTTGCCTTTGAAGAGATCGAAAGAATATTGAATGACAGGCTGCCGTCATCGGCGTTTGAAGACCGGCGATGGTGGGACCATGAGAAAGAGGGCAACCATATCAACAAGCGCGCCTGGTCAAATGCCGGCTGGAAGATCGGGAGTCTGGATGTCAAAGAGAAGCGGGTGAAGTTGCTCCGTGCCGGATAACGGTTGCCCGGCCATTGA
>DATJBI010000096.1:0-16257 GCA_035515435.1 Anaerolineales bacterium
ATCTCCTGCGCACTGCTATCCAATGGCGAAATCACGCCGCTCCCATTCAAAATTACATGGGTGTAGATCATGGTTGTCTTGACATCCTTATGACCGAGTAAGGCCTGAATCGTGCGAATATCATAATTGAGTTCCAGCCATCGCGTGGCGAAGGAATGACGAAACACATGCGGTGTGACAGGTTTCGCAATCCCCGCCGCGCGTCCCGCCCCCTTGATCGCCTTTTGTAAGCTCGTTTCAAAAATATGATGCCGGCGCAGATGACCGCTTCTCGGGTCTTTTGAGAAACCATTCGCTGGAAACACGTATTGCCACCCCGACGCATATGGAGCGGATGGATCTTTGCGGTCCAGCGCAGAACACAGGATGAATTTCCTCGCGCATTCGATCGACGGGTTCTGAATGCGGATCTTGAAACAGGGGACGGGGAGGTCTGTGTTCCACCATGAGGCTCCGCGCGCCGGAGCCCTCGCGGCTTCATTCGTAGGCCAGCGTGTCTCGCACCGTCAGGCGGGAGGCGCGCTGCGCCGGCACCACCGACGCCAGGACCGAGATCGCGAGGATCATTCCCAGCCAGAGCAGCACCGCATTCCAGTTGTACTGATAATCCAGCGTCGCGCCGAACATGGCGTGCCCCATGGCACTGGCCGCGAACGGGCTCAGAAAATAGGAGAGCGGCAGGGCGATCAGCCAGCTCAGCAGTCCCTGCAGGATGCCTTCCATGATGAAGATTCCCAGCACGGTGCTTGAGCGGGCGCCCACGGCGCGCAGCACGCCGATCTCCTTGGTGCGTTCGATCACGCCGATGGACAGCGCGCCCATCAGCGCGATGCCGCCCACGATGGCAACGATCACCGATAAGGCCATCAGCATGTCCGTGACCGTGCTGAACTGCCATTCATTGGTTTTGCGCAGGTCGGTCTGGACCTGGCTGGAGGTGACCTTCAGGTTGCGCGCGTCGAACAGGTTTTTGAGATCGTCCGTCACGGCGGCGGCAAAGCCGGCCCCGTGTGACGCGGTGCGCACGAGCAGCACCGTTCCCTGATCATATTTTTTGGTCGATTGGAACAGGGCCTGCTGCGGCGCAAAGATCGTATCTGAGTTGAAACCGCCCACAAACACGGGCTCGTACAGTCCGATGACCTGCCACTTGTCCTTGCCCATTTCGCCAAGGTCAAGCGTGACCAGATCGCCGAGCTGAATATGGTTCTTCTCGGCCGTGTCCCGCGACAAGACCACCACGCGGCCATCTCCGCTCTCCAGCCAGCGCCCGGCCACCATGAGCGGTTTGTAAAAATCGCTGTCGGCGGGTATGCCGCGAATGTAGGTGCCGATCCCGGCCTCCTTCACCAGCTGCCCGGCCACAAACATGCTGGCCGGCTGCACCAGCCGCAGTTCGGCCTTTTCGACCCCGCTCACGGATTGGGCCATGGCCAGGACCTCGGCGGCCCTTGCGTTGGTTCGGAAATCGATCTCGGTATCGTATTTCTCGCGGGCAAAGAAATTATCCAGCGTCAGGGCAATGGACGAATTGAGGCTCATCACCATCAGGAACGCGCCCCCGGCCGCAACCAGCACGAGCTGGGTGAGGATCAGCCGTCCTTTGTGGCGGAGCAGATTGGCCAGGGCCGTGGCATAGTAGGAAGGCAGCAGGTGCTGACCGATGCCTTCCACGAGGCGGTCGAGCCGGCCGGAACGAAAATCTCCGCCCAGACCATAACTGGCGATGGCTTCCCGGACCGTGATCCCGGCACCCTGCAGCGTCGGCGGCAGGCCCGCCAGCAGCGGGGCGGCCAGCGCCGAGACGAGTTGAAAAATGACGGCCTGCTGCGAGACCTCAAAGCGCGTGTAATCAATGTTGAACAAGCCCAGGAACACGCCGGTGAGCTTCGAGGCCACGAGGGCGCCCAGGGGCAGGGCGATGATCAACCCCAGCGCGCCGTAGATCAGGGCGTTGACCAGATAGATCGAAACAATGGTCGCGGTCCGCCCGCCGATGGCCTTCAGGATGCCGATCTGATTGGTCTGCTGCGTGATCAGGTTCGAGAGCGTGTTGTAGATCAGGACCGCGCTGATGACCACGCAGATCAACGCTACCAGTTCCTCCACCCAGGTGATGCCGTCGAAGAAACTGCGGCCCCAATGCTTGTTCGGATCTTCATACAGAAAGGCGGCCACGCGGATATCCTGTTTGGCCAGCTTGTCCTTGATCCGGGTCGCGACCTCCTTGGCGTAGTCCGGGCTGTAGGGCGTGACGCGCACGTAGAAGGAGTTGAACTGGCCGAGCGGAATGTCGAAACGCTCAAGGCCGTCGCCGTTCATGAAGAAGAATGCCAGGTCCTCAAATTGCGGCGGCGGCACAAACGGATGGCGGATCAGGCCGGTGATGGGGAAGGTCCGTTCGCGGTCGTTGATCTTGAACGTGATGGTTTCCCCGATCTGCACGTTGAGGAATTGGGCGGCCATCCGCTCCACACTGATCTCGTTCTTCTGGGCCGGCCAGTGTCCTGCCCGCAGCTGCAGCAGTTCGTATATCTGCGCATTGAAATTGTCCCGCATCTGAATCACGCCCGGCCGCCACTGCGTGTCGTCCGGATGGACCTTGTAGAGCACGCTGACCGAGTTGTATGGATCGACATTCTCGACGCCAGGCACGCTCCGCAGGTTGAGCAGGACGTCCCGCTCGACCGGTTCATCCAAACGCACGTCGATGTGAGCGGGCAGCACCGCCCGGTGGGATTCATCCATGTCCGTGAGCAGCAGGTCGCTCATGCCGAAGATGGCGCCGACCGCGAAGACGCCCGCCGCGATGCTCAACACCGCCAGGAGCGTGCGCGTCTTGTTGTGCCAGAGATCGAACCAGACCTTTTGCCAGATGACGCCCATCTCAGGCCTTCATTCTTCGCTCGATGTTTTCCTGCGCATGGCGGTCGGCGGCTTCCTGCAGGGCCTGGCGCGTGACTTCGGACTGCTCCAGCAGTTCATTGAGCTGATCATAGCGGAGGGCCAGCACGTCCGCCGGGCCGCTGTCCGCGGCGCGCACGGAGGCGCGACTCCGGCGATCGTGGAAGAATGCGATCTCGCCGAAATATTTGCCCGGCCCCAACTGCAGGATGACCACGTCCGATTGATTGGGCCGCGGCAGGAAGATGTCCACCGTGCCTTTCGCCACAATATAGAATTTGTCGTTGTCCTTGCCTTCGGTCAGGATCATCGCGCCGGGCGCGTACCGCCGGGGCTGAACCGTGCGGGTGGCCTGGATCAGCTGGTCGTGGCTGAGGGTCGGCAGGGCCCGGGCAATGTATTCATTCACGATCTCGCCGTCCGCGATCAGTGCCGTGCGCTGGGTGCGCTTGGCAAGGCCGCTGTCGTGCGTCACGATCAGGACGGTCTTGCCGTCGTTCACGAGGTCATTGAACAATGCGAAGATCGATTCTGCCGTTTTGGAGTCCAGGTTGCCCGTGGGTTCATCGGCAATGATGATGGGCGGGTCGTTCGCCAGGGCCCGCGCCATGGCGGCCCGCTGCTGCTGCCCGCCGGAGATCATGCTCGGCAATTTGTACCGGTGATCGGCCAGGCCGACGATTTCCAACAAATGCTCGGCGCGTCTGCGCCGCTCGCGTCCGGAGTACCTGCCCGCCAGGTCCATCGGCAGGATGACGTTCTGGAGCAGGCTGAGGCCGGGCAGCAATTGGAAGAACTGAAAGATGATCCCGAGGTGCGTCCCGCGCCAGACAGCCAGCTGATTCTCGTTCAGCTCGTGAATGGCCGTGCCGTCGACCCAGACCTCGCCGGAGGTGGGGCGATCGATGCCCGCGATCATGTTGAGCAGGGTGCTCTTGCCGCTGCCCGATTTGCCGATGATGCTGACGAAATCGCCGGAGTTGATCTGCAGGTCGATGCTCTTGAGGGCGTGATAGTCGCCGGCCGCGCTCTTGTAATATTTATCCACCCCGCGCAGATCGATCATGGGACGCTCGTCACAGCTGTCCGGCTTCGCTTGGCTGACTTTCACTGAACGGAGAGTGAACATGGGGACCCTCGGCTGTATGGCTCCAGCGCCGGGCTGCATCGCAATGGGGGATCGAATGCGGGCAGCGATCGGGGCATGGAAGGAGAAACTACCGGATGAAACTGACTTCCGCGGTCATGCCCCAGCGCATGGCCGGATTCTTGTCGGTGAGCAGGATCGTGACTTCGTAAACGATATCGCCCTGCTTTTCGGAATAGGCCTGGCTGATCGTGAGCACATTGCCCTTCAGGGTGACGTCCGGCAGCGCGTCCAGCGTGATTTCGGCCTGCTGGCCCTCTTTGACGTTGACCACATCGATTTCGGTCAGGTCGGTGGTCTTGACCAGCCAATTCGACAGGTCGGCGATCGTGAGCACCGGCTGGCCCGAAGCCGCAAACTGACCCAGCTTGAGGTCCAGATTCGTGATCGTGCCGCCGAAGGGCGCGCGCAGTTCGGCGTTGGCCAGCGCGGCGCGGGTGCCCGCCGTATCTTCGGCGAAGGAGGCATCCTGCAGACCGGCATTATCCTTCTGCGCCTGATCCAGATTCGTCTGGGCCGTTTCCAGGTCCGTCTCGAGGCCCATCCACTGGACCGCCCGGCGATACTTCGCCCAGGCATCATCCAATGCTTTTTTTGCCTCGAGCGCCCCGGCATTGACGTGATTGGAGGCAAGCTTATAGAGTTTTGGATCGCTGAGGTTGAGATCCTGATATTTATTATCGTAGTAGATATACCTATAGGGTTCATAGGCATCCCGGGCCGCGTTCAGCTTGTCGAGAGTTTGAGATACCGCCTCGGACGGGGTCAGGTCGGCGAGGTCCGAGGGAACATCGAAGTTGTCAAGCGTGTACTGCGCGTCGCGCAGAGCCTGATAGGCGGCGCTCAGCCGCTGGGAGGCCCTAGCCTGTGCGCCTTCCAGAGTTTGGGCCTGATCGCTTTGCAGCCTGGCAATGATCTGGCCAGCCACGACCGAATCGCCTTCATGGGCCGTTACTTCGCTCACCAGGCCGCTGGCGTCCAATGCGATCTCCGCGTAACGAATGGGCTCCAATCGCCCCTGCGCGATGGTGGTGGTGCCGGGCTTTACGGTTGGAACGACGGTGGGCACAGCCTTGCCGGCAGTAGTTGAACTGCAGGCAGCCAGAGCCGCCGCGAGCAGAATAAAGGAAAGGATTTTACCGATTTTCATGTAGATCCTCCTCTACAGGTTTTCTCACTACATCCTATACGCTGGAAATGACCATGGCCTCGGTCAACGGGAGGGTATTTGCCTGGCCGGCTGGACAGGAAGGGCGGCGGGGACTCCGTCAAATGGCTCCCGGCACCGAATTTCTTCCTCATCAGACCGCCTTAACCATAGCAGGGTCATGATCCGTTGTCATGGTGAGGATGGGCAATTTCGGCCTCACCAAAAAGAAGACCGCCCGGGCAGGCGGTCTGATCATTTTTGGTTAGGGCCTCCACCCAAAATTGGGTAGGTCCCAATTACCATTTCTTTCGATCGGGGAGGCCAGGCGGCGGCGCGGCCCCTCGCGCGAGGCGGCCGGGGCAGCCTGCAGACGGATGGCCGGATTGACCCAGGGTGCTCCCGCCGCTGATCGGAAACGGTGGCGATCAAAATGGTGGCTCGGGAACGGAACTCGACGAACGATTTCCGCGTTGGGCAGGGTTTTGCCAGAGGCTGTCTATTTTGACGTTGCAGAAAGTGAACCCATGCCGCGCATGCTCCGAAACATACAGTGGAGGACGATCCAGGAATGGGTCCGGGAATTGGGAAGGCTTTGAGCAAGCGACAGGATCGCGCCGGCCCCCTGATCTTTTTGATACGTCTGGCAAGCCTGGCCACAGTGAACAACTCCTGACCCTGCTCGGAAACTTCGGTGTTCTAAGGCGATCCGTGCCGTACCTTCAGGTCGAATGGCACAGCCGAGCCCGCTGGTTTCTTGCAGGCCAAGGCGCTGCGCAATATTGATTTTGAACGCGAATCATGCGATACTTGCCACAGCAGCCGAAGACTTTCCTGGATACACGAGAGGAGAATCAAATGCCGAACCTTATTGGTAAGAGCGGCCGCCTTTTCGGTGAACAACAGGCCGGCGCCGATGAAGTCCGCTTTAAAGTGGACAACACCAGCGATCAGTATTACAACTCCCCCTATTACAAGCAGCACCAGGATCAAATTCTGCCCATCCCGGCACCCCGCTTGAAACCGCCGCGCATGAATCTGTCGGACGTGCTCGACGATCCATTTATTCGATCCATCCAGGCGGCCGGCAAAATTGCCTTCCACGCGGTCGGCGACACGGGAGCCGCCAAATCGTCGGGACCTGCGACCGAAGCATCCGTGGCCGATATGATGGCGGCCGACCTGCGCCGCGGCGGCCCGGACGCCCCGGCGTTCTTCTTCCATCTGGGCGACGTGGTCTATTATTTCGGCGAGAGCCAATATTATTATGACCAGTTCTACGAGCCGTACCGCGCCTACGACCGTCCCATCTTTGCCATCCCCGGAAACCATGATGGAGTCCTGCACGCTGCAAACGGTCAGACGCTTCAGGCGTTCCTGCAGAATTTCTGCGCCGGTCAACCGGCCCGTTCACCGGACGCGGGCGGTCTGATGCGAAGCGTCATGACGCAGCCCGCTGTTTATTTCACGCTGGATGCGCCGTTCGTTTCGATCATTGGTCTGTATACCAATGTGCTCGAAGGCCCGGGCGTGATCTCGTCGCAGGGCGGCAGGTATCCGGTCAGCGATGAACAGCTTCAATTCCTGCAGGATGAATTGACCCGCCTCAGGCCCCTGCGCGAGGGGGGTCAACGCGCGGTGATCATCGCGACCCATCATCCACCGGTATCCGTCGATGCGAAACATGGCGGAACGGTCGGTCTCTTCCAGGATATTGACAGGGCGTGCCAGTCCGCGGGGCTTTGGCCGGACGCCGTTCTATCGGGCCACGCCCACCTCTATCAGCGCTTCACGCGCCGCGTTGCGAACCGCGAGATCCCCTATCTTGTTTCGGGGAGCGGCGGCTATTCTGCCACTCCGCCCATGGTCAAGGTGCCGGCTGCCCCCTACACGGTGGATGACGTGACGATGGAAATTGATCCCGTGGTCCAATTTGGTTATCTTACCCTGAGCGTCGATATGTCCGGCACCAGCAAACTGTTGACCATTTCTTTCAACTCGCCGAAGCTGGGAATCAATTACGATCGGGTGGCGGTAGACCTGGCCAGGAGCCGGATCGTGAAAGCCGGAAGCCGCCGCACGGCTTCGACTCGGACGAGCGTTCCCAAATCCCGGGCGAAGAGGAAAGCTGGAAGGCCAACCGTCGGCTCAAGCACTCTGCGCAAGCACCCTTGATCCGGGTGGATTTCCGCTGTCAACCCCTTTGTCAATAGCGGAATCATTGCAAATCTCCACCCCTCTATCAGTAGTGGGGGTGGGCTGCCAGTACAGCGTGAGCCGACCACCTGAAGTTAAATTCGCGTCTATAATAGATTTGCTATTCACCGATCCTGGGCGGCGGCTCACGCTACACCGTTCGTTCAGACGCTGTGCGCCGGACGAAAGTACTAAAATGTCAAATGCATCTTCCTATTTTGCCATATTATCTAAATACGCCATAACAACAAGAGTTCAACCATGAAAATACAGAAAATTTTGGCGATTGGCTTTATTTCGTCGCTATTTTACTTTACGATTGTTCAAAGTTATTATGTGTGGCTATTGCATGAAGAATCAGCACCAGGAACTCAAGATGCGATTGATCTGTGGTTGGTAGCGATCTTAGCGACGGCAGTCATAGCCTCAGTGGAACCTCGAATTATAGGTATAGCTAAGATACACCCGCATTCGGGGTATGTAAGGGGAATAATATTATTTTCTATTTGGTTCATACTAGTTACAATAGTTACAATACTGACCTTCGTTTTTGTCCTGATGATGGGAATCTGGCCTTATGATTTGGGAGTCAGAGTTCAGATTTGGGAAATTGTCGGAACATTCTTAATATTGCTCATATCCGCTGTGATTGCCATCACGTATAAATATCTGCCCGTAGACAATTCTAATAACGTCAAATAGAGTTCTCTATAGGTGACAATGAAAATCCAAAAGTTATTAAGTAAATATTTCATAACGTGCTTGATCTGGTTATCCATAACCACCTGATAAATGTGCATTTTGCTACTACTCTAAATTCGAAACTTGGAGCCGGGCTAGGCGTGGTTTGCTTAATCCTTTTGGCTATAACCCTTGCGCGAGATATACCGGCAGCTGCATTCTGGACATTTAGAGATGGAATTAGGGTCTCAGTCGCGCCCTCGATTCCCACGCTCGTGGCTATCTCCGAAACATTTTTCGGGATTCGGGCTGTAAATCGTGTAAATCCAGATTGGACCTCGGCGCTTACTATCGTTTCAGGATTGGGCTTGCTTATTATAACGGTTATCGCGTTGATTATCGTATTCTTCATTCAGTAGTGGGGGTGGGCCGCCTGGCCCGCGCGGTGCCCGTGACCGGGGACCCCCGCGCATGCATCAGGCGGCCTGCTGACCCGCCCAACATCGCGTGGAGCCGACCGCATGAAATCCATTTCGAGTCTATAATTGATTTGCTATTCACCGATCCTGGGCGGAGGCTCACGCCCCCCGTTGGGCGGCCGTCACAACCAATGAAAATCGCAAAGCATACAGGCTTTATCCCTGCTGTTTATATTCTCGCTGGCTTGTTCTATCTCTTTGAGCCTTTTCTTTCTTCCTGGTTCGAGATTGTCAATCCTTTGATTGCCAGATTTTTCTTTCTACCCATCGATTGGACGCTTTTTGTCGTTACATTGCTCTTGCCAGGGGATTTAGGATTTTATTTTCCAGACATTGCCTTCGGATTAGCGACCCTATTCTATCTGGCATTCTTTGTAAAAATCATTGGTGCCGATTGGGCAGACAAAGAAAAAAGATTTGCCTTTGCACCGCTTGTCATTTTTCCTTTGATATGGGTTCTCATGTCCCCCCTTGGATTGTCATATAACGGTCTGAAGCGGGGAAACTCACTTGTCGTTGGCGGATGGTCGAGAATGATACTGGCTGGTGGCGCAGACCAGATCAGAGTGGATGGCTATACTCTGCTAAGATCGCCAAATGAGTACCCGGCAGATGGGGAAATACCACCATCGATACGAGAACTTGGTTCTTGGGTAGAAATTGAGCAAGACAACAAGATACTGCTTGTGGGAGTTGAGGGAGTGGTCGGAATGGACGATGAGTTTGGGTATATCATTTACGATAAAGATAAGTCATTACCTTTGGCATGCTACTTGGCAGCTTCGGAGTACTATAGAATTTGGAAATTTGCGGATGGTGTGTATTTCTTTGAGCGCTAGGCGAGTCTTCAAGTCTAAGCGCCAGCCAAGACAGCGTGATTTAGTCAGCAGATGTCCGAAAACCCTTGCTACGTTCCCAAAGTCCCTACTAACAGTCTAAGGGACTTTGTTTCTCCCAGCCCGCCAGGTCAAGGCCATCCCTTGCGTCTCGTTGGCAATATAAGCGCCGCGCCATGACTTCTAAACTACTCCCGCTTGGCGCACAGAACGCGCGTGGGCGGCGCGCAGAAGTCCCTGCGGCTGTATTGCCAACACGCCTCCGCGGTGGGGCTAGGAACGCCTTGTCGGTCTGGTTTTGAAGCTGGGTTTTTGTATTCCGTAATAAAATTAAAAACCTTCCATAGCGTCACCTTGACGGCATATAACCGGTTTACGTATCGGTCTTCGAGAGAAAACCATCCGGCGCTCCCCCTGCAGGTTCGGGCTCGTCCGGCCCGGCCTCGGCAAAAAAACCGATGGGCAGGGGATAGAGTGGGGGCCGGATGGAATACATTCCCACGGAATCAGGGCTGGCCCCTTGCGGGCCCAGGGCCTGCAGGATCGCCCCCGCGACGGGCCGTTCACACATCCGCCCCTGACAGTTGCCCATCCCCACCCGCGTGATCATCTTGACCTCGCCTATGGTACGTGCCCCGTCTGCGATCGCGGCCCGGATATCCTTCAAGCTGACATCTTCACAGCGGCAGAGCAGGGTTTCCGCGCGCCCCAGCGACGACCAGCCTGGTTTGGGCGGAAAGAGTTCCCCAAACATTTCACCGTATCGGCGCGCCCGGGCCAACCTGGGCGTGATCCTTCCAAGAGCTCTTACAGCTTCCGCCCCGCCCAGGTGACCGGTCCGGACCGCAACGGCGGTGCCCGCCAGCCTTCCTTCCAGGCGCGCACACTCCGCTCCGCCGATCCCGGCCCCGTCGCCGGCCGCATAGACACCCCTCTGGCTGGTTTCGAGCATTGGATCACGCAGGGGCACCCAGCCGCCTTTATTTGGCTGATATTCCATTTTGCACCCGATCATGCGCGCCAAGCCGGTGTTCGGGGTAAGCCCGAAGCCGCAAACAACCGTGTCCACGCGTTCGGTGCGGACGCTGCCCTCGAGCGGGACGCCGCTGGGATCCACTTTGGCGACCAATGCCTCCTCGACCTGCTCGCTGCCGCGTGCCTCGAGGATCGACCAGCCTGTCCTGTAGGGCACCCGAGTGCGGGCGAGCAGGCTGAGGTATTGCACGGCCTCCCGCATGCGTTGCCACTGACCCAGCAGGATCGGAGCGTAGCGGATGCCTTTCGGGAAGAGCCGCGTGGATTCATACACACCTGCCAGCTCTACACCCGCCTTGATCAAACAAGCTGCCGCAGGGAGCAGAAGTGGTCCGCTCCCCGCCACCAGGGCCCGCTGGCCGGGCGCCACACGCTGGGATTTGGCCAGGATCAGGGCTGCTCCGCTCGTAATTACACCGGGCAGGGTCCAACCCGGAAAGGCAACGGAGGTGTCGTAGGCACCGCTCGCGATGACCAAAGTGCGGACATGGACCCACTTGGGGGCGTCCGACCCATAGAGCCCCACCGAGTAGCCTTCTCCTTCTTCATTCTTAAAGACGCCCCAGGCCAGGGCGTTAAAGATCTGTACCGCCCGCGTGCCTGCCAGGCGTTCGGATAAGAGGCTGCCTTCCCTCTCCACGCCGGTCGTCCGGGGCAGGGCGAGGGCTGCGGGGGGTTTGCGGTAATATTGACCGCCCTCCCGCGGCAGGCCGTCTATGATGACGGTCCTGACACCCTTTTCTGAGGCCGCGATGGCCGCTTCCATCCCCGCCGGGCCCGCCCCAATCACTGCCAATTCAAACGTTTCACTCATAACCCTAATTCCCGGCATGTCTCAACCTGCATCCCCTCCGCCACTCCTGTCAGGCAGGCCTGGAGGTCGTGTACTCCATCTATGGTCACCAGGCATTCGAAGCAGACGCCCATTCCGCAGAAGATGCCGCGCGGTTCCTTGTTCTTTCGGCTCAAACGGAAAGTGCGGATCCCCGCAGCCAACAGGGCAGCGGCCACGGTCTCTCCTTCATACGCCTCGACCGGCCTCCCGTCAACGTGGATCTGGATGGGCCGTCTGTGTTGCACATCAGGCAATGTAGCCTTGGATCGTTTACTGCGCATGACCTCGATTCCTTTCCGGCAGGAAATCATCAATGATTAAATCACATTTTCCGCTTGTTACCAACTGAGCCACCGTCTCGCCGATCAACGGCGTGACGATCACCGTCGAACGAAAGGCCGTGGCGATCAACAACCCTTCTATGCCCTGGACCGGCCCCAGCCAGGGGCAGGAATCCGAGGTATAGGCCACGGGCGCCGACCAGCTTCGCTGGACGCGTAAGCTGCAAAATGATGGGAAGTGGCGCAAGACACACTCTGCCATGACCCCAAGGGCTCGCCTGGGCACCTGGCGTTGGAAGGCATCCGCTGCGACCAGCGCTTCGCCCAACAGCATCTGCCCCTGGTGGGACTGACTGACCGCAAGTCCCACTCCGATCGTTTCTGCATTGCCTGCCCCGGCCTGCTCAAAAAAGGATGCGGAGGAAATGTGGTTATGAAGGATCGGCCGGATCGGCTCGGTCACCATCGCCTGGCCGAGGACATATGGAATATCCCATTCCCGGCCCAATAGCATCCCCAGCCGGCGGGTATGGGCCCCAGTGCACAGAACGACCTGCGCGGTGCTGAAGCGCCCCTGGGAGGTCAGCACCCCCTGCAGACGGCCGCCATGCACGCTGAAGCCGGTCACCTCGGTAAAGTAAAACTCCTGCAAGCCTCGACGACGGGCCTGGACCAGGTATGCATTTATCAGCAGAAAGGGATCCACCTGCCCTTCCCGGGCATGGTAGAGAGCTCCCAAAAGAGGGGAAGGATCGATCAAAGGTTCCAATTCCCCCAGCCGCCGGGCGGCCACCAGCTCTGAAGGGATGCCGCCCAGGTGCAGGGCCTCCAGCCTCGTTTCCATGAGCTTCCACTGCTGCTCGTTCTCGATCAATAAAAGAGACCCGAGGCGGCGCAGCCCCACTTTCCGGTCCAGCTCCGCCTCCAACTTCTCAAAGCGGGTGCTGGCCGTCCGGATCATATCGAAACTCTTGTTCAATTCCAGGTCCTGGATCTGGATATTGCCGAAATTGGCCCGCGAGGCCCCTGCCGCAAAACCGCCCTGGTCAAGCAGGGCCGTCCTCAACCCCGCCCTGCTCAGGTGGCAGGCGACCGAACTTCCAATGTAGCCCCCTCCAACCACGATCACATCAAAAGTACTGCCCATCCCATCCCACCGGCTCCCTTACCACTTCCGCCTCCGCAGATCCGATCGCCTCTCACGGCCAAAATGAGCGGCCCCGCCGCGCGGGACCCGCCTGGCTGCATCAATCACGAGCGCTGCTTTCGGTTGAAGGATGAAGGCGGCTGGACGATCGCTATCCCTTGATCGCGCCTTCAACCATGGCCTCAAAGAAACTGCGCCGGAAGAACAGGAAAAGAACGATGACCGGCAGCGAGATCAGGATGCAGGCCGCGCCGATGACCTGGAGATTGATGAGGTTCTCGCCGAGGAAATTATAGAGACCGTACATGACCGGTTTATATTGGTTCTGGCTGACCAGTAGATAGCCGGCCAGGAACTCATTCCAGACATTGACGAACGTCAACAGGAAGATCGCCACCAGGCCCGGTACCGTCAGGGGCATGATCACACGAAAGAGCGCGCCCATGCGGCTGCAGCCGTCGATCAGGGCGGCGTCATCCAGATCACGCGGGATGGCATCGAAGAAACCCTTGGCGATCCATACGCTGAGCGGCAGGAACATGCCGACGTAAACGATGATCAGGAAGGCCCGGTCATCATAGGGAAATCCCGACTTGCGGATGACTACGCCCATCTGGTAAAGGCCCAGCAGGTTGGTCAGCAGCGGCACGCCGGTGATCGCGATGATGGCGGTCATCATCGCTCTCTTGCCCCGGAAATTAAAGCGGGAAAATGCGTAACCTGAGGCGGCGGCCAGCAGGACCACCAGGATCGAGGCCGAGACGGCATACAACAACGTATTGCCCAGGTAAACGCTGATCAGGGTCCCTTTGATATCAAAACCAAAAGGCGATTTTGCGTCCGGCTCGATCGAGAGCACCCGCTGGTAACCGTTGATGGACCAACGACAGGCGCCCAGGTTGAAGGCCTGGGTGGGGGTGTCACATGGAAGAAGCGTGGGGGGGTTGCGCTGGATATCCTGCGGAAGCTTGAAGGATTCGATGATGGCGATGACGATCGGGAACATCATCCCCAGGCAGATCAGGATGAGCACGCAGTGGATCAGCCAGTGATTTTTGCGCGGGCTGCGCCCGGACTTTTCAGCCATTGGCTTCCTCCAGCCGCGTGGCCCTCAGCGTGCCGATGATCAGCAGCAGATTGATGACCCCGATCAGGAGCGCCAGGGCCGCCGCCCAGTTGAAATTAACCTGCAGCCAACCTATGGAATAGAGCAGCCAGGGCATGATCTCGGTTTCTGTCCCCGGGCCGCCTCCGGTCAGGCTGAAAATCATCCCGACCCCGTTCATCCCGCTCAGGGTCAGGCTGAAAATTGCAACCACCACCGTGGGGCGCATGATGGGAAGCATGATGTACCAGATCGCCTGCAGGCTGTTGGCGCCGTCAATCCGGGCGCTTTCAATGACCTCCTTCGGGATCATCTGGATGGAAGCCAGCAGCAGGAGGGTGATAAAAGGCAGGGCGCGCCAGGTCGTGGCAAGGATGAGCAGGACCAGGGCCGGCGAAGGGGGAAAGGGGAAGCTTCCGATCCACGGATTGGGGGGTGGGGCCGTTAAAACAGATAAGCCGTGCGGCGGAAATATCTTGGGATTTTGCAGGTAACCGGACAGGACGCCGTAGGAGGGCAGAACCAGCAGACGGAAGACCTCGCCGCTGATGATGTCGGAAAGAACCCACGGGATAAACAGCAGCGTCGTATACAAGCCTGTAAAACTGATGTTCCGACTCAGCAGGTATGCGATGAGAAATCCTGTCCCCAGCGTCAGGGCCACAAACAGCACAAGAAAAACGACCGTCAGGCCGGCGCTTTCGCCGAACAGGGTCGTTGCAAAGAGTTGTGTAAAGTTCTTCAACCCGACAAACACCCATCCCGTCGGCTTGCGCTGCTCCAGGCTGAGCCAGATCGTGTACAGGAACGGGTAGACCTGGATGGCAAACAGGACGATTGCAGTAGGCAGAATCAACCAAAAGGGCAGGGAATTACGCAACCATTGCGGAGGTTTCTTCTGAAGAGGGAGCCGCCGGGCCTGTTCCATGATATATCCTATCCTATCAAATCAAAATGATAAACAGATAATAATAGTCTGCAGGGTGGCAAGGAAGATCCCTTGCCACCCTGCCCACACACCTAATAAAGAGACGGGCGCAGGAAAGGCCGCCTAGTGAGTTGAATTGTATTGGTCTTGCGCCGAGGTCAATGCTGCGGCCATGTCGGCGTTCGGGTTCTGCTTGATCAGCTGATAGAGCACAGTCATGGCAATTGGCTGCGCAGCTGCCGGATCTACCAACGAGCCAAACCACGGCTTGCAGGACTCCTGCGTCAGCACCTTGCTCGCCTCGGTGTAATAGGCCTGCTGGAACAATGGGTCCGATTGGGACGTTGTCAATGCCGGGAAGCCGCCCAGGGCGGCCACAAAGCTGGCGTTCTCCTCAGCGGACAGGAGCCAGTTAATATAAGCGTGCGCTCCGTCGAGGTTTGTTGCTCCCACGGGAATCGCCAGGCCGGTAATATCGATATTGCAGCCTGGTTTCTGGCCCGCAACGGCCGAGAAGAATGGGGACAGGTAAATATCGCCGGCTGTAACGGCATTCAGGAAATCGTTCTCGTTGCCCAGGTTGTATTTCTTGCCGCTGGGTGCCGTAAGCGGGTTCATGAACAGGTAGCCGTTCAGGCTGGTCGGGAAGGAACCGGCCGAAGAATCGTTGAACGCTGATTCTTCCTGGAACCCGCCGGCAAATGCGATCTCCGGAACATAGCCGTCGGCCACAATCGTGCGCATGAATGTAATGGCCGCCATGTTCTGAGGCGTGTTGAGCAGCATCTTGCCGTGCCCGTCATCCAGGCCTCCGCCGAAGGATTGCAGCACCGTATCCATGCCGCGCGTGATCCCATCGCCGTTGTTGTCGGTCGAACCAAAGTAGGACATGGCATAGAACCCTTTGGCCTTCAAGGCCGCAGCCTGCGTCATGAAGTCATCGGGTGAGGTCGGGAAGCCGTTCGGGAAGCGATCCTTCCAGACATAAACGAGCTGGGGCCGTGTGACCAGGGGGATACAATAGAGCTTGCCGTCCGGGCCGGTACAGGCCTTAAGCGCACTGGGATCCATCGCGGCAAACCAGCTCTGAGCCTTGGCCCAATCGGTCAGATCCTGAAGCGTGCCATGCTGGACGAACGTGTTAATACTGTACGTGGCCTCGAAGACATCCGGGACCTGCCCACCCGCCTGCACGGCGGCGATCAATTGGGCGTCCTTCTGGTCGAAGGCCACCGGCACGTTCACCCAGTTCCATTGACCCGGAAACGCCTTGTTAAAAAGCGGGATCGCTTTCGCCAGATCAAAGTTTCCCACATGCTCGTCGGCTTTGGGGTCCGTGTTGTTCTGGTCGTACTCCCACCAGGTAATTACGTCCTGTGCCTTACCCATGGTCGGAGTTGCAGGCACAGCCGTCGGTGCAGCGGTGGCAGCGGGTGCGGCAGTCGGGGCCGGCGCAGGAGTTGCCGCGGGTGCGCAAGACACCAGGAGCACCAGGAGGGCGATCCCAGCCACCACTTTGGAAAGTATACTCAGATT
>DATJBI010000097.1:0-14371 GCA_035515435.1 Anaerolineales bacterium
CTGTCAGAGTTCCAATCTGATTCAGTTTGATCAGGACCGCGTTGGCGACATTCTCTTTGATGCCGCGTGCGATG
Organism: Anaerolineales bacterium; assembly: GCA_035515435.1. Classification (GTDB taxonomy): domain Bacteria; phylum Chloroflexota; class Anaerolineae; order Anaerolineales; family Villigracilaceae; genus Fen-1038. The sequence continues at coordinate 75 of DATJBI010000097.1, forward strand.
CGTTCAACGTTGGTCACAAACAAATCATCGCCCACGAGTTCGATCTTCTTCCCCAATTTCTGATTGAGCAATTTCCAGCCATCCCAATCATCCTCGGCCAGGCCATCTTCGAGCACGACCAGGGGGTATTTATTCGCCCATTCGGAATACAATGCCACCATTTCGGAAGATGTCGCCTTGCGATTCTCGGTCCGCAGGTTGTATTTGCCGTCTTCGTAGAAACCGCTGGAGGCCGGATCGAGCGCGATCGCGATCTGCCCGCCGGGCTTGTAGCCGGCCTTCTCGATGGCTTTCAAGATCAAGTCGACCGCGTCCGAGTTCTTCTTGAGGGCCGGGGCAAAACCGCCTTCGTCTCCCACGCCGACCGAGTAGCCGCCGGATTTCAATACGCCCTTGAGCGATTGATAGACTTCACTTCCCCAACGCAGGGCCTCGCGGAAATTGGGCGCGCCGACGGGAGCGATCATGAATTCCTGAAAATCGGTCCCCTGCCAGTTGGCGTGTACGCCGCCGTTCAGGATGTTGAACATCGGCACGGGCAATGTTCGGGCGGAGTCTCCCCCCAGGTAGCGGTAGAGCGGCTTACGCTCCGAATTGGATGCGGCGCGGGCGACGGCCAGACTGACTCCCAGGATCGCGTTCGCCCCAAGCTTGGATTTGTTGGGCGTCCCATCCAAATCCAGCATCGTCTTATCAATTGCGGCCTGATCCCCCGCCTCTTTCCCGGGCAGGGCCTTGGCAATCGGTCCATTGACATTGCCCACCGCCTTGAGCGTGCCTTTGCCCCCGAATCGCTTTTTATCGTTGTCGCGCAGTTCGAGCGCTTCGTGAACTCCGGTGGAGGCGCCCGAAGGCACAGCGGCCCGGCCGCGCGAGCCATCCTCCAAAAGGACATCCACTTCCACCGTGGGGTTGCCGCGCGAATCGAGAATTTCGCGGGCGTGTACAGATACGATCTTAGACATTTTATTTCTCCTTTTCTGATTCACCGAAGATCGTGGCTAAAAGTCTAGCGCAATCTCGGTTAAATGCTGAACTTCAGGATCCGGCACCCTGGCGGCTGGCCCGGTTGACCGGCATTTGCTCGCGGACCGCAGAAGCAGGATTTTCATTTTCCTGCGGCACCCCGCGCAAAGGGCCCCATTCCGCAATCCGCTCCGATCCGTTCCTGACCTGGCGCTCGAACTGTTTTCCGCGGTCTGCGCGCAGGCAGGCCGGTCTGGATACCACCGGTCGTGCTCGTCTCCGCCGTCCAGCGGTTCTGGCGGCCAGTGCCTCTTTTCAAAAGTGCGCAGTCTGATCTCCGGCCCCTCCCGCTGACGGGGATCGCGCACGTCTTTCAGACGATCACCCATCCTGATGAAACACTCCCGGGCCTTAACCGATGGCAGCAAAAAGCCTCTACCAGCAGGATCGCGGTAGAGGCTGTCAGTCAGAGATTCGGCCAAGGCATCTTGATCAACACCCACGAGCCTCATGGTTGGCGGACCTAGATTGTTGGAAAAATTATACCACGGTTATAAAACTGTCCTGCCCCTACGGCTTCGGATGTGCGGCGAAGAAATCCCATATAAGGTCGGTTGCCGAAATGGTGTGTGTGGGCTGGTCACCGCCCGGCCAGGCCGGACCCGTCCCGCCGGGCCAGGCATGTCCACCGCCGATGATCGTGTAAAGTTCCACGGCGGTCCCCTTGGCACAATTCGAATACGTATCGTGCTGAATATCCGCGAAGGTAGTGGTCTGGGAGGCGGTTGGACACTGATCGAATTTCAACCACCGGTCGATCGTGTCTTTGACCGAAGCAAATGATACGTCTGCCAGGGATCGGTCGCCGATGCCGCCGTCATAGGGAAGATGCTGGTCGGCCGTGCCATGGAATTCAATGATGGATACCCCTTCTTCCGGCTGACATCCGGGATAATTCAATGTTCCTGAAACGGGAGCGATCGCGGCGAAAATATCCGACGCCTCACAGGCCAGGCGTTGAGACAGGATGGCCCCGTTCGAGAGCCCGGTGGCATAGATGCGCCGGGGGTCGATCTTGTAGGTGGACTCAAGATCAGAAATGCTGGCACGCACGAAACCGACGTCATCTATGTCATTCTTCGCGGCATATCCGCAACACGTTCCGCCGTTCCAGGTCAGCAGTTTATCCCCAAGCCATCCGGTGCCGTTGGGATAAACGACGATGAAATCTTTTTCATCGGCCAGCGCTTCAAAATTACTCGTATGCATCTGGCTGGCTGCGTTTCCCAATCCCCCGTGAAAATCAAAGACCAGCGGCACCGCCTGACTGCCGGTATAGGAGGATGGAATGTGTACAAGGTAGGTGCGCCGCAAGCCGCCGAAGGTCAACGTGTGCGTCGTGTCAGCGGAGGCGGTGGGGGTGGCGTTGAAAGTTCGGGTACACTCCAGCAAATTCAGGCTCAGCGCAAGCAACGCACATGCGAACCGTCTCATTTCGGTAAATGATCCGCCAGGAATGCCTTCCAAACCGGGTAATCGTCCGGATTCCAAATGCGCCGCACGTCCTGGAAGGCCTGCGCCGTCGGCCATCCCAGGCGCTGAATGCGGTACAGAGCAATGAAACCTGTCGCGCGATAATTGGCTTGACAGTGGACGTACACTTTCTGATGCCGATGGGCGTCCATCGCATCCATGAATTCTTGCAGCTCCTGGCCGGTTGGACGATCCCACTCGACGGGAATGCCAATGTATTTCATGTTCAGCGCCTCGACCAGTGCCGATTCATTGGGCAGGGCTTTCTCCGCTGTCGGCAGGGCGAGATTGATGACCACTTCCACCCCTGCCTGGGCGATGTCCTTGAGCTGCGCTCCGGTTGGCATGCCGCTGCTGAAAAGCCGGTCCGTGAGAGGCAGGAAGTTGTAGATGTCTTCTAACACTGCTTGACCCCGACTATTTTTCCGCCTGTCATCTTGATCAGATCAGCCGGCCTCAATTCGAAAATGGCATTCGGGGTCCCTGCCGCGCCCCACACCGTTCCATACCCCAGCAAATCTTCATCCAGATAGGTTTCCATTTTTTGCGCGTGACCGAGCGGAGGCACCCCGCCGATCGCGAAGCCGGTGACCGCCCGTACAAAATCAGCATCGGCACGGACGATCGGTTCGTCCGCGTACTGGCTGATGCGTTTTTCGTCCACGCGATTGGAGCCGCTGGTCAGAACCAGGATCGGCTTGTTGCTCGCCCTGCCTTTGAAGATCAGCGATTTGATGATCTGTCCGAGCGTGCAGCCCGCGCGGTCGGCGGCTTCCTGCGCGGTGTGCGTGCTTTCGGAAAACTCGATCACTTTGCAGTCGAAACCTTGGGAAGTCAGAAGATCCTGCACTTTTTGAGCAGTGGGTGAGAGCTTCATGGGATGATCCAATCGTAGAATATCACTGGAGTATAACGCAAATGCCAGGCCAAAAGGAGCCATCCGCCGGGCACGCCGTTGAATAGGAGGCAGGCGTGCCGCGCGGCGCGGCCGGCCATGCGGCTCCTTGAGGCGCTGAAGCCCGGCGCGTTCTTCTCGCCACCGGGCTCATTATCTTATTTTATTCGCAGCGCTCAGCAGCGGACATGGATCGCCACTGTGATTGCGGCCTCCCCGCAATGTCGGGCGCGGGCTGGCCGAGATCAGATCGAGCAACAACCGGATCCGCATCCGTTGTCAGCTGGATTCTTCTCTGGCGCCGGCACGAAATGCAGCAACGGGTTGTCAGCACAGCGTGAATGCTTTGCCGGAATGCAGTGGAAGGGGGCCGCGGCAGGCTTGACCTGACCGGGTTTTGTTCCCGCGCGGATCGTGGAGATGTGCATGTGTTTGAAACCATGCGTGCCGAACATCGAATTGCGTTTATGCCATGCAAGCTGAGGCAGGGTGGTACTTTTGGGTTGACAACTTTTGTTAAGATTGGTGTATAATGAGCAACACTTTACTAACCATCGGGCAATTATTGTTTTCTTGCTTGTTGCAGCGATCTTCAACCAATGTCTACTTCTTCTCTACTTGTTGTCGAAGGCAGATACGCAGACATCCCTTCTTTTGCAAACGAATTGCAGAAGAAGGGTTTTGAAGTTCATGCGGTGAACAGTGGCAGCCGGGCTGTATCGCGGCTGGAAAAAATTAATCCAACGCTGATTGTGGTGAATGCGGCTTCCTTAAGAAGCACGGGTCTGCGGATCTGCCAATCCATTCGTGATAAGGATCGGAATGAAAAGTATCCGATCATCCTTATCCTGGCAAAGGAAGCCAGGGTCGGCAAGGATATTGCGGATGCCGTGTTGATTCTGCCGTTCACCGCGCAGAAACTTGTGAATCGCATCAAGCCGCTTTTGCCGGGCGACGGAAAGAACATGGTGCATGTTGGACCGATCCGCCTCGATGTGGAACGCCGGCGGGTGAAATGCCTTGGAAAGAGTACCAAGTTGACCCCGCGTTTGATCACGCTTCTTCAAATGCTGATGGAAAAACATGGCGAGGTCGTCGAGCGCGATGTGCTCTTCAAAAAGGTCTGGGAGACCAATTACACCGGCGATACGCGCACATTGGATGTTCATGTTTCCTGGCTTCGACGTGCAATTGAAGTGGATCCATTGAAGCCGAAATTTCTTAAGACAATCCGCGGCGTTGGATATCGGTTAGACGTTTAAGTTTGGTTCAGATCACGCCTCCCGCTCTGACCTTCCGGCGAGCCGCCCTTCTCGTGTTCTTCTTTGCGCTGGGCGCGTGTGCACCGCAATCCACGCCGACATTTTTCCTTCCCCCAACCCAACCCCCCGAGATCATTCCAACCCAGATCGTCATCCGGGTGCCCACCGCGACCGTTGTTCCCACCGCAACCGTCCGGCCTACTCCCACGCCGTGTACCGATGGCCTGACCTTTGTCAGGGACATAACGGTCATGGATAATACACCCTTTGGTCCGGGACAATCTGTGGATAAGCAATGGCTGGTCACGAATAGCGGCACCTGCAATTGGGATGCTCGTTATCGCCTGATGTTGATCGACGGTCCGGCCATGGGGGCGGCGACCGAGCAGGCCCTGTATCCGGCCCGCGCCGGCGCGCAGGCCACGCTGCGCATCATCTTCACCGCGCCGTCCGACACGGGAACTTATACCAGCACCTGGCAGGCCTTCGGTCCGGGCGGGGAAGCGTTCGGTGACACCATCTATCTTCAAATCGTGGTTCAATAAGCCCGGGCCGCGATCCACGGAGAAGGGGCTGTCCACTTTTGGACAGCCCCTTCTCCGTGGTTATTGAGCGGCCGTGCTATTACGTTACTGTGTGACCAGCAAAACCACAACACCGCTGCCGCTCGATGCAACCGTGATCGTCAGGACATTGCTGTTCCTTGTGAACACCATGACACCTCCCTTTCCGCCGCCCTGCGCACTGAAGGGGGATGACCAACCGAGGGCCTTGAGCTGATTGGTATAAAAAGTCTGAACATCCGCGGCCGTTGCATCCGCCTTGAAGCTATAGGTATTCTTGTTGAATTCCTGCCCGGCCGTAGCCTGAGTCATGATCGGGATATTGTTCCAGGTACTGACCGGCTTGCCGGTGGGATTAAGATATTGGCCGAGTTCCGGCATTGAGGAGGGCAGGGCCTCCAGCGTGGACAGCGGCATGGACGAGGGCAGTGCCTCGAGGGTGGACACCGGGTTGGCCGTGGCGATGGCCTCCGCGGTGGCGGCAAGCCCCTTGGCTTGATTGAGCGGATTGGTGATCAGCCCGCAGGCCAGGGAAAACAGAATCAATGTAGATAGAAGCCCAAATTTAAAGAGGCGCGACATAACTCTCTCCTTTTTGAGAAATGATTGTACGGGCGCTGCGGGACGGGCGGAATGGCCTAATTGTACTATTTATTTTCTTCCTGATAAAATGTCACGAATTCCAAATTCACGGAGAACTTCATGTCTGCCTTGCCCTGGTATCACCAGACGTCCATTTATCAGATCTATCCGCGCTCGTTTCATGACAGCAACCGGGATGGCATCGGAGATCTTCAGGGAATCATCCAAAGGTTGGATTACCTCAGGGAACTGGGCTTCGAATCGATCTGGTGCTCTCCATTCTTTACCTCGCCCCAGGCCGACTTCGGGTATGATGTTTCCAGCTACACCGAGATCGCTCCCGAGTACGGGACGCTCAGCGACGCGCTGCAATTGATCGAAGAGACCCACCGGCGCGGCATGAAGATCGTTTTCGATCTGGTGATGAACCACACATCCAAGGAGCACCCTTGGTTCAAAGAATCGCTTTCATCGCGCGATAACCCCAGGGCGGATTGGTATCTCTGGCGGGACAAGCCCAATAATTGGCAAAGCATGACGGGGGGCAGCGGCTGGCAGTATGCCAAGGAACGGGATCAATATTACTGGGCAAGTTTTCTGCCATTCCAGCCCGACCTGAATTATCGAAATCCCGAGGTAAAAAAGACGATGTTCGACATCGTCCGTTTCTGGCTGGGGAAGGGCGTGGATGGTTTTCGCCTGGACATCTTCAATGTCCTCTATAAGGATGCCGAGTTCCGGAACAATCCGTTCACATTTGAGCTGATCCCCACCGAATCGAACCCATCCGGCTTTTTCCAGAAAGCCCAATACACGCTCAACCAGCCAGAGAGTTATGAATTCGCAAAGGAATTGAGGCGGGTCTGCGATGAGTTCGGAGAAAGACTCCTGCTGGGCGAGGTCAGCGGGTCGCGCGCGGTGCTTCGTAAGTTCCTGGGGGACAAGGAGAATGATGGCCTGACGCTGGCCTTCGATTTCGGAATGATGGATTTTAAATTCAATGCCCGATATTTTCATGATTTGATCGCGGATATCGAAGTGCATTTCCCCGATCCGTTCATGCCCGTTTATGTCTTCAGCAATCACGATCGAGCCAGGAGCCTGTCGCGATTGGGAAAGGATGTTCGCAGGGCAAAGTTGCTGCATTTGCTTCAACTTACGGTGCGCGGTGTTCCGTGCCTGTACTACGGCGAAGAAATCGGGATGACAAATTTGAAGCTTCCGTTTGCCACCGCCCTCGATCCGGTCCCACACAAATTCCAATCCATCCCGCGTTTCGTTTTCGACATGCTCGGCCTGACCATCAACCGCGATGAAGTCCGGACGCCGATGCAATGGAACGGAGAAGCGAATGCCGGGTTTTCAGCGGGGGGCAGGACGTGGCTGCCCGTGCACCCGGATCATGGCCTGATCAATGTGGAAATGGAAAGCAAGCAGCAGAGTTCCTTGCTCAACACGATTCGAGCGATCATGAAAATCCGAAATGAGCACGAGGCGCTTCGGCACAGCCCGCTGGAATTCATGGCAGGCTTGCCGCAGGATGTACTCGGCTACCGCCGGAAGTCACTTGCCGAGGAGATGATCGTGGTATTGAATTTCAGCGGATCAGAAAAATTGGTCCCATTTCGGGCCGGCAATTGCATTTTCAAATTATCACAGCAGGATAAGTTGAAAAGCGGCGAAATAGACCTGTCGGCCTATGGCGGGATGATCCTGACGGCGTAAACGCCAACCGGCAACAAGCAGGCCGCCTGCTCGCGTTATTTCCAGGCCGGGGTTCCAGGCTTTCCTACGGCTTCGAGGTCGGCAAACCCATCATCATGGGGCGAGTCACATTGATCGCAATCAGCAGGTCGTTCTGATCTGCGGGGCCGGAAACGATAAACAGGACCTGCGCTCCCGCCTGGCTCACGCCGATGAACTGCAGCGATCCGTTCGCATCGGACTCCATGATCCAATCTGGAGCCAGCAACCTGCCCTCATAAAAAGCTTCGACATCCTGTGTTGTGACGGGTGCCCGGAAACAGTAGTAGGAGCCGATCAAGGTCTGCACCACCTGGCCGGCTGTCGCCTGCGGCATGATCGGGATATTGACCCAGCTTTGCAGCGGGGGATCGGCCGGGTTTGGGCACTGTTTCAACAATGTGGCGGCGAAGCCCTGCAGCTGAACCCCTACCGTGGCCGCGATCGTGGTCTGCTGGGCCGCGAGCGTGGCCCCCGCCCCGGGGGTTGAATACATGGCGGTCAAGGTCGGGGCGATTCCCGGGACCGATGTGAGCAAAGGCGGGATGGCGGCCGCCTCAGGCGTACTGCTGGCGGTTGGCGTCCGGGTGGCCAAAACAACTGCCCCGGCACGCGTAGCTGCGGCAACCGTCTCCGTTGCCGGTAAGGTGGCTGTCGGCACGATTGAAATGGACTGGGAGACCAGGCGGCATCCCCAAATCAACAGGACAGTTGAAGCCAGTAAGAATTTCACAGGACGTTTAATGGGGCGCTCCTCCCAACAATAAAATGGACTGCGCTTCCGGCTGCCGCGGACCCTCACTTCAGTTTTTCTTCGACTGCTCGGGCGACCTTGCTTAATGCCTCGCCAGCTTTGGAGGCATCGGGCAGGCTGCCCTGGGCCATGTTGGGACGTCCACCGCCGCGTCCGCCGATGGCGGTGATGAGGTCGGCCGCCCTGACACCCCGTTTCACCAAGTCATCCGTGACCGATGCAACAAGAGTCGCCGGTCCGCTTTCCCTGGCCGTTGAAAGCACCGCAACTCCCGTTGAATACTCTTGACGGAATTTGTCGGTGAGGGCACGCAAAATGTCGATGTCAGCATGTGGCACCGCGACTGCCAGGACCGCAACATCAGCAATGTGCCTCACCTGCAACTTCCATTGCTCGTAAGCGGATAATGCCAATTGCAGCCCCTGGGCGTTCAGCTCCTTTTTCAGTCCCGAAACTTCCTCCAAGAGGCTCTCCACTTTTTGTGGAACGTCATCCACCGAAGATTTCAACGCAGACGCAGTTTGCTTGAGCGCTCGGAACCGTCGCGCGATCAACTCATATGCGCCGCGTCCGGTGACCGCTTCAATGCGGCGCACGCCCGCCGCGGCCGATCCTTCGCTGACGATGATGAATGCGCCGACATCTGAGGTGCGCTCGAGATGCGTGCCGCCGCAGAGTTCATAGGAATATTTATCATCGACATCGCCGACGGTGATCGTGCGGACCGTCTCGCCGTATTTCTCGCCGAACAGGGCCATGGCACCTTCCTTGATCGCTTCTTCGCGCGGCTTGCTGATCGGCGTGACCCTGTAATCCGCCGCAACCGCATCGTTGACGATCTGCTCGACGCGCTCGATTTGTTCAGGGGTCATGGCTTCGGGATGGTTAAAGTCGAAGCGCAGGCGATCCGGCGCGACCAGCGAACCGGCCTGCACTGCATGCGGCCCCAGCACTTGATGCAGCGCGGCATGCATGAGATGGGTCGCGGTGTGATTGCGCATGATGTCATGCCGGCGCGCCATATCGACTTCAGCCACGCACTGGTCGCCCACCTTCGGCTGACCGGAAATCACTTCGCCGATGTGGACAATGACCCCCGCCGAGGTGCGGCGCATGGCGGTGATCTCAATTTCCCAGTCCTGGCCGCGCAGGTACCCGGTGTCATCCACCTGACCTCCGGATTCGATGTAGAAGCCCGTCCTGGGAAGGATGACTTCGACCTGGTCGCCAAACGAAACCGATGGAACGGGCTGTCCGTTGGCAATCAAGGCCAGTACTTCGCCTTCGACGCGCGGGCTCGTGTATGGATCGTATGCCACGCCGCGCTCACCCAGCTTCTTCTTCTTTTGCAAATCTTTCAAAATGCCCGCGAAGAACTCGGCGTCTTCGCCCCCCATTTTGCCCATCGCTTTACCGCCGCCGGATGCCACGCTGTGTTCATCCCTGGCGGCATCGAAGCCAGCCTGATCCACTTCGAGGCCTTGTTCACGCGCAATGTCGCGCGAGATCTCAAAGGGCAGGCCATACGTTGCGTAAAGATCAAATGCGCGACGACCGTCGAGCACGGTCTTCTTTTGTTTGCCAAGCTCCGAAAGTAGATCTTCCAAATGAGCGGTGCCCGTTTCAACGGTGCGCGCGAAGCGGATTTCTTCTCTAGTCAAATTATCGAGAATCGCCCCGCGGCTCTTTTCCAATTCAGGATAGAACGAACCATAGGTGGCGATCACGGCCTCGGCAACTTTGGCAAGGAAAGGTTCGTGCAATCCGATCTTGGTGCCGAAGCGTGCCGCGCGTCGAATGATCATGCGCGTCACATAATTGCGTCCGACGTTGCCCGGCACCACACCGTCGGCGACGAGGAACGACGCCGTGCGGGCATGATCGCAGATGACGCGATAGGGCGTGAAATCGGCAAGCATTTCTTTTTCGGTGTGACCCGTGAGCGAGCGCAGAACTTCAAGCGATTTGGTGAAGAGGTCGGTCTTGTAATTGGAGTCGACGCCTTGCAGGATCGAGACCAATCGCTCGAAGCCCATACCGGTATCCACGTGTTTGGCGGGAAGCGGATCGAGTTGAGTTGGGCTGATGCGATTGTATTGGATGAAGACCAGATTCCAAAGTTCGACAAACCGGTCGGTGTCCAGCGTCTCCTGAGTGACCTTGCCTTCGTCGGGCCCCAGATCAAAGTGCATCTCCGAGCACGGGCCGCAGGGACCGGTCTCGGCCATTTCCCAGAAGTTATCTTTTCGGCCCGAATAAAAAAGATGCGATGAATCAAAACCCGGCTGTTTGAGCCAATTGGCTGCGGCCTCTTCATCGGTTGGAATGTCGCCCTTGTCGTCCTTAAAGACCGTGGCATACAGACGATTCTTATCGAGACCCCAAACTTCGGTGAGCAGCTGCCAAGCCCATTCGATGGCTTCTTTTTTATAGTAATCGCCAAATGACCAGTTGCCGAGCATTTCAAAGAAGGTGTGATGCGTATCGTCGCGACCGACATCATCGAGATCGTTATGTTTGCCCGCCACGCGCATACACTTCTGGGAGTCGACGGCGCGCGTGTAGGGACGTTTATCGGTGCCCAGGAATACATCCTTGAATTGCACCATGCCAGAATTCGTAAAGAGCAGCGTCGAGTCGCCGCCGGGCACAAGCGACATGGAAGGCACAGCGGTGTGTCTACGCTGGACGAAAAAGTCAATATAGATTTGGCGGATCTCCGCACCGGATAATTTCTTGGGGCCCATTTGATCTCCAATTATTTGATGTGGTGGAATTATACCAAGTTCGGGATTCACACCTGCATGTTTGCAAGCCTGCCTTCAGTGCCGTGATTAACCGCCCCAGCCGCTCACCCGAAAGATGGATATAAAAAGCTTGCCTATTAAGACCGTCAGGTGTAACATAGCCCGAATTTGTTTTTTGGCGGAGTTGGTTTTGCTTTATAGGTAGGATCGTATGGCGGCTGGCAGTGTCATTATTCGATCAAACAAAGGGCGGAATAATATAGCGCGCGCTCGCAATCTCCGAACCAGTAACATCCTAAAACCAATCAGTAAATTGAGGGTCGCGGTGACTGTCTCCAAATCGAACCTGAGCCACCCTCAGGGAATTTTGGCGTTCAATTCAGACGGTGACACCGGCATAAGATTTTGTTTGAGCAAGTGCAGCGCAAGGAGCGCACCATGGGCGGACAAGCATTGATACAGGCTGCTGCCGCGCAGAGCGTGCTGCTGACGACCCAAGCCGCGACACCCCGCGCAGGGCCAGCCCTGACGGAGGTGCTGCTGGATGACAAGGAAGTACAAGGGGTGGCCGGAGATTTGGAGCTGACGAAAGATCAGCAGAAGATGCTAATCAATGTGCTGTTTGCAAGGACACTCCCTGAGTATATGGGTTTTGTACGCAAGATGCTGGCGATTCAAGCCAAGCAGGATGAGCAACTTTGGAAGGCCCTGGAGGAGTTTTACAAAGAGCTGCATGACCAATTACACCCTCATGTGAAGGCCAGGCGGCCGGATGTGCAGCAGTCGGACTCATGGAAAGTTGATAAAGATGCCGACCTTGAGGGAAAATCCATTGGCTGGAGGTGACCTATGGGCGAAAAAGGTTTGATGCAGGATGAAACATGGGAAGAGGAGTCTCAGGATGAGCCGTTCTCCGACGGACACACAATCGCGGAAGATGGAGAAGTACAAAAGGTTGCCGGAGACTTAGGGAAAACGACGATAGAGGATACAAAATCGTCCGAGGTACAACCCGGTCTTTCCAAGTCAGACGAGGCTTCACTCAGCATACTTTTTTCGGGGATTGAACCGGACATAAGCCCCGAAGGTCCTTTCGAATCTGAAAAAAAGGACGAGGGCCCCGATGTGCAGGATGTGACGGGTGATCTGAATCCCGATGATCCTCTTACTCATGGCCATATGCCAATGTGAGACCAAGAACAAATCATCATTGGAGGATTGTGTTCATGAGTAGCAGACTCTTGAAAGATCGTTCGGAATTGTTAATCTCGAATGAAATTCTTTTACGGGAGGTGCTTTGTGGGTGAAAAAGGATCGCAACAGGATGATGCAACGCAAGGCGTGCCGATCACAGCCCAGAAGAAGAAGGATACCCACTCGCCGCAGGCAGCCCCTCTGTGACAAGGCCACAAGCTCTTATTGGAGCAAGCAAGGCGAAGGAGATTTAGAAGAATATGAAGACTGTTATCTGGGTTCAAAACAAATCAACGGATTCGATAAATGCTCTGCGAAAACTCCCGCCTTTCTTGATCACAGCCAATCTCGGTGGATTGCTATTTTCCGCCTGTGCAACAACTAGCAGCATAACCGCCTCCCTAACCGCTACCCATCAAACTTCATCCACGTCAACACCGGCGGACACTCCTGTTCCGTCGCAGGCGTCAACGAGTTCATCTCCGTCTCTTGTGAAAGCCGAGGACATTGAAGCGATTCTCAATCTGCAGGCTTCAGATTTTGAGGGTCTCATTAAGTCAGACGTGCCATCGGGCCAGTGGACCATTTATAAACCCTTCACCACTGACCTTGCCGAGATGTTTGATTCGGCCCTATTGCAGAGTGTAACTGCAAATGGTGGAAGCGCAGGGGCCGCAACTGCATTTCGGGACCAAAATACTGCGGATCCACTGGAACTGGCGTTCATCTTTGCCGCCATCGATGACACTCCTGATGAGGCTAAAAAAGGTTCCACACTATGGACACAGGACAATGACGCCGATATCAGCTCCGCATATCGGGGGGCCCGGCTCCGTAACGATCAATGGACAATCGATCACTTCTTATAATCTCAATGGTTTGAAACAAGGGAATGCCTGGAGCGAAAATTTCGTGTTCTACAATGACCTCAACTTGCTGGCCTCCCTGGGCGGGACCGATACATCGGATGCCGGGCGCAGGCAAATGGATCCCGTTGGCCGGGATATCGATCAAGCGATCATTGCGAAACTGATCGCCAAAGAACCTGGGCAATAAGCCATGTTTAAAGGCATTGAAAGACTGTTAAATCATGGGCAACAATGATGAACCCAATCCGCTCAACTTTAGAAATGGGAGGTAGAAATGCCCAAACCCGATGACTTTGAGATTTGGCCGGTCAACGACCCGCTGCCTTTTCCGTTGGGGGAAGTGACCGTGGTGAACAGCGACGAATATTCGGCGGAGGTCACTTGCAGAGTCCGCCTGCCGAAGGAGTTCCCATTTGACAATACTTACGCGGAAGTCTCGGCGGGTATTAAGAATTCATGGAAATTCAGTTTCGGGCTGCTGGCCCGTCGCCGCATCGAGAAAAGCGGTGTGACCTATCTCGGTAGTGTTGAGTTGAATGTTCATGCTACCCACGTGATGTGGTTCGAGTCTCATGGCGAGTCCGGGCCCGGCGATGAATTTTCCACCGGATTTGGAGAAGCATATTTCAAAGAAAACCCCAAGGAAGACTGGAATATTGTGACCGCCCTATCCAAACATGGACCCAAACATCATGACCGATTACTGTATAAATATAAGACCGATCCAGATGGAAGTATATTGTTCACAATGAAGGGTACCCATCTTACCGAACTGCCCCCTGACCCTGACCTCGACGAAGATGCGCCAAAAGAAGCCTCGCCAGATCATCACAAGACGGAAGAGAAAGGGTCCGAGGGCTCTGATTCTGGAAAGCCACCGAAGCACCCCGGCCAGCCGCAAAATGAGCATCCAGAAGCTGGCGATGCTCTGGGTGGAATAATGCAAGGATTTGATAGCATTTCTGATTCATCTTCTCCGAGAGACCTAAATAAATTCTTTTCAGAGACCACCAAGTTGCCTTTGCGAGATCCTGCCCTGGATCCGTTCGCACCTCCTGGCTTCCGAGAACTTGGTAGCGGTGTTGCAATTAATGATAAGACCGAGCAGGTAATCACATGGGATCCCCGCCGTCTAAAGTGGGTAGACCCTGAAACCCATAAACCGCCCCCAGATTTGGCGGACCACCCT
>DATJBI010000098.1:0-9215 GCA_035515435.1 Anaerolineales bacterium
AAATAGCTGGCGATGATCGCCGGGAATTGCAGAATGGCGCTGGCAAAGATCAACGGGATCATTCCCGCCAGATTGACCATCAGCGGCAAGGTGCCCTTGACCGGCATCGACATCCGGCTGCCCATCCGGCGGCCCGGATACATCACCGGCACGTTGCGGCGCCCCTGCTGGATATAAACGATGGCGTAGATCGTCGCAAGAATCACAACGATCGTGAATACCAGCAGGAACCAGCGGGTGGATTGATCCTGCATGATGCTAAAGAGATTTGCAGGCATCCGCGCCACGATGCCAGCAAAAATCACCAGCGAAAGCCCCTGTCCGCGGATACCGTATTCGGAAATCAGCTCCCCCAGCCAAATCGCAAACATCGTGCCGGCGGTCATCACCAGCAGCGTGGTTAGGGAAGGCAGCCACAGATCGGCACTAAAGCCAAATGGCACAATGGCTCCCTGCTGGGCCTGAATCGATAAGGAGTTGAAGATATTGATCTGGCCCACCGCCGAAAGCGCCGCCATGGGAACGGAAAGAAAATACGTCCAGCGGTCCATCCACTGCTGGCCCTCGCGCGGATCTTCCTGCATCCGCCGCTGCAGGGCGGGAATGATCGGAATCAGCAATTGCAGAATGATCTGCGCCGTGATATAGGGATAAACTCCCATCGAGAGCAGGGAGAAGTTGGTCACGGTACCGCCGGATAACAAATCAAGAAAGCCAATAAAGCCCGCGCTGGAGGCCGCGCTGGCGCGGAAAGCCTTGAGCGCAACAAAATTGAGGCCGGGCACCGGCACGTCTGCCGCCACGCGATAGAGGGCAAGAATGAAGAACGTAATCAGCAATTTGCGCCGAATGTCTTCCGACTTCCACAGGTAACGCCAACCCGAAAAAGATGATTTCATCAGAAATCTCCTCGTTGGATCACTGAATCAATTCCACCGAGCCGCCGGCCTTTTCAATCTTGGTTCTGGCACTGGCACTGACGCGATGGACCTTGACCTTGAGGGCGACCTTCAAATCGCCCCGTCCCAGGACGACCACCGGGTGGCGCGGATCACGGAGCAGGTGCGCCGCCGCGAGCGATTCCAGGTTCACATCCGCATCGGCTTGGAAGGCCTCGGACAATTGATCCAGATTGACCTCGTTATACGTCACCTGATTGGGCGGCGTAAACCCTTCACCGCGTATGAACGGCAGGCGGCGATAGAAAGGCAGGTTTCCGCCCTGGGCATAGGCCCGGCCGCCCTCCCCGGAGCGCGCGCCCTGGCCCTTGGTACCGCGGCCTGCCGTCTTGCCTTGACCGGCGGACGGACCGCGTCCAACGCGTTTACGATCTTTCTTCGAGCCCGGATTGGGCACAAGTTCATGTAATTTCATTGCGACCTACTCTTCGATCTTCAGGAGATGGATCACTTTGTTCAGCATTCCGCGCAGGGCCGGCGTGTCCTTATGCTCGATCGTCTGATGCAGGCGCCGCAGGCCGAGGGCCAGGACCGTTTGCTTTTGATCCTTGGTATATCCGATCGGACTGCGCACCAGGGTCACCCGAATCGTCTTGCCGGACTTTTCCTTCTTAGGCATGTTGCTTCCTCCGCTCCCAGAACGGCAGCAACTCTTCCACCTTCTTGCCGCGGTGGGCGGCCTCAATCTGGACGGACTTCAAATTGCTCAAAGCCCCAAAAGTCGCCATCACCACATTGAGAACGTTGGCCGAACCCATGGACTTGGTGAGGATGTCACGCACGCCCGCCACTTCCAAAACGGCCCGCACCCCGCCGGCCGCGATCACGCCGGTTCCGGGGGAGGCAGGCTTCAAGAAAACCCGCGCCCCTCCAACGAGCCCGAGCGATTCGTGCGGGATGGTCGTTCCGGCCAGGTTCATCACGCGCATATTCTTGTGGGCGCGTTCCGACGCTTTGCGCATCGCGTCCGGCACGGCATTGGCTTTGCCGCTGCCCAGTCCGACCGTGCCTTTTTTATCACCGACCACTACGGTCACGCGAAAACGGAAGCGCCGGCCGCCCTTGACCACCTTGGCGACGCGGGCGATTTCAATCACGCGCTCTTCAAACGCCTCCTGCTGTTCAAACTGTTGTTGCTGATCCGCAACTGCTTCTACTTCTGCCATAATCTACTCCACATCGGCCTAGAACTGCAGGCCGCCTTCCCGCGCACCATCCGCCAGCGCCTTGACGCGTCCAATATATTGAAAGCCGCCGCGATCGAACACAACGGCCGTGATCCCTTTGTTTTTGGCCCGCTCGGCCACCATCTTGCCGACCAGCTTGGCCTGCTCAGACTTCTTCTTATCCTTCATCTGATCGCGCAATTCCTTGTCGACGGAGGAGGCAGAAACGAGCGTGTGACCTGAGGCATCGTCAATGACCTGCGCATAGATCTCGGCCACGCCGCGAAAAACAGCCAGCCGCGGGCGCTGGGCCGTGCCAGCCAAATTGAGCCGCACGCGCACGTGGCGTCGCTTGCGAGCAATGGATCGATTCTTAGTAGCCATACTTACTTCGCGGCTCCCTTCCCGGCTTTCCCAGCTTTACGGCGAATGTGTTCGCCCAGATAATGCAGACCTTTCCCATGATAGGGCTCGGGCGGGCGGACTTTGCGAATGTTGGCCGCAATCTGGCCCACGAGTTCCTTATCAAAACCCAACACTTTGATCTGGCGCGTCTTCGGATCGGATTCGAAGGAGATTCCCGCGGGCGGTTCGATCTTGACCGGATGCGAATATCCAACATATAACGCCAGATTCTTGCCTTCCATTTCAGCGCGATAGCCCACGCCTTCCACTTCCAACACGGTCTCAAACCCCTTGCTGACTCCGTGCACCATGTTCGCCAGCAGGGCCCGCGTCGTGCCGTGCAGGGCGCGTTCCAGCGCATCGTCCGATTTGCGGGTGATCACCAATTGGTTGTTTTCCATCTTGATCTCGACCAGCGGGGAGAACACGCGCTGGAGTTCACCCTTCGGGCCTTTCACGCGGACCTGCAATCCTTTGACATCGACCTGAACACCGCTCGGAATTTCGACCGGCAACCGTCCAATACGAGACACTTCCTACCTCCTGCCTGCTACCAGACCTTGCAGAGAATCTCGCCGCCCACGCCCAGCTGTCGGGCGCGTGCGCCGGTCATGACGCCCTTGGGCGTGGATAAAATCGCGACGCCCAGACCTGATAACACCCACGGAATTTCCTTCTTATTGGTGTAGATCCGGCGTCCCGGCGTACTGACGCGCTCGATCCCGCTCAACACGGGGCGGCGCTCGCGGCGTTCACCGATGTATTTGATCTTCAGGCGCAGGACCTTAAAGCTTTCCTTTTCGCCGTCCACCACCTCGAAGCCTTCCAGAAAACCCTCATCCTTCAGGATCTTGGCAATCTCGGCTTTGATCTTTGAGCTCGGCATGGCGATCTGGCCCTGTCCAGCCATCACCGCGTTCCGAACGCGGGTCAACATATCAGCAATCGGATCATTAACACTCATGATCTACCTCCACCTACCAGGACGCCTTGACCACGCCGGGCACCTTGCCCTGCAACGCCAATTCACGGAAGCAGATCCGGCACAGACCGAAGCGGCGAATATAACCGCGCGGGCGTCCGCACCGCTGACAGCGGTTGCGCACCTGGACGGCGTTGCGCCGACGGAGTTCACGATATTGCATGCATTTCTTCGCCATAATCTGTTTACGCTTCCTTCCCGCTGAACGGCATACCAAGCATCTGCAACAAGGCCCGCGCGTGCTCATCGGTTCTGGCAGAGGTCACGATCGTGATCTCCATCCCGCGCAGTTTGTCAATTTTGTCGTACTCAATTTCAGGAAACACCAGTTGATCCTTGAGACCCAGCGTGTAATTGCCGCGTCCATCGAAGGCATTCGCCGAGACGCCGCGGAAATCACGGACGCGCGGCAGCGCGATGTTCAACAGGCGGTCGAGGAACGACCACATGCGGTCGCCGCGCAAAGTGACCTTCGCGCCGATCAAACGGCCCTCGCGCAACTTGAAGTTGGCGATGGCCCGGCGGGCCTTCGTGGTAACCGGTTTCTGGCCGGTAATGGTGGTCAAATCACCCACGGCGGCTTCGAGCGCCTTGGGGTTATCCATGGCTTCGCCCAGACCGATATTGACCACAACCTTCTCCAGGCGCGGTATCTGCATCACGTTCTTGAAGCCAAACGCCTTCCGCAACGCCGGGGCCACTTCTTTCTGATAACGTTCCTGCATTCTGTTCATCATCCATGCTCCACGGCTTAATCAATCAACTGTTCGCAGTTCTTGCAAACGCGGTGCGCACCGGCCTCGTCGCGCTGAATGCCCACCCGGACCGCCTCATTGCACTTCGGGCAGACCAGCATGACGTTCGAAATATCGATCGGCCCCTCAAATTGAATGCGGCCCGGATTGATCTGGCGCCCGGCCTGGGTCTGCACCTGGCGCTGATGTTTGGTACGGACACTGACGCCCTGCACCACCAAGCGGTTCTCCTTCATCATCACGTTGATGACTTCGCCGCGCTTGCCTTTGTCTTCGAGGCGGCCGCTGATGACTTGCACCGTGTCGCCCTTGCGGATTTTCACTCTCATTCCAATTCTCCTACAGCACTTCCGGGGCCAGCGACACGATCTTCATGAACTGCTTATCGCGCAGTTCACGTGCCACCGGTCCAAAAATACGCGTGCCCTTCGGGTTCTGACCATCCGCATCCAAAAGCACCGCGGCATTGTCATCAAAGCGGATGTAGGAACCGTCATCGCGGCGCCACTCCTTCGTCAGACGAACGATGACGGCATGGACCACCTCGCCTTTTTTGACTCCGCCCTGGGGCGCCGCGGACTTAACGCTGGCCACGACCACATCGCCGATGTGTCCGTACCTGCGCGTCGAGCCGCCCATGACATGGATGACCAGGAGTTCGCGCGCGCCGCTGTTATCGGCAACTTTCAATCGGGACTCGTGCTGGATCATGGGCTATTCCTCCGGTTTGGTCTCAGCCACGATATCGGCATTGGCCACGGTCTCGACGCCCGAATCCGCGGTACGGGTCTCGCGCTTGACGACGGTTTCAACCACCCAGCGCTTGGCGCGGGACAGCGGGCGGGATTCCACGATCTGCACCTCATCCCCAATTTGACATCCGATCTCATCGTGCGCCTTAACTCGCTTGCTCGAATACACCACCTTCTTGTAAAGCGGGTGACGAAACTTGCGGACAACTTCCACGACCACGGTCTTGGTCATTTTATTGCTGGTGACCTTCCCAACGATTCGACGACGATTGTTCATGCTCCACCTTCCGTAAGAGCCGCGCCCGTCATTTCACGGAGAATGCTCTCCATGCGGGCAATATCCCGGCGCAGAATACGCAGACGGCTGGTGTCTGTCAATTGACCGGTCACCTGCTGAAAGCGCAGCTTCATCAATTCTTCGCGTACGTCGGAGACTTTCGAGCGGATCTGCTCCGCCGACATTGCACGGATTTCTTCGGCCTTCATTTCCTACGCTCCTGACTCATGGCCGCGCACCACTTTGGTCTTGATCGGAAACTTGTATTGCGCGCCTTTGAGTGCGGCCAGTGCCTGATCGGCAGGCAGGCCGCCCACCTCAAACATGATGCGGCCCGGTTTCACCACGGCAACATAGTATTCCACGCCGCCCTTGCCGGAACCCATGCGGGTCTCGGGCGGGCGATGCGTATAGGCCTTGGCCGGGAAGATCCGGATCCAGACCTTGCCGCGCCGTTTCATCTCGCGGACAATGACACGCCGGGCCGCCTCGATCTGGCGGGCGGTGATCCAGCCTGGCTCGAGCGCCATCAGACCGAACTCGCCGAACGAAACTTCCGCGCCGCGCAGGGCCTTGCCCTTCATGCGGCCGCGCATCTGCTTACGCCACTTAACACGTTTTGGCATCAACATAGTAATAACCTCATTCCCGGATCAACGACTTATTCGCTGACGTAGACGCCTTCGGTGGTCGTCTCCGCTTTTTCCTGGACTTCCTCCGGCACGGCTTCACCCTTATAGATCCAGACCTTCACGCCGATCTGACCATACGTGGTCAGGGCCTCCGTCTTCGCGAAATCAAGATTGGCACGCAGTGTCTGCAGAGGGACGCGTCCCTCGCGCAGCCACACGTCGCGCGACATTTCCGCGCCCCCCAGGCGTCCGCCCACCATGATCTTGATGCCCTGCGCGCCCTGGCGCATGGCCTGCTGAATCGCACGCTTCATGGCGCGGCGATAAGCAATCCGCCGCTCGAGCTGATCGGCGATATTCTTCGCCACCAACTGGGCATCGGTATCGGGCGAGGAGACTTCTTTCACATCGAGATCGATCTTCTTGCCAACCAACGCCTCCAGGGCGACCCGGATCCTTTTGATCCCTTCGCCCTTGCGACCGATCAGGATGCCGGGCTTGGCGGTATGGATGGCCACGCGGATCTTGCCGGGGAATCTCTCAATATCCACGCGGGAAATGCCGGCCTTGCCGTTGGTGATCATCTCGGGCAGTTCGCCGCGCAGTTCGCGCACGCGCGTATTCGCCGCCGCGCCGCCTTTGGAGGTGCCGCCGGTCAACAAATAACGGATGGCGAAATCCTGATGCAACTGCTCGCGATATGTTTTGCCTTCTGCAAACCAGCGCCCCTGCCACGGCTGATTAATTCCAAGGCGCATTCCGATCGGATGTACTTTGCGACCCATGAGTTCTCCAGTCCTTTCCTAAGCCCCGCGCTCGCGCAGGACGACCGTGATATGCGATTGGCGGCGCAGGACCGGCTTGAAGCGGCCGCGCGCGCCAAACCGGCGCCATTTGCGAGTGGGCGCTTCGTTGGCATAAATCTGTGCCACATACAAATCATCGCGGCTCACGCCGAAGTTCTCCTCGGCATTGGCAACGGCAGATTCAAGCAGTTTGAGGACGTCGATGCCCGCCCGCTTGTTGGCAAAACGCAGGGATTCAAGCGCCTCGTTCGCGCCCCTGCCGCGCACCGTGTCAAGCACGAGGCGAATCTTCTGGGCGGATTGAGGCAGGAATTTGAGCTCCGCACGAATATCATGTGCCATGGCCTAGCCTCCAGCCGCCGGTGCCGGCGCGGATGGTGCGGCCGCGGCTTTTTCAGCGGCTGCGGCGTGACTGCGAAAGGTGCGGGTCGGGGCAAACTCGCCCAGCCGGTGACCCACCATATTTTCCGTGATATAGATCGGGACATGGCGGCGCCCATCGTGGACGGCGATCGTATGCCCAACCATCTGCGGAAAAATTACGCTGGCGCGGCTCCAGGTGCGAATCACTTTCTTCTCACCCTTTTGATTCATCGCTTCGATGCGCTTGAGCAGTTTGGGTTGGATATAGGGACCTTTTTTCAGCGAACGGGACATAGCTACCTTCTACTCTCAGCGCCTAGCGGTTGGTCTTACTGCGGCGGCGCACAATATATTGATCCGTCTTCTTGTTGCGGCGGGTCTTCTTGCCAAGCGTGGGCTTGCCCCAGGGACTCTTCGGACCGGGAAGACCGATGGGCTGACGGCCCTCCCCGCCGCCATGCGGGTGGTCACGCGGACTCATGGCAGAGCCGCGCACGGTGGGCCGAACGCCCAGGTGGCGTTTGCGTCCCGCCTTGCCCAGCTTGATATTGCTGTGATCCAGATTGCCTACCGTGCCGATGGTCGCGTAACACACCTGGCGGATCAAACGCACCTCACCGGAGGGCAAACGGACCTGTGCGAAATCACCTTCCTTGCCCAGGAGCTGGGCCGCGCCGCCCGCCGTGCGGACGATCTGCCCGCCTTTGCCTTCCTTCAACTCGATATTGTGAATGAGCGTTCCTACCGGGATGTTCGCAATCGGCAGATAATTGCCTGTGCGAATTTCCGCCGTCGGACCGGACATCAGCAGATCGCCGACTTTAAGATCAAGCGGAGCGATGATATAACGCTTCTCACCATCTGCGTAGTGAAGCAGGGCCAAACGGGCCGTGCGATTCGGATCGTATTCGATCGCGGCCACCTTCGCCGGAATGCCGCGCTTCTCGCGCTTGAAATCCACGATTCGCACGAGGCGCTGGTTGCCTCCGCCGCGATGCCGAACGGTAACCCGTCCATAGGCGTTGCGCCCGCCGTGACGACCGAGGGAAACCGTCAACGATCGTTCCGGCGTGGACTTCGTTATTTCTTCGAACGTATTGCCCGTCATCCCGCGTTGGCCGGGGGTCGTGGGCTTGTATTTTTTGACAGCCATTACTTCACCCCTTCAAAGATCGGGAGAGTCTGACCCTCCGCCAGGGTTACAATCGCCTTTTTAAATCCGGACTTCCGGACCAAAAGGCGGCGGGATCTTGCGCGGCGTCCGCGCTTGGCCGTGGCATTCATGATATTCACGGACACCACCTCCACGTCGAACATCGTTTCGACCGCGTCCTTCACCAGGGTGCGGTTCGCATCCCGGGCAACTTCGAACGAATATTGATTCAACTTGCTGGAAAGATAACTGGATTTCTCGGTCACCAGCGGGCGATGGAGCACGTCATAAATGGTCGTCATGGCCTACTCCTTCCCCAGGTGTGCCGAGAGGGCCTCGAGGGACTTCAGCGGCAGAACGACCTTCTCAAAGCCAAGCAGATCACGAATGTTCAAATAATTGACCAGCATCACTTTGGCATCCGGGATGTTATTCGCCACCCGAGTCACATGATCATAGGCCGCATCCTTGACCGGCATGAGCAGCAGGGCGCGTGCGTCGCCGACCAATTGATTCAAGGCGGAAGCCATCGTTTTCGTTTTCATCTCCTCCGCTTTGATCTCATCCACCACAACGATCCCCGACTCTGCCGCTTTCACGGTAAGCGCGGAACGCAGCGCCGCCAGACGCATCTTCTTCGGCATGGCCTGCGTGTACGCCCGGGGATGCGGCGTATGAATGCGTCCACCGCCGACCCACTGGGCGGCGATCGTCGACCCCTGCCGGGCCCGGCCGGTGCCTTTTTGCTTCCACGGCTTGCGGCCGCCGCCCGCCACTTCGTGGCGCGTTTTGGTTTCATGAGTACCGAGGCGGGCATTGGCCATCTGGCGCTGATACGCCTGATGCATCAGGTCCACATTGACTTTGGCCTCAAAGATCGCCGCCGGCAAATCCACCTGCTTGACCTTTTCGCCCTGCATGTTGAGCACATCTACTTTCATAATCATTCTTCCTGTTTCCTCGGC
>DATJBI010000099.1:0-16631 GCA_035515435.1 Anaerolineales bacterium
CGGAACGCGAAGGTCAGGGCGGGACCCACCTTGAGAATCGCAAAATGGTCCGCCACCAGATGTCTCAGCGCCTGGCGCGTTTGATAATCCGTGGAATGTGCCTCATAAACCATGGCTTGACCCTCGATGAAACGAGATAGATCCTTTGCCGCAGCGGGCCGGTAGGGCAGAACGAAATCATCGCCGAACTCGACGCCCGGCTGGACAACAACTGCGATGACCCGCTCCCAGGCAGCCTCCAGGGCGGCCCGACAGAACGCCTCACGCGTCGCCTGAATCGTCTGCCCGGCGTCTTCAACTTTCGTGACGCCGACCGCCTCCTCATGGCGTGGGGCGCCGCCCGGAACGGGGACTTCGGTTCCGATCACATACCGCAGCTCCCCCCGGCTGCATTCCTCGGCGACCCCGGCCAACCGCGCGGTTCGCCCGGCCGCGGCTTCCACCTCCAACGGTCCGGGTGGGTCGTCTGCCAGACGCATGCTGCAGTCCAGGTGGATCTTGACGAAGCCCGCCCTCACATAATCACGGATCAGCGTCTCCCCTTTTTGCATCGCCCGTTCGGCACTCTCATCCTGCCAGAGATTCGGCCCCAGGTGGTCGCCCCCCAAAATGATATTCTCAAATGGATAATTCTCCTCCGTAGCCAGGCCGCGGACGTAGCGCAGGAAGGCGGGGGGCGTCATGCCGGTGTAGCCGCCGTATTGATTGACCTGGTTGCAGGTGGATTCGATCAGGAGGACCTCGGGATGCTGCCGCAGGGCGGTTCTCAATACCCAGGGATGCGCCGAGCAGATGGAAGGAATGCCCCTGCGCTCGCCGCGGCGCTGCGCCGCGAGGAGTTCATCAAGATACATATTTCATTGCCTCCTCCACGGTCGGCTGGCCGTCCGTCCCTCCCGCCTTTTGGGTGGACAGTGCGCCGCACACGCACCCCAGTCGCAATGACCTTTGCAGCGGCCATTTCTTCAAATAGCCATACAGGAAACCGGCATCAAAGGTGTCTCCCGCTCCAACCGCGTCAACGACATTTACGACAAGGGATGGGGCGCGGGTGATCTCATTGACCGTGCAGCCCAGCGCCCCGTCCGGACCGAGCTTGATCGCAGCCAGCTCGCATTTGCCAGCAAGCTGCCGTCCTGCAGATTCAACATCGTCGGCCTGAGTGATCGAAAGTGCTTCCATCTTATTGGCGAGGAACACATTTGTGGTTGAAAGCAGTCCATCAAAACCGAGCCATTTCTCGGACGGATCATAATTGGCGTCCAGCGAAGTCGTCAGCCCCAGGGAATGTGCCCGCTGGAACAGGGCCGGCAGGTCCGCCTGGAGTCTCGTCTGTAAAAAATAGGAGGCCACGTGCAGGTGACGGCTCTGGCGGAGCAATCCGTCGGGGATATCGGAGGCGCGCAGTTCCGGGATCAACCCGGGGTGGGTCAGGATCGCACGGTCGGAACCCCGATTTAATATCACGCTGATCCCGGTCGGTTCGCCGGCGCGCAGCATCACATGGCTTACGTCGACACCTCGCTCCTGCATCGCGTCGAGCATGAAGCGGCCAAAGAGATCCCTTCCGCACACGCCGATGAAAGCGACCTTCAGCCCAAGCCGTGCCGCACCGCACCCGAAGATGGCGGACGATGAACCGACGGCAAGCACGGCAGAATCGACAAGTTTTTCAACCTGCCCGAATTCGGGAAGGACGTTCCCCGACAGAATGAGATCAGGATTGATTTCGCCTGCGACGAGAATATCGAACATCAGTAGGTCTTGTACCAGTCCAGTGGCGGGTCGGCCGCGTAGAAATCGGTGCAGGGTCTGGCAAGCGCCTGGCACAGGGAGTTCAGGCGCGCCATCCGTGCCCGGGCGGTGGTGGCCAGGAAGGTGGTCCGCTCAGCGCCGTTCAATCGAACCGCTTCCTGCCAGACCGCGCGTCCGGCCGCGACCCCGCTTGCGCCCGCCTGGCATGCCGCCGTGACAAGGCGTACAAAGGTTTCGTACTCGACGGCACCTGAAAGAAGGATCCATGGGGCGAGGCAGGCTGCCGAGACCTCCTCGCACGCCTTTCTCCATTCGGATTCATCGCCATCATTTGGATCGAGCGGGAATTCCGCTTTGAGGATATCAATATGGAGCGGACTCAGCCGCCGGGCAGTTTCGATCACGACCCGCCGCTTCTCCGGCGGAGTTAATTTCCGGTTTTGATCCAGCGAATAGGAGAGCGGCTCCAGCATGAGTGCCAGGTCGTACCTCCGGCAGTCGTCGGCGACTTTCAATGTGAAGTCCTCGATTTCCTTTGCAGTGGCCGAATCCGGGTGGTAATAGACCAGCAGCTTGATGGCGCTGGCGCCCATCCGTTTGGCCTTCTCGACGGACCAACCCGGAATGACCTCGGCATGGCGTGAGGTGCTTTCGCCCCCATAGCCTGTCGATTCGAGCGCCACGACCAATCCCACGCTGCCGGGGAGGCTGCCTTCTGCAATGGCTTGCGCGGCAGATACTTCCGGGTCGAGAAGAACCGCGGTGGCGGCAGATGCAAGTGCGGAGGTCACATCGAGTTTGAACCGCGACAGTTCTTCATCTTTCGCGAAGGCGGGATTGGCTTTCCGCAGGTTCTGGCGATGGTCGAGCGCAAGCGCGGTAACAGTGCCTCGTTTCGAAGAGATTTGCTGGAGCCCGCGAAGTTTACCGATCGAAAGAACTTGCATAAAACTCTCCTGGGAACCGATCAATGGCGGAGCCCAAGGTTTGTATCCGCTCCCCTCAGCGGATAAGTTCCTGAGCGCAGGAGTCTGCCTGCACGGGCTGAACAATTGGCCGAATCTCCCGCCGCCGCGTTCCCTTGGCAATCATATCAGCAGATCATCTGACTTCGTCCGCGCCGAGGTCAACGGCTCCGCCTTGAATGCGGGCCTGACCGTCGATATCCACGGTGCCGCTGGCTGCAAGGTTCTGGCCGCGATCGATGGCGGGCGAAGCGGCCTTCAGGTGCAGGTCGGGGGCCGCCCGGTCGACCAACAGCGGGTCAACACCAGCCAGTCCGCGGGCGTCATTACCCGAGGCGCTTTGATACTCCGCAAATGTGGCATGGCTGACGTTCTTCCAGATCCAAGTGCCGTCCGTGCCGCCGCCGGGGGCAAAGTAAAGATTGTAATCCACGGTATTATCCGTCATCACCGGACTCCAACTTTCGATGAAGCGGCGATCGGAGGTGGCGAAGAAGATGTTGTTCTTAATGAGGTTGTTGCGCGTGTCATATTGGACATACAGCTCGGCGCCCCAATCGGCCTGCGTGTAGTTGTTATAGAAGGTATTGTTGACGATCACGCAGTTCTCCGTGCTGCCGCGCAGTTCGTCATAGCCGCCGAGGGCGATGCCCACCTGCGTGTTGCGGTAGACAAAGTT
This sequence comes from Anaerolineales bacterium, assembly GCA_035515435.1. GTDB lineage: Bacteria > Chloroflexota > Anaerolineae > Anaerolineales > Villigracilaceae > Fen-1038. The sequence continues at coordinate 3,400 of DATJBI010000099.1, forward strand.
ATTCCGCACGGTGATGTTGCTGGTCGAACGTCCGGCATGCTCGCTGGCAAGCTCGATGCCGATATTCGTATGGTGGACGATATTCTGCTCGATCAGGGTGTCGCGGCCGCCGTCCAGGTAAATGCCGTCGGCACTGCGTTCGTCGCCGTAGGCGGGATTTCCAAACGAGGTGATGTTGTAGACCATGTTGCCCCGAACGGTGCCGTTGCGGGCCTGGTCGTACAATGGATCCGGCGACTTGCCCTCGAAGCCGATCACGTCAATGCCGATGTTGTTGTTATCGTGAACGATATTGTTGGTAATGGCAAAGCCATCCACATTGCCGTTGACGACGAGCGATTCGCTCGAACCGAGTTTCAAATTATAAAGCCGGTTGCCGTCGATCACGATATTCCTGATGGACTCGGGCGCGTCCGTGCCATACACGGCGATGCCGTGCGCATCGCCGCCGTCGGCTTTCCGGTAGTTCGTCTCGATATTGTGGACCACATTGTCCAGCAATTGGATGTGATCGTCATGGCCGGTCACGAAGATGCCGACCGGCGAGTGGGCCCTGACACTGCTCCGATAGTTGCGGATCTCGAATCCCTTGATGGTGATGTAGGATCTGTTCTGGATCAGGATCATCGGTCCCCAGCCGAGCGGAACCGTCAGGCCGGTGCCATCCAGGATGGCCGTCTCACCGGGATGGCTCTGGAACGTGATGGAGCCTCGCGCCGCGGAGCCTGAAACATGGATCACTACCGACTCATGGTAAACGCCGCCTCGCACGCAGACAACGCTGCCGGCGGGCACCGTGTCGGCCGCCTTCTGGATCGTCCTCCACGGGGCGGCGCGCGTGCCGGGGTTCGAGTTTTTGCCGTTCGTGGCCACATAGTACGTGCAGCCGGATGCGGAGGCAGACGCCGGCCCGCAAAACAGGGCGAGGAACAAGGATAAAATGCTTATACCACCCAGGAAGAGGCTGGATCTCATGGCATTCTCCTTTCGGGAAACGATCAAATAGCCAAACACTGGTCTCCTGTGCGCCTGGGAGGAGTGCAAGGCGCCCGGAGGTGCACGAGCTGATGGACCAGGTGCTTCGGGTGAATGAGTGCGTGCGCCTCCGCGGTCTGATCATGGGCAGGTAAGGCGCCAGGCGGTGAGAATGCGGTGCTTCTGAATGAGGCTGAAGCCGAGTTCCCTGGCCCTCCGGCAAGCCGCCGGAAAATCCACTCCCGTATCGTCGTACTCGGCTGCAAAGACAGGCTTGCCAGCCTGGATGAACGGTCTCATTTCTTCGGCCCAGCCCTGCACAAAGGCATCCTCGGTGATGGCAAAATCAAAATGAGGGAGCAGGTCCTTGACCGAGTCAGGGGCGTTCTTCATGCCGATCGCAAGACCGCGCGAATGCGCCTCGTCTGCGAGCCATCTGGCATACCGGAGCTGGTCCTCATAGGTGATGGGGAATCCGGTGTCGTTATCGTGAACTTCCATGTTGTCGGGCTCGAGCGCGTCGAACCCCATCGCCCGGCAGCGGTCGAAGCGGGCGCGCATGACCGGCGCGAGCCGCTCGATCTGCCGCACATCCAGCCATCTCTCCCCGGGCCAGCCATCGTAGTCCCTGCCGAGCACCTCCGGCGGGAATTGTCCCCGGTCGGGGCGCCAATCCTCCCACGAGCCGACGGACATGTAACAGATGACCTTGCGGCCCAGCGCATGCAGCACATCGATCACCGCTGAGTCGTTGTCGAACAGGTCGATGTCAAACACCTGCGCCGCGACCGATGTTTCCACGGGCGGTTCGGAAATGTGCCATTGCCAGGTGAGCCCAACCGTGGGATGCCACCAATTCTCAGGTCTGTCAGCGGATAAAGTCATGGGTAGTTGTAACTCCTTCCATCAACGGGTGAGGTTCATGGGCACCAGACCCGCCGGTGCGAAAAGAATGGGGCCCGGGGCCCCCCAGAGAGCCTTATACGACATGATGCTTGAATTGAGGCAGGAACGCCTCATGTTGTGCAAAAAGCTCATTGGTCATCTGGCGGATCTCCGCAAGGGATAATACGGCCGCGGTCAGCGGGTCGTGGGCAATCGCGCGATAGACCATGGTCGGGTCCCCGGCGATGGAGGCCGTGATCGCCATCTCTTCGATCCCGCTGGAAAGTTGCGTGAGCAATGCGCATTCGGCGGGCAGCGCTCCAACGTGGGTGGGATGAAAACCGGCCCTGTCCACAACGACCGGCACTTCCACACAGGCGCCCTCGGGCAGGTTGGTGATGAGATGCGTATTGCGGACGTTGCCGTTGAATTTGAACATGTCGCCGCCCCGCAGGGCGTTGATGATATAGGCGGCATATTCGTGCTCGCGCCGCAGGTCTTCCGGTCTGAGGGGCTGCGCAAGCCTTTCCTTGACCTGGTCTTTCCAGGTGGCTTCGTTGTGTTGGTACTCCTGGAGGATGTACGCGTACCCGCCCGGGTTCCAGCCCGTGCCGTGCGTGCAATATTTCTCGATCAGGTCGGGGCGCTTGCGGAACCACGGGTTATATTCGGAGTTGTGCCCGCTCGACTCGGTGACATACTTTCCGAGCGCGAGATACATCTCGTTGCGGACGATCTCCTCGTTATAAATATCCGGCCGCTCGGTGATCGCCCGGTGGATCAGCGGATAGGCATCCTCTCCGTTCCACCTGTATTCCAGGTACCAGGCCTGGTGGTTGATGCCCGCGCACAGGTAGTCGATCTCATCGAACGGGGCGCCGATCCAATCGGCGAGCATCATCGCGGTGCCCTGCACGGAGTGGCACAGACCGGTGATCGGAATGAAGGTCTGCCGCTGCAGCGCGGCGCACAGCATGGCCATCGGGTTGGTGTAGTTCAGCAGCACCGCCCGGGGGCAGTATTTTTCCATATCGCGCACGATCTCCAGCATGGGATTGATGGTGCGCAGGAAACGGAATATGCCGCTGGGCCCGCGCGTGTCGCCGACGTTGATATCCACCCCGTATTTCTTGGGGATCTCGATGTCGTGGCGCCAGATCTCGGTGCTGCCCGCCAGGATCGTGGTGAGCACAACGTCGGCGTCCTTGAGCGCCTCGGCCCTCTCGAGGGTCGCTTCGACCCTGGCCGGACGGTCACCCGCCGCGATCAATTTCTCGACGCCCTTCTTTGCCCACTCGAGCCGTTCGGCGTTTATATCCATCAGCGAGATGGTCGCAGCCTCCAGGAGCGGGAAGGTGAGGAGGTCGCGAACAAGTTCGCTCGTGAAGCCCAGACTGCCTGCGCCGATAAATGTGATCTTGGTCATGGATTTTCCTTTCAGCGTTTCACGCCGCTCAAGGCGATGCCTTCGACAAACAGCTGCTGGGCGAAGAAGAACACAATGATGAGAGGCAGGATGCTGATCAGTGCGCCCGCCATCAGTACCGTAAAGCGCCCTCCCAGAGTGAGCTGCGTCTGGAAGAAGGCCAGCCCGACCGTCAGGGTGGTGTTGGGCACGTTCGGCATATAGACCAGGGGATGCAGCAGGTCATTCCAGGAACCCTGAAACGTGAATATGCTCAGTGCCGCCAGAGCGGGTTTTCCGAGCGGCAGATAGATGCGCCAGAAGATATCCCAGAGAGAAGCGCCATCCACGCGGGCCGCATCCACCAGCTCGCGCGGCAGGGTCAGGAAATATTGGCGCAGCAAAAAGGTGCCGAAAGCCCCTCCCCAGAAGGCGGGCAGCCAGAGCGGCACACTGGTTCCCACCAGGTGCAGCCATCGGAAAATGATGAAGTTGGGGATCAGCGTGACCTGATCGGGGACCATCAGTGTGACCAGCAGGAGGGTGAAGAGCAGGTTCCGACCGCGGAATCGGACCACGGCAAAGCAGAAGGCCGCCATGGCGCAGGTGAGCAGCTGGCCAACCACCGAGAGCAGCGAGATCAGGGTGCTGATCAGGAACAGCCGTGGGAAGCTCAAGTCGAACGAGAACAGACTGCGGAAATTTGCGAGCGTCGGTGGATTCGGGATGAGCGTATGCGTGAACTGGTCGGCGGGGAGCTTGAAGGCGGTCGCCACCATCCACAGAAAGGGCCCAACCATGATCACCGCGCCCGCGATCAGGAGCGTGTAGCTCACCAGATCAAGTACTAGCTTCTGCGTCGTTTTACCCATCCCATGCTCCTATTCGTATACGACATAACGCCGTTCGAGCCAGAAGTAGAAGGCCATCAAAATGATCACGAGCACGGCCAGTTCAATGGCCTGGGCGCTGGCGCCGCCATAGTTGAAGAAGTTCCAGGCATTGCGGTAGATCGAAAAGACGACGACGGGGATGGAGCTGTCACCGCCTCCCTGACGGGTCATCATGTAGATATAGTCGTAGGCCTGGAAGGCGTTGATGGTGGAGATCAGGGTCTGGAAAAAAATGCTTGGGGTGACGAGCGGCAGCGTGATCGAGAAGAAGCGCTGCAGTTCGCTCGCCCCGTCGATCGTGGCGGCCTCATAGTATTCGCGCGGGATGGCAGTGAGCCCGGCCAGGAAGATGATCATGCCCTCGCCGACCGCGCCCCAGATGTTCACCACGACCACCGAAACCATGGCGTTCTTCGTGCAAAGCCAGCAGACCCCGGGCAGACCGAAACGCGACAGGATGAAGTTCAGGATGCCGGTATCGCGGCCGTAGATCAGGTTCCAGATTAGAGCCGTGGCTACCGCCGAGGTGACCGCCGGAAGGAAATAGATGGTGCGAAAAATGGAAACCCCGCGGATCTTGCGGTTCATGAGGACCGCCACGAGCAGCGAGGCAATGACCACGCCCGGGACATACATGGCGCTGAACGTAAAGGTGTTGGTGAGCGCCTTGAAGTAGGCGGCGTTCGTAAAAAGATGCAGATAATTGCTTGGACCGGCCCAGGTGGGCGGCGTCAGAAGGTCCCAGTTCATGAAGCTCAAACCGAGCGTGGCCAGGATCGAGCCAAACGCGCCGAAGACCAATCCGATCAGCGTGGGAGTCAGCATGATCCACAGCCAGAGCTTTTCCCGCCCCAGCGGCTTCAACCCATAATCCATAAGTTGCCTCCGCCCTCCCCCCGCTCCGCCCGGTTTGGGGCAGGAGCGGGGGAGGGAATCATCCTTCTTCGATAAAAGGGTTAATGGTTCTTGGCGAGGATCTCGTCTGCGCTGCTCACGATCGTATCGAGGGTCGGGCCCAGTTCCGCTTCGCCGTTCCACATCGGGGTGAGGCCATCCCCGACGGTTGAAGACCATTCATCGTATCCCCTGAATACCGGCTTCATGTGTGCAAAGGCAAGCGAGTCAAGGAAGATCTGCTGGTTGATGGGAGTGGTCTGCTTCAGGAACGCATCGCTTTCCGCAACGGACTTCAATACCGGACAGGCGAAGCCCATCTGAGCCAGGCGGGTCTGGCCGGCCGCGCTTTCCACGAACTTGATGAACGCAAAGGCCTGCTCGGGATGCTTGGAATCCTTGCCAACCACGAAGCCGGCGCTGTTGACGCTGGTGGCTTGTCCCGCGGGACCCTTTGGCATCTCCACCACATCCCACCGGAAACCGGCCTGCGAATAACTTGGGACGGCCCAGTGGCCCATGGCGATCATGGCCGCATTTCCCGAAAGGAATAGGTCGCCGCCGTATTGTGAGGTTGTGTTGGGATCCGGGATGGACTTGTCGATGAACATCATGTCATGCAGGAACTGGAAAGCCTGGCGTGCTTTCGGGTCGCCCAGCAGGGTCTTGGTATGGTCGGCACTGATCAGGTCGCCGCCATAGGCCCAGATGATCTCGCTCATCCCGGGTTCAAAATCCCACGGATCGATCACATACCCAAACTGGTCGATCGTCCCATCGCCGTTGGTATCCTTGGTGAGGGCTTTGGCGGTCGCGCGCAGGTCGTCATAGGTCCAGTCGGACTTCGGATAAGGCACACCGGCCTTATCGAACATGTCCTTGTTGTAGAAGACCACGATGGTCTGGAAATCACGGGGCAGGCCGAAGTAGCCGTCCGGCGCCTGGTAGGCGGCGAGCGTATTCGGGTAGAGCCCGTCCAGCATGCCCGGATTCTTATCTATGTAGGGCTGCAGATCCAGCAGGACCCCGCGCGTTTTGTAGTCCAGGAAGAGCGGGGCATCCATGGCGAAGACGTCCGGCGGGGTGTTGGCAGCCAGCAGGGTTTTAAGTTTGGTCCAGTACGAATCCCAGTCGGAGACCTGCACGTCCACCTTGATATCTGGGTTGGCTGCTTCGAAGTCGGAGACGATCGCCTTCCAGACATCGAGCTCAGCCGGATCGCCCCATTCCATATAGGTGATCTGCACGGGTGCCGCGGCTGCCGCCGGTTGGGTCGAGGCTGCGCTGGGCGGGTTTGAGACCGGTGCCGTGGCGGCAGCGGGGGCACCTCCGGCACCGCCACAGGCCGTAAGCACGAGGCTGACCAGTACGGCAAGAACAAGCAAACGGGTTTTCATATCGCATCTCCTTTACAATTCTAGTTGAACCACTGCCGTCAGATTCTTCGGACGGTCAGGGCTGAGTCCCTTTGCCAAAGAACGATAGCACGCCATCAATTGAAGAGCCGGAAGATACAGGACTGCCCGCCCAATTTCAGGGATCCGGCTGTGGAACGAAACATCTGCATCCGCCTCTGCCAGCGCGACGATCTTTCCGCCGAGCAGCCCCATCTCGTTCAATACGGCCCGCTCATGCCTGAGATTTTTCTCAGAGACCATTCCCACCACAACGGCTTTCTCGTTGACCATGCTCATCGGCCCGTGCCGGAACTCCAGAAAGTGGAACGGCTCGCTGTGGGTGAGGGTCATCTCCTTCATTTTGAGGTTCACCTCGCAGGCGAGTCCATAGCGGACGCCGGATCCCAGAAAATAGAAACGGTCGAAGCGCAGGTCCTGTCCGATCTCCTTGGCATAGCTCTCGGTTTGTTCCATCAACCGCGCGCCGATCTTTGGCAGGCCCATCATCGCAGAAAGCAGATCGTCCCGCGCCGCCATCCGGGCACACAGGGCGGATACGGCCACAAACATGGAGGCGAATGAACGCGTCTGCGCAACCGATTCCTCCCGCCCCTTGGGGATCACGATATTCCCATCTGCCAGCCGGGAGAGGGCTTGGTCATCATTGCTGATAACCATCAGATCGCCGCGCTGCTCTGCCTTGAACTTCTTTGCGGCCTCCACGGTCTCGGTTGTTGTGCCCGAACGGCTGAGCGCCACGAGCAGGGTCCGTTGGCCGGTCAGGAACACCTGGGAATTCAACAACAGCTCGCCCCCCGGCGCGGCGCGCGCGGCGCGGCCGGTCAGCTCCTGAAACAGCGCGGCCGAGGCCAGCGAGAGATAATAGGTCGAGCCGCAACCGGTGAACACCACCTGTTCATAGTCCCGCAGGTCCGGCACCCGTGCGGCGCGGGCCACCTCCATTGCCTGGGCCCAGGCTTCGGGCTGGGATTTTATCTCCTGATACGTTGCGGATTCCTGCAAGGTTGTCATGCTTATCCTTTGAGCACCGCCGCCAGCTTCTGCTCATATTGAGAGAGCATCTCTTTTGCGGTGTCGGCGGCAGGCGTTGCGGATGTCTGCAAAACCCGGCTGCCGATATCCAGGAGCATCTCATCCAAAAATGCCTCGATCCGCCGCCATAATCTCACATGGGGGTGCGGACGGCCTGTCTCTAACACGCGCCGGACGGCAGGCAGCGTGGTATCAAGAGAGAAGGATATTTCGTCATAGGCGTCCGAACGCGCGGGCAGAACATTCTGGATCTTGAAGAACTCGACCTGTGTTTCTTTCCTGCTCAGGAAGCGTACCAACTCCAGCGCAGCCTTCTCGTTTTCGGCATTTGGCAGGACGTTCTTCCAGATCACGAGATGGTCGCCGCCGATCCATGGCACGCCCGGCAGCGTCGTCACCCCCAGGTTGGCGCGCATTTCCTGAGCGGCCTGAGGGCTCCCCAGTAATTCATCCGCCACCTCGACCCCGCCCACCAGCACGGCGGTCTCACCCCGTGCAAATGCCTGCGTGCAGGCTTCGACCGAGAGTCCGCGTGCTGAAGGCGGCATGAACGGGAACAGCTCGAAGAAGTCCATCAGCCCCCGGCAGGCTTCGGGCCTTGCAAACACTGGTTTGGGTCTATCCGCAGAAATGAAATCTCCGCCGTTGGCGCGTGCCCATGACGAGGCAATATGGACCAGGTCCGCATAAGGGTGCAGGCTGGGGAATGCCCAGGGTGTTATTCCATCCTTCTTCAAACGGGTGAAGCCCTCCCGCATGGCCTGGGGCGTCAGAAATACCTGGTCTGGATCAAGGCCGGCGCGTAGGAGCAGATCGCGGCGATAGAACAGGACGAAGGTGTAGATGGTCCAGGGGATCGCGTTGATCTCACGAAGGTCCCCGGAACTTACGGTCTCCCAAGCCTGGGGGAGAAAATGACGATCTCCGCCCATGGAATTTGCTTCGTCCCTGCTGAAGGCGCGCAGCGCCTCGAGCATGGCCAGTGTGGGGGTCCAAGTCGAACCAATTTGTGAAAGCTGCGGCCCTTTGCCTTCGACTGCGGCCATCAGGAGGGTCTGCCAGGCCCGATCCCATCCGATCCGCTGCAGCGACACATTGACCTGCGCCTGGCTTTGGAATGATCCCAGCAGTTGATGCAGCGGCTGCAGGTCCTCAGCCGAATCGGCGATCGTGAGAAAGTTAAGCTCCATTTTCCCTCACCGAATGCACAGGAGGCGCTGTGCATTCCTTCGATAGATCTTTTTCAACACGTCGTCCGGCAGATACAGACCGTCTACATACCAGCGTCCCTGAAGGGGGACCTCCCCGGTGCTGTAGTTGAAGTATTCGTCGTCCGTCTCCAGGAAGCGATAGTACAAGCGGTAGGCCTCCAGGTCGGGGCCCATGTCCGATCCGAACAAGATGCGGTCCTGGTATTGAATGAAGAATTTACGCGCGCTGTAAGGCTGCCTTCCCAATTCGCCCGTGCGGGCGGAAATGTCAATGGCATAGTTCGGGCAATCATCCAGCATCTGCCCAACCCAGGCCAGGTTCTCCCCGTAGCATCCCACATGGGCGCCGATGAAGGTTGTCTGAGGGTGCCGCCTCACAAGATCCTTTAATCCATTCAGGATCTCCATGAAAGGCGGGAAGGGCGGACTGGTGAATGCCCAGTCGGGATGATCTCTCAATTCCTCCCAGCGCTCGTTGGTTTGATCGAGGGGATCAAAAAAAGCGACGGGATCGGCCACATGGATCAGGACGGGCAGTTTGAGCTCCCCGGCCGCCTCCCAGATCGGGGCCAGGCGTGCATCGTTCACCTTGACCAGATATCCCTGCTCGTCCCTGACCTGCAGCCCGAACGGTTTCCAGATCTTCAATCCCTGCGCGCCGGCCTCTTTCTGGCGTTGCAGCCGGAGTGCCGCCCAAGCAGGGAATCGGTCGCCCAGTTTTTCCCACATCGCCCAGTCGACACCGCCGAAGACCTGGAAGCGGTCGGGAGCTTTGGCCTTGAAATAATCGAGGTGCCGAAGGAGTATCTCTTCGCCCCAGCCGCCGTCCAGATCCACATACTGGGTGACGCCGGCTTCATCCAGCAGGTCGATCAATTCGTGGAGAGGCTTGTGGTCCCACCCGCCCCCGAAGGGCTCGGCAAGATGGTTGTGAGCATCGACCACCCCGAAGCGCGGTCTATCGACCGGGGTCGTCCCACTTACCAGTTTTGAGCGCGGGCGGAAATTTTCAAGGAGCATAATTGTGCGTTAAGCGATCACGACCTGGATGCCCTGTTTCTTCAGGGCTTGGGTGAATTTTCTGTCGGACTTTGCGTCGGTCACGAATGTGTTGATGCTCCTGAGCGGCGCCAGTTGGGCAGTGGCGACGCGATTCACCTTGGTGTGGTCGGCGGCGATGATGACTTCGCGGCCGATCTTAAGGATGGCGCGGTCGGTGAGCGTCTCCTGCAGATAGTCGTTCGTAAGGCCATGTTCCAGGCTGATGCCGCGCGTGCCCATGATCACCTTGTCGGCCCGGACCTCGGCCAGTGCCAGTTCGGTGATGTGGCCGATGAACGAAAGCTCGCTGTCGCGCAGCATCCCGCCCAGGGCGATGACCGTGATCTCCTGGGTCCCTGCCAGGATGTTCAAGACCGGCAGGGAATTTGTGATGACGGTCAGGTTCCGGCGATTTCGCAAACTGCGTGCGGCCTCCACCACGGTCGTGCCGGAGCCCAGGAACACGGTCTCCCCGTCGGAGATGAGTGCGGCCGCGGCGCGGCCGATCCGGGCCTTTTCAGCGGCCTGCTCGCCCTGCCGTTCCAGGATGGGCAGCTCGGGCGGGGCCTGTTCGATGGCGATGATCCCGCCGTGCACGCGCACGGCCTTGCCGCCGGCGGCCAGGGTTTCCAGGTCGCGCCGGGCGGTCGCCTGGCTGATCGAGAACTGCTCGACGATCTCCGTCACGCTCAATCGCCCCTGTCTGGCGAGCCGCGCCAGGATCTGCTTCTGCCGTTCAGGCGTTGGGATAAAATCGCTCATAATCGCTCAAAATCAATCATAATCAATCATACCACTTTTTCGCCGGACTGCAAGACGCCGCCCGGGATCCAAAGACGCCCGGCCGCGGGCGCGGCTGCCCAGCCGCCCGTTCTGTTTGTTTTGAGAGGCAGTCTCGCCTCCCGGGCGCGGTCCATCCACCCACCGGGTATCTGGAGGCCAATTCAATGTCGTCGTTCTATCGCTGGGTTGATCCGGCTGCCGCACAGATCGGTCTGCGGGGCTTGCGTTCGATCGGCCGGCTCCGCTCCCGCCCTTTCCCCCTGTCCTGCTTACTTGCCCCGTTCGAGTGCGAGATCGATCGCCTGCTCCATCGTCAGGGTACGGCCTTCCGCCCAGGCGGAGGCAAACGATTTTTCGTCCATGCCCGCCTTGAGGGCGGCGATCTCGCGTTCGTATTCGACACGCTCCATGGCCGTCATCGGGATGTCGATCTTTTCGCGCAAGGCCTCCGCCGCGCCGAACAGACGGGCCGCGCGCGGTCCCTGTTCCTCCAGTTTGGCGATCGAGGCAAAACATTCCAGTTGGTGTGCGATCGCAGCGCGGTGACCGATCCGCTTCCATTCCACGATGGTCTCCCGGTACATCGCCTTCGCTTGTGGATAATGCCCCTCATAGCGCTCGATATGGGCCAGTTCGCTCCGGATCATGTTGACGCGGTGCATATCGCCCATCTCGCGGAACATCGGATCGCAGGCTGCAAAATGGCGGCGCGCTTCGGCATAGTCGCCTTTGAATTTCGCGATCATGCCCAGGGTGAGGATGGACATGGTATATCCCCAGCGGTTGCCGCTCTCCTGGGACGTCGCCAGGCCCTGCTCGATCATCCTGCGCCCCTGTTCCGTATCGCCGTCGGACAGGACGGATTTTTGTCCCCCCATGGTCAACGCCAGCCCCAGGGCGAATTTGTCGCCGCTGGCGCGGGCCGCGGCAAGGCCCTCCTCCAATATTGTGTCTGCATCCTTTGTGTCACCCACGAACAGGTTTCCCGAAAGTTCAAAACCCAGTGCGATGGCAAGCAGACGCGAATCGCCCAATTCGCGGGCCGCCGCCGCGGCCTGCCTGGAGGCCTGGTTGGCATGCGAGTTGTCGCCCTGGCTGTACATCACCTGCGCCAGGGCTTGCAGCGCGTAGCCACGCAGCATCAACTGCCTGCGGCCCTCTTCCCCCTCCAGCTTTGGATCTGCATCCGCTTGTGCCAGGACGGCAGTTGCCCATTGACGCCCTTCCGCTTCATGCCCGCGCAACATCCAGTAACTATGCAAATTCCAAACCATCCGCAGGGCAAACTCATTGTTCCTTTCCAGGCTCCATTCGAGCGCCGCCCGCAAATTATCATGCTCCTCCTCCAAACGGGTAATCCATACCAGGTCCTGCATGCGCAGCACTGCCGGGGCGGCCAGTTCCGTCAGGCGCAAATAAAAGTCGAGGTGCGCGTCCCTGGCTTCCTGCGACTCGCCCATCTCCAGCAATTTATCGCGGGCATACTGGCGTACCGTCTCCAGCATGCGGTAACGAGGCTCCTGCCCTTCGTCATCGAAGATCACGAGCGATTTGTTCACGAGCTGTGTTAATAGGTTCATGACGTCGTGCTTGAAGCAGATGGCATCCGCCGCCTCGAACGTCCAGCCTCCGGCGAACACAGAAAGCCGGCGCAGCAGGGCGCGCTCCTCTTCGGAGAGCATATCGTAGCTCCAGTCGATCAGGGCCCGCAGGGTCTGCTGGCGCGGCAGGGCAGTGCGGCTTCCACCGGTGAGCAGGCGAAACCGATCATCCAGGCGTGCTGCGATCTGTTCCACCGAAAAGACGGTGATGCGCGCCGCGGCCAGCTCGAGGGCCAGCGGGATGCCATCGAGGCGGCGGCAGATCTGAGCCACAAACGCGGCGTTCTTGTCGGTCAAACCAAATCTTGGGTTGGCAGCCGCGGCGCGCTCGACAAAGAGCTGCGCGGATTCAGATTGGGTCAACGCTTCGGGCGTGACCTGATCCGGGTTCGGCAGGGAGAGCGACGGCACGCGATAAACTGTTTCGCCCGCGATACCCAGTGCCTCGCGGCTGCTGGCAACGATCTTGATGTTCACGCACGTATGCAGCATCTGATCCGCCAGCTGGGCGCAGGCCTCCACCAGATGCTCGCAATTATCCATGATGAGCAGCAGATCCTTCGCGCGCAGGAAGTCGAGCAGCAGTTCGTTCAGGGACATGCCGAGTTGCTCGTGCAGGCCCAGCGCGGAGGCGATCGTCTGCACGATCAAGGAGGGATCGGCCAGCGGCGCCAGTTCCGCGAGCCAGACGCCGTCCGCAAAAGTTGGAAGCAGCTCCGCGCCGATCTGCAGCGAGAGCCGCGTCTTGCCGGTCCCGCCCGGACCGATCAATGTCAGAAGGCGGGCCGAAGCCAGGCGCTTTTTGGCCTCCGCCATTTCCCGTTCGCGTCCGATGAAACTGGTAAGTTGGATCGGCAGATTATTGGGATAAGAATCCAGCGACTTGAGCGGCGGAAAATCAACCGGCAGACCTGGATGGGTCAGTTGAAAGACATGCTCGGATCGGACGAGGTCCTTGAGGCGGTGCTCGCCCAGGTCGCGCACCGCCGCGCCGCCTGATAACAGATCGCGCACCAGATCGGCCGTGGTCGTCGAGAGCAGGGTTTGCCCTCCGTGCCCGATCGACATTAGACGCGCCGCGCGATTCAACGCCG
>DATJBI010000100.1:0-8393 GCA_035515435.1 Anaerolineales bacterium
CCGTTCCGCCGGTTCCCATGATTACGATTTTCATCGGACTCCTTTGTTAACCCTCTAGACGTATGGAGGCTAAAAAAGATTACTTCTGGAATAGCCTCCCTGCTCCCCCCATTCGTCTTCTGTCCGCCCGCGAGCCTCCCCTCTTTTGAAATACAGCGCAGCCCGCGCCATATTGCTTCCAGGTGGAATAACAAATTTCGGCCCAGGGCCGAGGCGGAGCAGTATTTTCGGACCCGGTTAAGAGTGTTGATCGGAAGGCAAGACAAGCAGGGTTTGCGGGCAACCTGCCAACGGCTGCGTTAATTGGGGCCTTGCAAAAGTTTTACACACCTGGATCCTATTACTCGTTCCCGCAATCGGCCAACCTGGGCCTGAACCATCTGCCCGGAGGATTCCCGTGTTTCAGGAGGCATCGTGGGGCGTTTTTCAAATTCTTGCCAATGGTTCTTTTCCAGCCGTGCAAGGCACCCACGCCTCCGCCCGGCGAAAAAAATGGAAACTGGCCACTCGCCAGGGTGATATGCCCGTTTTCGATTTGATATACTAACTGCGAGGATGCACATTCCATCTATGTTCCGTCCGCCCCGACCGCGGCTGGCGCGCCCTTCCCGGCTCCTGCCACAACCCGAACGTCGTGCGGCAGAGCAGCCTGAAGCGCCTTGGCATAGAAAACAGCACCCGGGAACAGATTTGACCCTTGTCTGAAGATACTTCGACCGGCAGAGTTTGAACAGAAAAGGATGTCTTATGAAATGGATTACCCGTTCGCACGTGCATGTGGACCGCGTCGCCTGTCCCTGGTTGATCACGCGTTTCATTGATAGCCAGGCGGAGCTTTTGTTCGTCCCTGCCAATCAAATTGAAAAGGTCGTGAGGGAGACCGGCGCGATCCCATTCGATGCACCAGGCGTCGAGCTGGGGCATCACGAAAACCGCTGCTCGTTCGAGTCGATTATCCTCAAATATGGATTGAAAGAACCGGGACTTTTGCGGCTGGCAAAGATTGTCCACGCCGCAGATGTTTCAGAAGATATTGACGCCGAGCCGATCGCACGCGGACTGGAAGCGATCGCCAGCGGCTATAGCCTGCGTTTCCCGGACGACATGGAAAATCTTGAGCATCAATTTGAGGTCTACGATGCGCTGTATGCGTGGTGCCGGCTCCAGGCCGCAAAGGGCGAAGGACGTTGATGAAAGCGGATTACAACATCCCAACGCTTTTTGCGACGCGCATCATCCGTCTTTTCTGTTACGGCTTTCTTTCTGTCATCCTGGCGCTTTATCTCGCGGCGGCTGGATTGACGGAACAGCAGATCGGTTTGCTCTTCACGCTCACCCTGGCCGGTGATGCGGGCATCTCGCTTTGGCTTACCACGTCTGCAGATCGCTTTGGCCGCAAGCGCACGCTGATCGTGGGCGCCTTGCTGATGCTGGGCGCGGGCGCCGTATTTATCATCACGCGCAATGTGGTGGTTCTGATGGCGGCCGCGATTATCGGTGTCATCAGTCCGAGCGGCAACGAGATTGGACCTTTCCTTTCTGTTGAACAGGCCGCGCTGGCGCACCTGCTTCCAGATGAAAAACGCACGCAGGTTTTTGCGTGGTACAACCTGGTCGGATCGTTTGCTACGGCAACAGGGGCCTTGTCCGGGGGCTGGCTGGCCCAATGGTTGCAATCCAGTGGAATGTCCGCCCTGGATGCGTATCGCGTCGTCCTGATCGGATACTCGATGGGCGGGCTCATCATCGGCATCCTGTTTCTTTTGCTCTCGCGGGACGTTGAAGTGGGGCAGGCCCCTCAAACCGGCTCCACGCCGCGCCTGCTCGGGCTGCATCAATCGCGCAACGTGGTCATCCGACTCAGCACGTTATTCTCCGTGGACGCTTTTGCGGGCGGGCTGATCGTCCAATCCATGGTCGCGTATTGGTTCTTCATCAAGTTTGCAGTAAACCCCGGCATCATCGGCTCGATCTTTTTCGGTGCGAATGTTTTGGCGGGCATCTCGGCCCTGCTGGCTGTGCGACTCGCCAATCGGATCGGATTGGTCAAAACAATGGTCTTCACACATGTTCCATCGAATATCCTGCTCATCCTTGTGCCATTGATGCCGACCCTTCCATTGGCAATCATCGTTTTGTTGTTGCGCTTCAGCATATCGCAGATGGATGTGCCAACCCGCCAGTCATACACGATGGCGGTCGTCGCGCCGGATGAACGTTCGGCGGCCTCAGGCGTGACTACGATCGCACGCTCGGTGGGTGCCGCGATCTCCCCCACGCTGACGGGCCTCTTTCTGTCTGTGCCAACCTTGATCAGTGTGCCATTCTTCCTGGCGGGTGGCCTGAAACTTGTTTATGATGCCATGCTCTATCGAAGTTTTAGCACGATGAAACCCCCTGAAGAGGTTTGAGCTCGCCGCGGCTGATCGCGTTGCGTTCTCGATTATTAATTCGGAGTTTGTTCCCCGCTGCCGGCCGTCCAAGGCCAGGCAAGCCCTCAGGATTTCCATCCGAACTGCAGCCTGCGCCCGCGCCACCGCCGGGCCGCCCGGATGAGGGCGAGAATTTCGCTGCCCTGCCCGGGAAAGGCTGCGGAAAGCTGCATGCACCCTTTCACTTGGATGATGTTTCGCCTTAGGCCAGCCCGGCAAAATAATCCGTCTTGATTTGATGGCCAGCCACTCCAAGTTTATGCAAAGCAGCGGCCAGGGAATCCACCATGCGGCGCGGGCCTGAAATATAGAATAAACAATTCCGATAATCCGGCACCGCCGAACGGATCAGCTCAGCGCTCACCCGTCCGACTCTGCCTGTCCAGGAAGGAGGCAAGTCGCTGTTATCGGTCACCGAATAGATTGTGGTTATGCCCAATTCAGATCGGGCGCGGTCAAATACATCCTGGTAAACAAAATCATTAACCGTTGGGGCGGTGTAAAACAGTGTGATCGGCCTGCGCTGACGGTTATCGAGCAAAGACTTGATCATGCTCCTGAATGGCGTGACCCCGATCCCGCCTGCCATCAGAACCACTTTCTGCTGCGGATCCTCCGGCAGAACAAAATCACCGGCCAGCTGCGAGGCGATGATCTCAGTATCCCTGTCCATGGCGAGCAGGGCCTTCTTGAACGTGCTGGGCTTTGGATTGAACTTTACACCCAACCGCAGATTGCGTTCGCCGGGCGAAGAGGCAATCGTGAAATACCGCCGGTTGCCGCGGCCGTCCGTGTCGGGATGAGCGAGCGTCCATTCCATGTACTGGCCGGGCACAAAACGAAATCTGCGCGGGGCAGGAAAAACAAATTCATAAGTATCAGGTGCAAGCCGGTTCTTTTCCTTGAGCTTGAGGACGAGTTTATCCTTTGAACCGACCGCGTAGGAGAACAGGTTGCCGATCAAGATGGCAACTTCTGGCGTGATATAAAATGTGTCAAAATGAAACTGCGGCGTGAACAGAAAGCCCACGAGCGCACCATACATGATTCGTAAACGCCGAGTCGGCGGAGTGCTGAGCGGCTCGGTCAGGATGATGAAGGCAAAGAACAGCAGCGGCGAATAAACGATGCTCTGCCGGGTGGTGGAAAGGAAATCGCCTCCGGTGAACAAACTGGAAACGAAGATCGTCGCCGCCGACACGGCCAGGAAGCTGAACACCATGTCAAACCGACCAAGCTTGCGGACAACCAATAGCCCGCCCAAGAGCACCCAGGCCAGCATCGCACCGGAACCAATCCACCAGCTGGCCGATTGGTTGATCGTAAAATAGGTCAGCGCGACGGCAAAAGCCGCGGGATTAAACAGATGTTTCCCCTTGATCGCTACAATGTATTTCGAGGCATTCGCCAAAACCGCCGCCCAGGCGAGAAACCACAGATCGTTGAGCGATTGGAGTGGAGTGATGATCAAGGCCAGGATCAAGGCGGTGATGTAAACCGACTCTACATTGGCCGGCACTTTGAAAATACTCGAGAAGACGCGGTTCGTGGCCGCGGAGACGGCCAGCAAGAACGCGACCGTCAGCACCAGCGAAAATGGATCATACGTAAGGACGTTGAAAACGCTCAGGAAGAACGCAGCCACCAGCAGGAAGATCAAATAGTACAGCACCAACCGGTACATGGTGATCCCGTTGAGCTGGTCATCAACGAATTGGATCACTGAGTACATGCCTCCCAAATCCGGTGGTGTAGGTTGCCTGTTTAGCCTTGTCAATCATGTATCCTTCAAAGCCCGGCAGATCTTCGATGAAATCGATTCCCGATCGTCCCATCGCAAACGCGGCAGTGGCAAAGCGATCCGCTTCATAAACATCGGGCCCAATCACGGTCAGGCTCAAAATGTCGCTCTGGGCATCTTCGCCCTTCTTCGGATCATAAATGTGCTGCCCGCGCACATAGGTTCCAGAAGTCGCAACACCGCAATCGGTGACCGACAGCACTTTGACGATCTCGTCCATGTTGAAGGGATTGCGGATGCCGACCCGCCACCGCCTGCCCTCGGTGTTTTTTCCACAGGCTTGAACATCACCGCCCGCTTCCACGTAGAAATCCTTAAAATCCCTTTTGTGCAGGATCTCGGCTGCATTATAGATCGCCCAGCCCTTGACAATGCCGGATGGATCCAGGATCCCATGGTGATGAATATCGAAGTAACCGTTTGACTCGCGGCGGGTCTGTTCGGCCAGTCCCAGGATGAGCTTCAGGTCTTCGCTGAGCTCATCAAATTTCAGGTCGCCGCGGTTTAGGCGTGAGATTTCGCTTTGATCCTTGTAGGTGCTGAATTTCTCGTCCACATATTGGAAGTAAGTGAATACCTCGTTGAAGAGCGGCTCCGTGGCCGCCGCCTCAACGACCTCCAGAGTGACCGGCATGCCCATCAGGATGCGCGTCTGCTTCACAGGGTCAATGAGCACTGGCCAGCGCCGATTGCAGAGACATCTGAAATCCCTCGCTGGTCAGCGTGGCGCCCGAAATGATATCCACGTTGGCGGATTGCACTTGGATCGCCTCCTGCTGAAGATACGGCATGGCAATGGAATTGATGCGCTGCGACGTGCGGCGGTCGCTCGGATACTGCAGGAACTGAACGTCCGCGATCCTTCCATTCTGAATGGTTGTTTGAACCTGCACCAGTCCGTAATTGACATCAATCGTCGGTCCCGTATACGTTCCATCCCGGTACCCGCTTGCGTTGGAGGAGGCTGAACTGGCAGCGGGAGCCTGCGAGGATGACGCGGAAGCGGCACCGCCCGACGATGAGGAATTCGGAGCGGGATTGCTTGAGGCCGGATCGGAGGCCGCCGCGTTCGCGGAGGAGCCGGGCGCACCCTGATCCGCCGCGGCGGAAGCGGAACTGGAATTGGTCAGCCGTTCGTGGATGGCATAGGCAACAAATGCAAACACCACAAACGCCGAGAGAAAGAATTTCTTGACTGCCTGATTCAAATCAAGGCTGGAACTGGATCTGCTTCTCGACATGGACATCCTCTGGCGAAGTCATAATACTCACAAAATATAGCACAGCCAGATGACAAACGGATGAATAAATTGCGGCCTGCCGGGCGGGGGGAGACTTGCGGAAGGCGGGGCCCGGCAATCGCAGTCTGTGCCATCCCATTTCTGTGGATCGGGCGGCCGGGAGGAAGATGTTGCAGCTGTGGACGGAGACCCCGCAGGGCCCTCGTGCGCAAACCGTCATTTGCAGGCGGCGATCGTCGGGGGCGGCTAGAATTTTGAGGGTGTATCCCGGGGCTGTCGGGGACCCTCGCCCTTGCTGAACAGTGCCTTTTCTCTTGAAAACCTGGCACAAAAAGATGATCGGAACACAGTGCCTCGCGCCCCTTTGCGTGGAAGCGGGGCGGAGCTGGAAAAGCCGGTTCCCGCGGACAGTGCTGGGAGCTGCTTGCGGGCCCTGGCGAAGGGTTTTTCTCTAATTTTCCTCAAAGAGCTTACCGGGAGAGGGCGCAGACCGTTGGGTATAATGGCGAGGCAATGAAAAAATACTGCTTTGTGCCATTGATTCTGCTTTCCGCCTGTTCGATGTTCCCTGAGCTGGGATCGGCCCGTGTTCCGACTGCGATGCCGGGCGCAGTCAATACCATCGTCGCGCAGACGGCCGCGGCCGCCTCCACGCAAACCGCCATTTCCAGGCCCCCGACCCAGACTCCTTCTCCTGCCTCCTTTCCGACCCCGAAACTGTCCCCTTCTCCCGTCGATACGATCACTGCCACATCCGGGCCTGCCTGCCCGTTCAGCGCGGCATATTATGTGAGGGTGAAACCGTTCGCGGTCGGATCCAATAACTGGAATATCTATATTCCAAATTATCCGACCTGGCAGCGGCCCTACGATTATCCGGCAACGCTGTTCCTGCAGTATATTCTCAATTCATCCGCCTGGACCACGGATACCGAATATATCAATCTCACCGGCGAATGGATTAACGCCATGGCGGCCCTGAACGGACCGGGCTGGAACTATCTGCATAATGCTTCCGACGGGACATTCTTCAGCGGGAACAAATTGGGCGTGGATACCTTTCCGGGCAACGTCCTGCTGGTCACCGGGCGGAGATATCGCCGAGGCGAATGCTGGGATTCGATCTCGTCTTTCATTTACTCGGATCGTTACTCGGAAGCCGCTCTCGATCTGCCTCACCTTCCGGCGTATCAGCTTGGACTTCAAACCGGAATGAATTATTCAACACCGAATGTGGTCTATCCCGCTCCAAAAAACAACGGGAATATCTACGTTCCGATCATCAGCCAGCACGGAAATCTATGGCTGGAAGACAGCAGCGTGGAAGCGTTTCCCTCCGTGCCGGCAGATATTGAAGTGACCGCCGATGCGCTGAACATGATGTCCAGCACCGATCCAAAGAACGCGAGCCTCATGGAGACGGTGCGGAAGGGGACGCGTCTGACATTGATCGATTATTTGCCCATGCAAAGGGTCACGTTCGGTCAGGTGACCGACCCCTCGACTGGAAACACCGGTTACGTTTCCTTGTTCGACTGGTCCAAACCTGCAGGTTCATACAATACAACCTGGACAATGCAAACCCTGCCCGTCCCGCCAGGTTAGCATGACCGGGGTTTATTTTTGAGTCATTGGCTCATTGCCCGCACATTTTGAATCGGCGTTTGTACAACGAGATCGCAGCCGGGCCAGACTGCATCCACGCCCGCTTCTTTTGACTTTGCAACAGCTTGATGCACATCCGCTTCGGATCCCAGGCTGAGCGTTGCCACCGGGTCGATGTTCCCGAACAGGATTGCATTCTCGCCCAGGATGGCGCGGGAGGCCGCCAGGTCATTGGTTTGATCGACCGAGATTGCATCCGCCCCTGCCTGGCCCAGGAGTCGCATGGACTTATTCGTGTCCCCGCATATGGAGAGCACGCGCGGCTTCGGAAGGCTGGCGATCAGATCTTTCAGGGCGGGCAGGACGAACTGCTCAAAGCGGGCGGGCCCGATAAAGCCTGGAGAGCCGCCCATCTCGTGTACCGTCAAGAAGTCTGCACCGGCATTGCGATAGGCAGATCCTACCTTTGAAAGCAGAGAGGATAATCGCCCGAGTACGCCCTGGACCATCTCCGGCTCGCGTTTCATCTCGAGAAACAATTTGGCCGGTTCGACCAGCAGCGTCAGCAGCGTGAACGGTCCCGGCGTCCACGCGCCGATCACGGCTTCCGTGCCGATATCTTCTTTGAGCTGTCGGATGGCATCACAGACCAACTGCACGCGCCCTTGGCCGGGCAGCTCCATCTGCTCGGCGCGGTCCGTGCTGATTTCCCTGACCGAATTGAATGCGGCCTGCTTCACGCCCGGAAATTCAAATTGTGCGGTCTCCCGGAAATCAATCTGCGCGCCCAATACCTGCGCTTCCACATATAGGTCCAGCGGCACGGCGGCGGAGGGAAATCCCGTCAGCCGATAGGTGCTGGCCGCGGCCCTGGCCATCCTGGCTGCGTCATGATGCGTTTCGTGAAGAATCAGTCCTTCGCTTTCCAGTCCAGCCGAGGTGAGCTGGATCAGACCGGAGAAACATGGCACGCCTCCGGTCCGATGACCGTTGAGCAGGGCAAGGATCGCATTGCGAGCGTTCATATGCTTTCAGCCTGAGGGGCACCCTGCTGGCACCGCCTGGCCTTGGGTGCGCTGCAGGCGGGGCGGTTCCCGGGTGGCTAGCGGGATTTTATGGCCTTGACGATCGCGGCGACGTGTTCGGGCGTCGAGCCGCAACATCCGCCCACGACGCGTGCGCCGAGCGCGAGATACTTCTCGGCGTACACCGACATATCCTCCGGCCCCATATCGTAAACACCCTGCTCCGTCTTCACATCCATATGCGGGACACCCGCGTTCGGTTTGGCCCACAAGCCGAAGCCCGGGATGG
>DATJBI010000101.1:0-15457 GCA_035515435.1 Anaerolineales bacterium
ATTCTCCCAGAGAATTTCGCCATGAACGGATTGCAATTGGGATGGGAAAGTTGGCAACAGTTGGCACCAGGCACCGATCTTTGCATCGAATACGACGCACCCTGCACTGCCAATGCTCTGTGGACATCTGTCAATTCGTCAAACTTTGAAAGGGAGAACCCACAGGGACAGCGAGTAGGCGCGTAATAACCTATCTAAACAAACTATGCACGTCATCCTTGACATGCCTTCCGTGTTCCGACATCCAGCCACGCCTCCGCAACAAAACATTTTAAGCGCGGCCAGGATTGAATGATAAAAGCAGCAGAAAAGTGTCTTTGCCGCCGGTTCCCCCTTGTGTATCAGATTGAAAGGCGCCGGTACCCGGTTTGGGAACATCAGACGACCTTGACTGCCGGTGCGTCAGGATCCATCAGCGCACAAAAACCCAGGCCCGACTCGCAGAATGCGCGCGACCCGAACCTCTTTCAAGAACTCAGGGCTCAGCAGCTTGCCCTGATCCGGTCATGGAGCACGAATTGTCGAACGGCGACCTGCTGTCTCCGAACTCTCAGGGCACGAGGCTCATCGTCAAATCACAAGGCAGCGTGCCGATCGACCTCGGTCTCCTCGGACAAGGTCGGGAGGGTCCCCCATGGGCTCCCAAGAATATGCGTTTGTTCGGAGAGGATCCTGACGACTTGAGAGATCCCTTCAGGGGGACAGGGAATAGCCTGCGGGCAGGCACCGGATATCCGCAGAATCTGCATACTCGATATAACAGGTGCTGCGTTTCGGGTTTAGCGCCGCCATTCTTTCAGCAAACGGGAAGGGACCCGGCAAGACCAGGTCGGGATAAGTGGAGGCCAATGTCTTTTGATACCAGTCAAAGCCTAGCAGATCTGTTGCAACGATGGCGAGATCCGGGCGTTCGTGCAAAGCATATAGAAAATACCACATCGTGAACACAGCCTTGTCCCCTTTTGCAAAGAGGATGGCATGGGTGGGTGCCTGTGCGAGAACTGCCTGCCCGAATTGTTCTGCCTGCAAATCGTGAGAGGCGTCCACCTGCGGCCAATGGAACCCGGCCTGGACGAACAGGTATACGAGCAGGATCGCGCCCATTAAATACTCCATTCTTGGATAACGCCGGGCCGTAATTTCCATCAGACCTGCCAATCCGTGGCCGATCCAGACCGCGAAGGCCAAACAAGCTGGGATGAGATATACAAAAGAATCACTGGTAACATACGCGATCGAAAAAGCTGGAAACACGATCGCGACCCAAACCGTATTTAGAAGCAGGCGGGTGGGCCTAAAAAAGACGATCAGACCGATCAACCCGACCAGCAGACCCAGCAGACCGCACTGCCCGATCCACAGACCGGCCGCAGCTTGGATTCGCTGCAATAACAGGGCTGAGGTCAGCTCAAGAAGCTGGCCCTGATACAGTCTCCCCGAAACCAGCCAGGCAAAACTCCCCCAACTTGCCGGGTTGCCCCAGTTGACCGGAGGATCTGAAAGTGCCCGCAGCGGCAGCGTCAGATAGATCAGGAGCCCTGCTCCCAGCCAGGTCAAACGACGCACAAGGGAGCGCCCGTCAATCCGCCATCTTCCCATCCATCCCAGGATTCCGCTGGCAGCCGCCTTGTCCTCAGTGCGAAACGGAAGGACGAGCGGGAGAAGCAGGATGGTGGTCAGGTGATTGCCCATTGCCAGGCCGAAGGTCAGGCCCAGCGAGACATCCCGGCGTTTCTGGGCCATATCGACCGAGGCCAGGAACAGGATCAGCGCGATCAGCAGGCCATGCAAAGCGTAGACTTCCGTAATGACGGCCTGTGACCAGACCAGCGGTGCAAGCCCAAAGGCAAAACCAGAGACCATTCCGGCCAGCCAGTTTGGTTTGCCGCGCAAGGGCGGCAGACCGCGGGTCACAAGCTCATACAGAACAAGAGCCCCTGCGCTGGCCGATAGTGCGGACAGGAGGTTCGTGCGAAAAGCCAGAGAACCGATCGGGAGCCATTGAAAGACGCGGGCCAACATCAAGAAGAGGGGATAACCTGTTGGATGTGCCACCCCCCCCGTCGCGGCAGCTGCGATCAGGTCGCCGCCGTCCGAGCCAGAATTCGCCCACGTCAGCCCCGGTGCGATAGAGCTCAGGTAAACCCCCAGCAACGATAGGAACAGGACGACAGGAGGAATGGAATTGGCAGGGGAGGCCGGATGTTTCATTCTTAAAAGCATCACAGGATAATGGCTTTCGCCCTCATCCTGTGATGTCTCTCTTCAAGCACTCTCAATTTCAGTTGCCGGCCGGCGCGTAAACGGCTGAAAAGTTCGCCAGCGGCGCACAAGCCATGCCGTTATGGGTAGTGGTGTCCAATGCGGTCCACGGAGGCGCTATCGTTGCGAGATCGTCACGATAGTAATAGATGGTGGTTGTCACTCCGGGATGGGTCGAAAAACAGATCATCCAGGTGCCCTGGGATGAGGTGGTGGTTGGCAGGACATTCGAGTTCAAGTAATGTTCCACATGACATCCAGGCAGATAGAGTGTGCCCTTGTTGCTCGGGAAGAATGGGACCGTCTTAGTGTCCTGCGTCGGAAATTGTACTGTGAGCTGGTCCGACAGGCCGCTCATATAGTAATTCACGAGCAGCGCACAAATGCCACCCACCTCATACGTGCCGGAGTTTGTCACCCTGACTTGGGAAGGCGGCGCGCAGACCGTACCGCTGCAACCACCAGGAAATGTGCCCGTGCTGGTGAAGGTCGCGGGGCCCGATTGGGATGTGGTTTCGCCCGCCGGCATATAGACTCCTGTAAAGGGAGCACTGGCGCAAATATATCCATTCTTTACCGTGGAGGGCAGCAACGTCCAGACCGGCCCCCCGCTCTCAGGCGTGTCCAGATAATAATACATGTCCACTTTTTTCAAATTCGAATTGATTCCAAAACATACGTTCCAGGTTCCGTCCGTATCGTTCATTTGACTCACGGTTGCGCCATTCTTGACGTGCACAATGTGGCAGCCCGGCTGGATCAGTGTTTCCAGGCTATTATTGAAAGGAACCTGCCCGGACTGCGAAAGCGGAACTTCGGCATCGGCCCTATCCTGTAGTCCACTGGTGTTATAAGTCACAGCCAGCGTACAAACCCCCCCGATGTTATAGGTGCCGGAGCCTGTGATCGTGATCGCTGTTTCCAACGGGGAGTGCGCTCCCGCCGCGATCGGCGAGGGCCGCTGCGAACTCGCCCAGGCTGAGCTATACCGGGCAACTCCAAGGATGGCCAGCATCAGGACGATTGCCGCAAGCAACTGCAGATATTTTTTCATAGGGGACCTCTTCAAAGTCTGTTGGGGTAATTTTATCCTTGAAACCGAAAGGCGGAGCCCGGATTTTTACCGAGTTCGTGGCACTTGAAATGTGACCTCGACCTCGAGATCGGTCCGCAGGCTGGCCCCGAACAAGAGATCCGGGCCCTGCATGCTCGCTCCGTCCGGCGCCGCCTGGACCGTGGCATTGTGCGGCAAATGGATATTGATGGAGATCGGCTCGGCCAGCGTTCCAGGCTCCTTTTGCACCTTAAGATGGTACGTGATCCATCCATTCCCTGGCTGCACTTGCAGGATGGTCGGCGGCAGGCCAAAACGAAAATTCATGGTCAGCGATTGCCCATAGGGTACGACCTGCATGGTTCCAAAGGCCTGTACGCCGGGGATCTGCTCGTTCAGAACATCCACTTTTGCAGCCGGGCTTGTTTGGAGGATCATCCATTGTGCTGGAATGGATTGCGGGGTTGCGCTCAGCAGATTGGTCCCGGCAGGCATATAAACGCGCAGATAATCATAGAAACAATCTTCGATCGGATAGTACTCTTCATCCGGCGCGGGAATCTTGATCCAGTGAGACTGGATGCAATCCCCCGAGCCGACCGAGTAATTTTTATGGGTCACGCTGAGGGAACCCACCGGTGCGGCGGGGTTGGTCAGATCCACGTCATAGGACAGACTTGATAGGACCACTGCATTGGTCTTGTCGAAACCGATATTGGAATCCACCGCCATCAGAAAATCGCCGCCCACCGGTCGAACTGCACCATCCCAGTTGTTCCGGGCCAGCAGCGCATTCATGGCAGGGCGGTCAAATTGCAACAGCAGGTGATGTTCATTCAGGGCCTGCAGCAATACCGCGGAGAGCTCCTTCAGGTTCACCGAGCCGCTGAAAATCTTGGCGATCAGGACCTGGGAGATGTTCGTCAGGAAGATCTTGTTATTCCAGTCCGGCGAGGCGAGATCGGCCGCGGTGGGAGCCTTTTCGTACCGCATATACGCCACCACGTTGCTGGCGTCGATCGGGTACGGCACATCGCTCATTTGAACGGGACCGATGACGCCCAGCAGTTCCACCAGCAGTTGTTGGTCGAAAGCGATCACGCCGTTCACGGCATGGGCATTGTGGTAGGAATACAATTGCTCGGCATACGACGCCGTGGTGGGATAATTGGTGAACCAGTTCGAGTCGCGAAAGATCAAAACCGGGCTGTTCATGTACTGGCTCAGCTGCCACGGAGCGACGGGATAAGGCATCCTCCAATTGTCCACGTCCGCCGAATTCTCAAAAGTCAAGCTCGCGATATGGCCGTTCTGCAGGAGCAGATTACCCGCCGCCGTAATGAAGCCGCCCGTGGGACGCAGTTCATCTTCATTCTCCACCAGCAACAGATAAGTCTTGGGGCCTTCGGCGCTTGCCCCCAGCGCGCCTGGAATCTCGGTTGCGACGGTAAGCCCGTCATTCAGAGGAGAAAGAACACGGTCCACATCGTTGAGTATCAGACCGCGTAAGGATGGTGAGAGGGCATCCGTGTTCAGGCTGGATCGGGCGGCGAGGGCCAGGTTCAGGGTTTGGCGCGCCGCACTCAACTGCGGCTGGGCCTGATTCAAAATGCCAAGCAGTTGGGCCGGATCCTCGCCGTTGGAATCATAGGCATGGAACACCGGCAACATGGCCTGATAGGATTGCTGGGCAGAACTTAACACGGAATCTGCCAGGGCCATCAGTCGAGGAGCGGAGGCGAGGTCGCCCCCATACATGGGAACCCAGCCCAGCCAGGGACCGAGCCAAAGATAGGGCTCAGTCTCCGCCTTTAGAACTTGAAAGTCCTGTCTGAGGGTTTCAAGGGCCGGACCTGCTTGCTGAATACGCTGCGTTAATGGCGCCGAGCCTGTAGCGATATCGCGAAGCTTGGTCGCATCCTGACGGACCAGCCGGGCCTGATCGTAGGCTCTTTTGGCCTGGAGGCCACCGGCCACGATCAGCCCCAAGGCGATGACTCCCAAAAGCAAAAGCAAGTTCCGCCGGATTCCACGCATGCGCAGTTTTCCTTTTTGGCCTTGGGCCTCAGACGAGGCTGGCGCCGCCTGAACAGAGAGGCTCGTCTGCCCGCCCAGCACGGACGCTCCGTCTGGATAATGACGCTGACGGACGTGCCTCACACGTCAGGACAATATCCAACCGTTGCGGCAGGTCCTTGCGCTGCCGATCGCCCAGAATGCTGTTAGAGGCAACTTCGATCTTGTCCCCCATTAATTTATGGCAATCTCTTTCAAGCAGCGTTCGATCCTCGCTGGCATTTCCATACACAAAATAGGGGATGCTCTCATCCGTCCGTCCCCAGGCATCGCGCAACGGGGCCGCCAAGGCCATCCCGGACATGACCGGTACAAAGTACGTGGCAAGCAGGATTCCGAACTCACCCCAAGGTGTGTCCAGACCTTTTCCCCGGCGCGGCGCCACGCCGGGCATCCTCCGGGCGAACAGTTCTCCAAGCGCAAAGAAAAGCCGCTGGGCCGGATCCCGGTCGGAGGCGTCCGCCTCCTGAATGATCAGGCTCTTTGTGCACCGAGGCGAATCGACAGGCGCGGGCGGGAAGCTGGGATCCATTATTTGTTTCCAAGACCGGAGATGGGTGCTATCCGGGGACATTCTGCGGCTGCGGGTTTGCATTTTGCCTTATAATTCTATCAGTGCTTTGGTCGGAGCATCGCCCTCTCTGCCAATGGATGCGAGGCGATCTGGGCACAGAGCCCCTGGGAAACAGTCTCGGCCACCCGACGACTTCCGTTCAAGAAATCGCAATCGAGGCCAGGAACCATGCTGCTATTCATTCGCCGCCATCAGGCAGGATTGCGCTGGCTGCCGGCGCTGTTCTTCGCAATCCTGATCTTCATCTTTTCCGCCACACCAGGGGCTGAGATCGGCGAATCATATCAGGACGTGCAGACCACCGTTGGGGCCATTGCACCAACAGCCGCTCCCGCCGCGCATTCTGCCTCGGCGATTGCGTTGTTACGGCCGGATATTGACTGGCTGAAAGTGGGGCATTTTGTCGGCTATTTCTGCCTGGGGTTTTCAGTTCTATACGCTCTTTCGACCGGATCACGCTGGTCGCCCAGTCTGGCATTGGTCATGTGTTCGGCCTACGCGTTCACAGATGAATTTCACCAGATCTTCACGCCGGGTCGGGACCCTTCACCAAGAGATATCTTGCTGGATACCCTGGCGGCTCTGGTGGGCGTGGCGATCGGACTGGGCTTTGCAGCCGGAAAGGGATTTTTCCAGCAGAGGTGAGCCGCAATGGCGGTCCAGCTTGCCTGATAAAGGGGGAGCGTATCGGCCGGCGGCCAAAACCGGGAACGCGACACAACCAGGCAAAAAACACATATAAGGACCGGGAGAGACCTAGGGCTCTGTTTCTGGCGATCTTTTCAACAGGACGATCAGGGTCCGAAACGCATCCACGAGGATTCCCAGCCATCGCAAAAGGTAGCAGACCGGGAGTCTCCATGAAGTCTTCAATTGATACCGCCAGCGCATGTAGGCGGGCGCAGGGGCGATCAACGCCAAAATCAACCGAAAGCGAACCCAACCTTTTAGCGCCATGAGTTCCTGTTCTTCGTCGATCAATAATGTTCTTGGGTTATTTTGTTTTAGGATCACCAAGTTCTTCTGGCTATGCGACTGCTTCAATAGTCCGTCATAAACGAAGTCAGGAATCGGTGAGTTAAAGCAGGAATGCGTCCGAGAAAGAGCCTCATAAAGGACCGGTCCCCACTGGAACTCCAGCGCCCGATCAATCAACTGATCCCAGTCCATGCGCTCCGCATACACACTCAGCAAACGATCCAGATCGTAGAACCAGAGCAACGGGGAATTTCGGTGCCCGTGTTGTAAGATTGCGTGCGATGCCGAGTGGAGCAATTGTGCGGTCGGAGTCAACATGCCAATAGGCAGGGAGCGAAACTGCCCTGGCGCCGATTCGGAGGACGGCCAAACATTAAACGATTCTATCTGATTCCAAAACCAATTGGTGCGAACCGCGTAGGTATAGACCGGGTTTGCAACCAGATCCTTGTGCAAATCAAGATAAAGAAATTGACCATCGACCTTGCCGAGGGTGATTTCCTGGCTGAACAATTCTCTTTCGCCAATAAAAATTTCTGGTCGTTCCGGAATCCGTTCGTAGCCCTGGGAGGCTGCAATTCCAACTGCCCCTGATATTTGAAGGGCGGGAATCAATAAATCGATATCCTGCATTGGGCGCAGACCGATATCGGGATAAATGGTGAGAGCAAAGCAGGCACCCTTCAAGAGCACCGCTCGAATATCGGCTTGATGGAATAAGCCCGCGAGAACCTCGAGTTCCTTGAATATTCTGTGATTGTGGGTCCATGTGTCAGAGTACATGGTGCGCAGTGAATTCCGCGCCGATTCCGGCAGGGATCCGATTTGACCCGAATTGGAGAGCGTCCAATAGATCAGCGGGGCAACGCGCTCTGCATGTGCTTTCGCCACCAGCAAATCCCAGTTGGATCTTGGAAAAGAATCCCAATCCAGTTCCTGCAACCGATCGGAAATGATCAGGCTGAGGGTCGAATTATTGATGCCGGGTTGCATAGGGTGTCTGCGATCCTCCGTATCCCATGGGACAGGGCCAGGTATTCCAAACGACGCGCCAAAAGGCAGATCTCCTGAAAGCCTGTGTCGACCAGGCTGCATACTTCATGGGCCACGTCCACGAACGTACGGCCCCGCAGCTCATCAGATTCGCGGAAGTCGTAAACCACGCCCTGAGCCACTTTTGCCAAAGGAAAGACTCTATTTGTAAATTGAGGAGATTCTGCCGCCAGCGCCTCGCGCTGATGCTCTTCCATCACGAGGATCAAGTGATAACCATTGAGTAGTTGGCGATCAATGCGGATTGCTTTGTGGGCAGCCAGGTCAGGGCCAAGCTCATCGGCCATCCACCTTGGAGAGGGCGCCACTCCGAGTCCGGCCTCCGCCCAAATGCTTGCGCTCCCCACCGACCAGGCTTGGATTGGGACTTCCCTCTCCAAACGCCGCGAAAACCAGGCGGCGATCGGTGAACGAAAGCGATTGGCGGTGCCTACAAACAGTAGAGACGGCGTTCGAGCGGATCCAGGAGATCAGGGCTGCCATTCCAAGCATGACCGTTCTTCACATAGTCTCGACATGCACACCCCCGCCTGAACGAGCCGCGGTTGGGTATTCACAAACGACTCGGCCACCGAACTTAACTGGATGGCGGCTTGGCAGATGGAACCAGGACCCAGTCACCACTTTGGAATTCTTCCCCGGCGCCGACGGCATTGTAATATTCGAGGCCGGTGGGGTCAACGCCCAATTGCTGCGCCAGCGCTTCAACGGTGATGCCGACCTGCTGCACTTGATAGACATCAAAACTGGGCAAATTGGAGACATCGGTGAATCCATCCGGAATAACCACGAGCATGCCACTCTGCACGGGTGTTTTCAGGTTGTGATTCACTGTCAGAATGGCGCCCGTGCTGGTGCGGTATTGGTATGCAAACTGGTTCAAACTCTCCCCTCCCATTACGCGATGGATTACGAATTTATGATCTGTGCCGATCACCATATCCAGCTGATGTTTCGACGGAGGAACTGTGGGCGTAGGCGTCCAACTCGGGGTCCAGGTCAGAGTCGGGCTGGAGGTGGAGGTAGAAGTTGATGTTGAAGTGCCAGTGAACGTGAAAGTCGCCGTCGGAGTCCAGGTGAACGTGGGAGCGGGCAAGGGGCCCATGGGGGACGCGGTGAATGTGTAGGTCGGTGAGGGGATCAGCGAGGCGGTAGCCGTTGGGAGGGCTGTGGGCGTTGAAGTGGGAAAAGGAGTCAGCGAGGCAGTGGGAGTCGCGGTTCGAAAGGAAAGAGGCGCAAACGAACCGTTGCTCGCACGGCTCCAGATCAGCACCGCCACGATCGCAAGGGCTATCACGGCAAGGGCCAAGCCCAGCCACGGGCCGCTTTTGGACTGGGTAGCCCGATTGCGAGGCGCGCACAGATCCTTTGGCAAGGGACCAATTTGCTCACTCAAATAGACCGGGCACCGACGATGATCCTCTTTCAGGCAGAATTCGGCCTGGTGTTTTAGCTTGGGAGCAACAGGCGGCCGGCTGCGATGACAGTTGTTCCAAACGGAAGGAAAGGCCAGCGATGTATCGGCATCATCCGCCAACCCCAGGTAAGGGCAGCTGCGGTTGATATCACTCACCCTGCTCATGATATTCCAGACTCCGCCACCTTTAATGCCGGATCATTTGTCTGATCGGTTTTCCCGATTCGGCAGCTTCCTGAGCGAAGACTTTTGAGGCGATTCCGGTCCGGCTTCCGGCATATCGATCACCTCAGAATCGGCACCATCATCGTTACCAGGGAGATACTGATGATTGCGCGAATAGTAGGGCGAATAGTACTGGTAGCCTCCATAGTAATAACCTTGTGAACGGGGAATGCGGTTGAAGACCACGACCACCAGGCGTGCCCCGGCCCGTTTGAGCTGTTCACGCATGGCGCGCGCGGCGTCCGCGTGGGTTTTGCCTGGCTGCACCACCAGCAAAACGCAATCCACCTTGGCAGCAAGGACCTGCGCATCCGCGACCACAGAGGGCGGGCTGTCCATGATCACCACATCCACGCGGCTGGCAATCTTGGCCAGGATAAGATCCATTTTGTGGGAGCCGAGCAGTTCCGTTGGGTTGGGCGGCAGGCTGCCGGTGGTGATCACGGACAAGGATTTGGAATTGGTATCCGCCCACGGGCGGCTGACCGCGTCAATATCCATATTTTCGCGAAAGAGATCGGTGAGCCCGACGCGGTTCTGGATGCCCAGGAAGCGGTGAACACGCGGCCGCCGGAGGTCGGTGTCCAACAGCATAACGCGCTTGCCGCTCTGGGCAAAGATGGCGGCCAGGTTGGTGGCAATGGTCGTCTTGCCGTCCCCGGCCTCGGCGCCAGTCACCAGGATCGTCCGCAGCGGTTTGTCCACAGCCGCGAATTCCAAATTGGTGCGGAGCGAGCGGAAGGCCTCGGAGACGGGCGAACGCGGCTGGCGCGCGACATATACCTCCTGCTCGTGCTTGCTGTTCGGCTGCATCTCCGCTATGTAACCGATCAAAGGCAATCCCAGCACGCGGTCAACATCCTCGGGCACCTTCAGGGTGTTGTCCAGATATTCGATCAGGAAGACGACCCCGGCGGCCAGCATGAGTCCAACCGCGCCTGCCAGTCCGGCACTCTGCAAGGGCCGTGGACTGATGGGCCCGCTTGGCGGGACGGCTGCCTGCACCTGGGTAATACTCTGGGTGTTTTGCAGGCGCTGCAAACGGATTGCCTCGCTCGTACTGAGCAAGCTCTGATAGATCTGCTGATACATCGTGAGCATGGACTGCAAACGCGTGGCAGTGGTGTTGGTAGTACTGCTGGATAGATTTCCGGTATTGCCCAATACCACCAAGTTTGAATAGACCTGCTGATACAAGTTCAATAGAGGGGTGATCTGGTCGAGCTGTGCTTTAAATCCGGCAAGTTTCGCCTTATCCGCAAGAGAATAAGCGGGGGTCAGCTTTGCAATATTCTGTTGCAATAGTGTTGCCTGGGCCTGCAAAGGGTCCAATTGAGCCTTCACCTGGGCAAGCTGTTGAGCCACGCTGGACGTGGAAAGGTTATCAAGATCCGATTGAGTCTGGGCCATCTGGGCTTGCACCTGTTGGATCTGGCTTTGGATGCTCGCGTCGGAAGCATTATATTGGCCGGCTTGCAGATCGTCATTTTGTTTGATCAAAGCCGTTGCAACTGCATTGGCAATATCCGCCGCTCGCTTGGGATCCGTATCCGTGACGGTGATACTGATGATGTCGGTGTCGCTCACCTGCGCAGTTTGAACCTGTCCGTAGGACACAGGATAGTTCACGGTCTGAGAGACCGAATCATAGATGGACGAGGCTTTCAGCAATTCAAGATAGGTATCAATCAACTGTTGATCGCTCACGTAGTAATAATTGGAATTGGGACTGGCGCTGGCGGCCGCCTGCAAGGAAGCGTGCGAAACGAGGATGCGCGTGCTGGCTTGGTAGATGGGGGTTTGGAGTCTGGCAGCACCATAGCCGCTGCCCGTTCCCACGACCAGGCCGAGAATCAACAACCACGCCCAACGCCGGGCTATGGAGATATATTGACTGATTTCCATGAGCAAAAAACTCCTTGCAAATAGTTCAAAACCGGATCTCCGTCCTGGCAGGCCTCCACAACGAAATCCTTCTGTCTGGCGGGATTTTGCCGGTCCGCGAGCGGGCCTCCACGCAATGACGCAGGAGCATTTTCTATTCGAGCGATTCGTGCACCGCCTGGACCACCGCCAAAATGTCCGCATCGGAAAGGGCGGGATAGAGCGGCAGGGTGACTTCGCGTCGGGCTACTTCTTCGGTAAGGGTCAAGGGTATGCGATGGGACTCACTCAAGCCCGCATAGGCGCTGAAGCTGTGCGTGGGCGGATAGTGAATACTGGTCTGCACGCCGCGCTTTTTCATGCCTTCCATGAAACGAATGCGGTCCATTCCTTCAGGGAGAAGCACCGGCAGAATGTGATTACACGAAGTGCCCCGCTTGGCTGCAAAAGGCATCCGGATTCCCGGCGCCAGTTCCGAGAGGAGTTCACGGTATAGAGCGGTCAGTGCGGCCCGGCGCTGATTGTTGACGCCGACCTTCCTCAATTGGACGCGGCCCAGCGCCGACCGAATCTCATCGATGCGATAATTGTAACCCAAATCAACCACGTCATAGCTCCAAGCGTGGCCATGATGGCGGTCCCAACTTAGAGAGGTCATGCCGTGCGAACGGAGGATGCGCAGGCGATCGGCGAGCGCAGCATCGTTGGTCGCCAGCATGCCGCCTTCGCCGGTGGTCATATTCTTATTTGAGAAAAAGCTGAAGCAACCGATCTGCCCCCAGGTGCCCAGCGTCCTGCCATCCAGCTGCGAGCCGATGGCATGCGCCGAATCTTCGATCACCGCCAAACCATGTTTGCGGGCAATCTCCAGGATGGCAGGCATGTCGCACGGATAACCGGCATAGTGCATCACGAGAATGGCGCGCGTCTTATCCGTGATGCAACGCTCGATGGAGGTCGGGGAAAGCGTGAGCCAATCAGCGCTCTCGATATCGGCAAAGATCGGGATCGCACCGGTATAGCGCACCGCATTGGCGGTGGCAACGAAGGTTAACGAAGGCACGATCACTTCGTCCTTTGGCTTCAAGCCCACGGCAACACAGGCCAGATGCAGGGCGGCTGTGGCATTGGTGACGGCAATGGCATGTTCTACGCCAACAAATTGGGCAAACTCCTTTTCAAAATTCTGTGTCTCTTCCCCCATGCTCAGCCAGCGGCTGTGCACCACCCTTTGAACCGCCTGCTCCTCTTCCGGTCCAAAATCCATGTCCGCCAAGGGTATCCGCCAGTCCATTATTTAACCTCCGGCAAGAATTGTGATCGCATTTCAGCAAAATCCTGGTTGGCCTGTTCGTAGTCATCCGCCCGGCCCAGGTCCTTCCAATATCCATCGAAGACATATCCGGACACTTTCTCATGCCCGGCGATCAGCTTAAGCACGAGGTCAGGGAAATCGAGATATTGCATCCTTGGAATATACTCGAGCACGCGCGGTTCGAAAACGTATATCCCCATGGAAACCGTGTAATCATAAGCCGGCTTTTCTATATAGCCGATCACCTCATCCGTATCGTTCGATTGGATGACACCCAGATCGATCTTGACGCGACGATGGTGGGCTGCGATCGTGGCCGCCCCGCCTTTTTGCTTATGAAAAGCCACCAATTTCTTCAATTCGAGCGTGGTCAACACATCGCCATTGGTGACCAGGAAGGTGTCGTCCAAATCCTTGATGAGTGCGAGCGGGCCGGCGGTGCCCAGCGGGATCTCCTCGTAGCTATATGAGATCCGCAAGTCCCAGCGTTCTCCATCGCCGAAATACGAACGCAACAGGCTGGCGAGATGGCCGACGGTCAGGATTACATCTTCCACGCCTGCGCGCTTCATCTGACGCAGCAGCACCTCCAGGATGGGCATCTCCCCGATCGGCATCAAGGGCTTGGGCAGGATATAGGTATAGGGCGCCAGCCGGGTTCCGCGTCCCCCTGCAAGCACAACAGCTTTCATTTGAAGATCCTTCCCTTGATCGGAACAAGCCAAGACCAAAAAGAATTCAGCACAACCCGTCCAAGCATT
Organism: Anaerolineales bacterium; assembly: GCA_035515435.1. Lineage (GTDB taxonomy): Bacteria > Chloroflexota > Anaerolineae > Anaerolineales > Villigracilaceae > Fen-1038. The sequence continues at coordinate 13,600 of DATJBI010000101.1, forward strand.
GGGCAGGCGGAGCCCCATGGTTCTTTCCCTTGTGGTCCCGGTTTTCCCAGGAGTCGGACTCTCGGCCTTTTGAACAGGAACTCCATGGGGTAGAACGCACTAGAATTCATAGCGCCCCGGACGATATAGCTCGAGATGGGAACGCACCCAGGCAATCGTCCTCTCCAGACCCTGTTCAAAGGGGACCCTTGGCTGCCAGCCCAATACTTCTTTCGCCAGGCTGTTATCGGAGAGCAGGCGCTGGACTTCGGACTTTTCCGGACGCAGTCGCTCCGGATCCACGACGATCTCGACCGGACGGGAGACCTTCTGAATTACGAGGCGCGCCAGTTCGCCAATGCTGATCTCGCGACCCGTGCCCAAATTGAAAGTCTTGCCCGCGGCGCCCTCCGCCTGGACAGCCTGCACGAACCCATTGACGGTATCATCCACATAAGTGAAGTCCCGGCGGGCATCCAGGTTACCCAGATGAATGGTGTTCATGGTCAGGGCCTGGGTGATCACGGTGGGGATGACCGCGCGGGCGGACTGGCGCGGGCCAAAGGTGTTGAATGGGCGCACCGTGGTGACCGGCAGGCCATAGGCACAATAGAAACTTTCCGCAAGTTTATCAGCGCCGATCTTGCTGGCAGAATATGGGGACTGTCCCTGTAGCGGGTGGTCTTCATCCATTGGGACGTGGAGCGCAGTTCCATACACCTCACTGGTGGAAGTATGGATCAGGCGCCTCACACCCAGCTCGCGGCAAGCCAGCAGCACATTCAACGTACCGATGAAGTTCGTCTGCGCCACCTCGGCCGGGTGCAGATAGGAATACGGAATGGAAATCAAGGCTCCCAAATGGAAGACAAATTCGCAGCCTTTCATCGCGGCCTGAATCGCCTGCAGATCGCGCAGATCACCGGGGATCAAGTCGAACCTGGAGGTCATTTCTTGTGGAAGAAGATGCAGCAGACCAGGGTCGCCGCGCGAGTTGTAACGCGCGAACGCCCGCACGTGTGCACCGGCCTCCAGCAGGGCTTCGACCAATTGACTGCCGATGAAACCACCTGCCCCGGTGACGAGTACGGTTCGATCCTTCAAAAAACCATGGGTTGTCAAAGTTGGATGGTCGTCCATGAATGCGTGCTCTGAAAATGGTTATCCCGCAGGGAGAAAGAACAAGCGGGCCTGACGCCGCAATAGGGAAACGCGATCGGCATCTGCCGCACACTCGATGGCTGCATTTCGGCGGCCCATTCTTTCCTGATCAAATGCTCATAACGAGTTTGTGATGTGCTCTCCATCCACAGGTAAACCTGCGGAAGATTGGGAAAGGCGCTCGCGAAATATCGCCAGCAGATCGGGAATCAGGATCACCCTTGCAGGAGTCTGGCGGCAGTGTGACAGGATGCGGGCCTGTTCCGCGGCGTCGATGTGTTCAATGGCAAACAGGATCACGCCGATGTCATACTCTTCGACAATTTCCGGGATGCGTCGCGTCAGCCCCAGGACGCGATGATTTTCAATCATCATACCCTGTTTGGTGGGATCATCGTCCACCATGCCAATGATCGAAAAAGCAGAGTTCAAATGGCCGTGATGGATCAGCCAGGAAGCCAGTAGGCCGCAGTCCCCCGCTCCCACAATTAGAACGCGCTCGCCCATGCCGCTATTTTGATCGCGGTTTGAGAACCAGCGGGCAGCGAGGCCGGTGAGCAGGCGCTCGCGATAGCGGACCGACACAAAACCCAGGAACGCCAGCAGTCCGGCGATGACGACTGTTTCCGGCGGAAGGAAACGTCCATGGGGCCAGAACCAATCCAATGCCGTGATAAGAAGAGTTGAAATGCCGCTGGAAAGGGCCAGATCGAAAGCG
>DATJBI010000102.1:0-13028 GCA_035515435.1 Anaerolineales bacterium
TTCGGCTATTACATCGAGATCTCGCGCGGCGCGGCGGAGCGAGCTCCTGAGAACTACATCCGAAAGCAAACGCTGGTCAACGCGGAGCGCTTTATCACGCCGGAGATGAAGGAATATGAAACGCTGGTCCTGAACGCCGAAGAGCGCATTCGCGAGATCGAACTTCGATTGTTTCGCGAGATCTGCGCCGCAATTTCCAAGTCCGCCCACGCTCTTCTGGGACTGGCCCGAGCTTTGGCAGAGTTGGACGTGCTGGCCGCCCTGGCCGAAGCATCGGCCCTGGGAGGCTATGTTCGTCCTGAAGTCGATGAAGGCCTCGAGTTGGAAATTCGCGAGGGCAGACATCCGGTGGTCGAGCAGAGTCTGCACGGCGAGCGTTACGTTCCCAACGACGTCATCTTTGAAAAGGGCGAGATCGTGCGCGTGATCACCGGGCCGAACATGTCGGGCAAGTCGACCTATCTCCGGCAAACGGCCCTGATCGTACTGATGGCCCAGATGGGTTCTTTCGTGCCTGCGTCTTCGGCCCGGATCGGTCTGGTGGATCGCATCTTCACCCGGATCGGCGCGCAGGATGAGATCCACGCCGGACAGTCCACGTTCATGGTCGAGATGATCGAGGCGGCGAATATTCTTCACCATGCCACCTCGCGCTCGCTCTTGATTCTGGATGAGATCGGACGGGGCACGAGCACGTACGACGGACTCTCGATCGCCTGGGGCATCATCGAATACATCCACAATCATCCGCAGCTGCGCGCCAAGACGCTTTTCGCCACCCACTACCATGAGCTGACGCAGCTGGCCGATCTGCTTCCCGGTATTCGCAATTACAACGTGGCAGTTACCGAAGCGGACGGCAAGGTCGTGTTCCTGCATAGGATCGTGGCGGGCGGGGCGGATAAGTCATACGGCATCCACGTGGCGCAGCTGGCGGGCCTGCCTATGCCGGTGATCCAACGCGCCAATGAGATCATGCTGGAACTTGAAAAGACGGCCGGGCACGCCGTGAACATCGGCCCGCACCTGGCGCAACAGGCCGCACTCTTCCCGGAGACCAGTCCCCTGCTGGATGAACTTGGCAGGCTGGATGTCAATTCGCTCTCTCCCATTGAGGCGTTGAACAAGCTCTTCGAGTGGCAGAACAAGTACCTGAAAGATAAGTGATGATTTCAAAACCGTGCCAAGATCGGTCGAAGGCCGCTACTTCCCGTAAAATGGGAAGATGGAGACAAAGATGAAAGTTGCGATCCTTGCCGGTGGATTGGGCACACGCCTGTCTGAGGAAACCAACCTCAAGCCAAAACCCATGGTGGAGATTGGCGGCAGGCCGATCCTCTGGCACATCATGCATATCTACGCGGCCTACGGATTCAAGGAGTTTGTGATCGCGCTGGGCTATCGCGGCGATCTGATCAAGGACTATTTCGTCAACTATCATTATCATGCCCGCAGCCTCTCGGTCCATCTGAGAAGCGGGAAAATCGCCATCCATGAGGGGGACAGCGAAGACTGGATCGTGCACCTGCTCGATACCGGGGTGGACACGAATACCGGTGGACGCGTGAAGCGGCTGGCGCAATTCATCGGAAACGAGCCGTTCATGCTGACCTACGGCGATGGCGTGAGCAATATCAATCTTCACAAACTGATCGATTTCCATCAGGAGCACAAGCGCCTGGCGACCCTGACCGCCGTCCGGCCGCCGGCGCGATTTGGACAGATGGTGCTGGAGGACAGCCGGGTCACCGAGTTCCGGGAGAAACCCCAGATCGGCGAAGGCTGGATCAACGGAGGATTTTTTGTCCTGCAGCCGGAGGTGGTCGGCTATATCGAGGGCGATCAGACTGCCTGGGAATTCGAATCGTTGGAAAAGATCGCGGCAGATGGTCAACTCTCGGCATACCAGCACGAGGACTTTTGGCAGAGCATGGATACTCTGCGCGACGTCAATTTGCTCGAAAGGCTCTGGCGGGAGGGCAACGCGCCGTGGAAGTCATGGAGTTGAACCGCACATTTTGGCTGGATCGTCCGACCTTCGTCACGGGTGGAACCGGACTGGTCGGGAGCTGGCTGGTGCGCCGCCTGGTGGAGGCGGGCGCGGATGTGGTCTGCCTGGTCCGCGACTGGGTGCCGCAGAGCGAACTCGTACGCGCCAGATTGATCGACCGGGTGAAAGCGGTGCGCGGCGACATTCGTGACCGGGAGCTGCTTGAGCGGACGCTGGGCGAATACGAGATCAACACCGTGATCCATCTCGCGGCCCAGACCATCGTCACGATCGCGAATCGAAATCCGATCTCAACCTTCGAGACCAATATCGGGGGGACCTGGAACCTGCTGGAATCCTGCCGTCGCAGTCCGAGCGTCAGGCAGATCGTGGTCGCCTCCTCCGACAAAGCCTACGGAGATCAGGAGCGGCTGCCCTACCGCGAAGATGCGCCGCTGCAGGGCCGGCACCCCTACGATGTCAGCAAGTCTGCGGCGGACCTGATCGCGATCAGCTATGCCGCGAGTTTTGATCTGCCCGTTGCGATCACGCGCTGTGGGAATTTCTACGGCGGCGGAGACTTGAACTGGAATCGGATCATCCCCGGTACGATCCGGTCCATTGTGCGCGGACAAAATCCGATCATCCGCTCGGACGGCAATTACGTCCGCGATTATTTTTACGTTGAAGACGGCGCGGCCGCCTATATGCTGCTGGCCGAGAAACTTGCGGCCTGTCCGGAACTCAAAGGGGAAGCCTTCAATTTCTCCAACGAGCTTCAGGTCACCGTGCGTGAGATCGTGGAGCGCCTCCTGCGGGAAATGAAATCCGAACTGCAGCCGGACATCCGGAACGAGGCCGCCAACGAGATCCGCCACCAGTCTCTCAGCGCCGAAAAAGCCCGGCGCGTCCTGGATTGGCGTCCGCTATTTTCCCTGGAGGCAGGTCTCAAGAGGACCGTCGAATGGTATCGAGAGCTTTTTGGCCATGAACCCAAAAGCTGACGCACTGCGCGCACAGATCCTGGCCCTCACAGCCGATTATTATTCGGAGGCATTTCCGCCGCGCGAGTTCGTTCCCGGCCAGTCCAGTGTGCCGGTTTCCGGCCGGGTCTTCGATGCGGACGAACTGCAGACCCTGATCGACTCGTCGCTGGACTTCTGGCTGACCACTGGCAGATTCGCCCATCAATTCGAGATCGAGTTCGCGCGCTTCTTCCACATGCGCCATGCCATCCTGGTCAACTCCGGTTCATCGGCGAATCTGCTCGCGCTGACCTGTCTGACCTCGCCCGTCCTGGGCGAAGGGCAGCTCCGGCCGGGCGATGAAGTCATCACGGTTGCCACGGCCTTTCCCACCACGGTGAACCCGATCTTTCAAAACAACCTGGTGCCGGTATTTGTCGATGTGGACATTCCCACCTACAACATTGATGCAGGTCAACTCGAGGCCGCCCGCTCGGCCAAGACCCGGGCAGTCATGCTCGCCCACACCCTCGGCAACCCATTCGATCTCGAGGCGGTCACCGCGTTCTGCAAACAATACAACCTGTGGCTGATCGAGGACTGCTGCGATGCGGTCGGTGCGGTGTATGACGGCCGGCCGGTCGGCAGATTCGGCGACGTCGCGACCGTGAGTTTCTATCCCGCGCATCACATCACGATGGGCGAAGGCGGCGCGCTGCTCACCGACAAGCCAAAGCTCAAGAAATTGATCGAGTCGTTCCGCGACTGGGGGCGCGACTGCTGGTGCGATCCCGGCAAGGAGAATACCTGCGGCAAACGCTTCGACTGGCAGCTCGGCGAGCTGCCCCACGGCTACGACCACAAGTACACCTATTCGCACATCGGGTACAACCTGAAGGCCACGGACATGCAGGCCGCGGTCGGCGTTGCGCAATTGAAAAAACTGCCCGCCTTTATTCAAAAGCGCCGCGAGAACTTTGATTACCTCTTTCGCAGACTGGGCGATCTGCAGGATTTCTTCATTCTGCCGCAGGCGACCCCCAACTCGGACCCATCCTGGTTCGGCTTCCCGATCTACGTGCGGCCCGAGTCGGCTTTCACGCGCGACGAAGCGGTGCGCTGGCTGGAGGATCACAAGATCGCGACGCGTCTGCTCTTCGGCGGAAACCTGATCAGGCAGCCTGCCTATCGCAATCAAAATTACCGCGTCGTGGGGGATCTCAAACGCGCCGACGAGGTGATGCGCCGCGTTTTTTGGGTCGGCGTCTACCCCGGGCTCACCACCCAGATGTTCGATTATGTCATCAGCATGCTGAGACTGCTTTGCGAGACCGCGGCCTAGCCATGCACAACCCTCTTGCTCCTGACCTCGACCACATTCTCGATCACAGCCGCGATCTTTGGGAGGAGCTGCGCGGCCAGGCCGTCTTCCTGACGGGTGGAACAGGCTTCTTTGGCCGCTGGCTGCTGGAGAGTCTGATGTGGGCAAATGAAAAACTGGACCTCCATGCCCGCGCGACCGTCCTGACACGTTCGCCCGAGGCCTTTCGAGCCAGGGCGCCCCACCTTGCCGCGCAGGGAGCGGTCACGCTCGTGAGCGGCGACGTCCGGACCTTTGATTTTCCCCGCGGGACCTATACCCACATCATCCACGCCGCGACCGAATCAAGCACAAAACTCAACGAGCTGGATCCGGTGTTGTTGCTGGAGACAATTCTGGGGGGCACCCATCGCACGCTGGACTTTGCGCGGAGCTGCGGCGCGAGAAAATTCCTGTTGACCAGTTCGGGGGCCGTGTATGGAAGGCAGCCTCCCGAACTGGCCCAACTCCCCGAAGATCATCCGGGTGCGCCCGATCCAATGGATCCGAGTTCCGCCTACGGTCAGGGAAAGAGGATCGCGGAGCACCTGTGCGTGCTCTATGCGCGTCAGTCAGATATCGAAATGAAGATCGCCCGCTGCTTCGCGTTTGTCGGTCCCTACCTGCCGCTGGACGCCCATTTTGCCGCAGGGAACTTCATCCGCGACGGCTTGAACGGTGGTCCGATCGTCGTGAGCGGAGACGGCACGCCCTGCCGTTCCTATCTTTACGCGGCGGACCTGGCCATCTGGTTATGGACGATCCTGCTCAAAGGGCAGTCCTGCCGGCCGTATAATGTCGGAAGCGACCAGGCCCTCTCCATCGGCGAATTGGCACATATGGTTGCAGATGCTTTTCGGCCCGCGCCTGCGGTGCAAATTCTCAGAACTGCAAACGCCAGTAAACCAACTGAAAGGTATGTCCCATCCATTAAGCGGGTATCATCGGAGTTGCAATTGCGCCCCTGGATCGACCTGCCGGATGCCATTCAGCGGACCGCGGCAGGCATCCAGCGTTTGCGGAAGGAGAAATAAGATGACGGAAATGAAGATCGGGAATGCTCTGATCGGCGATAATCGGCCATGTTTTGTCGTTGCAGAGATCGGCATCAACCACAACGGCGATATCGATATTGCCAAAAAGCTCATCGACGTTGCTGCCCAGGCCGGCTGCAATGCAGTCAAATTCCAAAAACGAAGCATCGAGATCGTCTACTCGGCGGAAGAACTGGCACGCCCGCGCGAAAGCCCGTTCGGCTCCACCAACGGCGATCTCAAGTATGCGCTGGAGTTTGGCCAGCAGGAATACAGCGAAATTGATCAGTATTGCAGGACAAAAGACATGGCCTGGTTCGCATCCTGCTGGGACGAGCCCGCCGTTGATTTCATCCATCAATTCAACCCGCCCTGTTTCAAGATCGCCTCTGCATCGCTGACGGATGACAACCTGTTGCGTCACGTGCGCAGCCAGGGCAAGCCCATCCTCCTTTCCACCGGCATGAGCACCCTGGAGCAGATCGACCATGCCGTGGGCGTGCTGGGAAAAAACGATCTCGTAATTCTTCATTCCTGCAGCACCTACCCTGCCTATTATGAAGAACTCAACCTGCGGGTCATGCCGCGGCTGAGAGAAAGATATGGCACGCTGGTCGGTTATTCCGGGCACGAGACAGGACTGCCGTCCTCGGTGGCAGCAGTGGCATTGGGTGCCTGTATCGTGGAACGGCATATCACCCTGGATCGTTCCATGTGGGGCTCCGACCAGGCTGCCTCCCTGGAGCCGAACGGGATTCACCGCCTGATGCGTGACATCCGTTTGGTTGAGACGTCCATGGGCGATGGCGTCAAACGAGTGATCGAACGCGAGGTTCCGATCATGAAAAAGCTCCGCCGCGTCGACCGGGCGAGTCCGCAGATCTAGAGGTCGGGCTTGGCGGTAAAACTCTCCGACTACGTCATGCAATTCATTGCCGGCCAGGGTGTCCGGCATGTGTTTATGGTGCCCGGCGGTGGGGCCATGCATTTAAATGACTCCCTGGGAAAACTGAAGGACCTGGAATTTGTTTGCAATCTGCACGAACAGGCCAGCGCCATCGCGGCAGAAGCTTACGCCAGGGTCACCAACAATCTGGGCGTGGCCCTGGTTACCACGGGACCCGGAGGCACGAACGCACTGACGGGGCTCGTCGGAGCGTGGCTGGACTCAACGCCCTGCCTTTTTATCTCGGGTCAGGTCAAACGTTCAGACTTGATGACCGGCCGCGGCGTACGCCAGCTGGGAGTGCAGGAAGTTGACATCCTTTCCATTGTGCGGTCGGTCACCAAATATGCCGTACTCATCATCGATCCGGAAAGCATCCGTTATCACCTGGAAAAGGGAGCGTTTCTGGCCAGGCACGGCCGGCCCGGGCCGGTTTGGATTGACATTCCCCTGGATGTTCAGGCCGCGATGATCGAACCCGGCGCACTTAAAGGATTTGAACCGGTGGACGAACCGGAAGATACCGATGCCGAGTTATTGCAAGAGAACGTAAAGAGAACGGTTGAACTCCTTCGAAAATCGGAGCGCCCGGTCATTTTGGCCGGCAACGGCGTGCGCCTGGCAGGAGCCGAAAGCAGTTTCCTCGCCATGATCGGCCAGTTGAAGATCCCTGTGCTGACCACACGGCTCGGTGTAGATTTGATCCCCTCCGCTCACCCTCTCTGCTTCGGAATGCCGGGCTCCATTGCATCACGCAGCGCAAATTTCATTCTGCAAAACGCGGACCTTTTGCTCATTCTGGGGGCGCGCTTGGATATGGCGTTGATCGCGTATGCACCGGAAAGGCTGGCGCGGGCAGCCAGCAAGATCATGGTCAACATCGACGGGGCAGAGATTGAGAAGGTCAGGTCGATCATCGATCTACCGATCTGCTCCGACGCCAACCGCTTTATTACCGAGCTGGCTCGGCAGGCCCGGGACACGATCCAACCGGACCGTTCAGGCTGGTTTGAGCGCTGCGCTTCGTGGAAGCGGAAATATCCATTTGTGCTGCCGTCGCATCGCGCCGAAACAGGTGCGGTAAGCACCTACGCGTTTTCGGAAATGCTCTCGGAAGAATTGCCCGATGACTGCATTGTCCTGCCGGGAAACGCAGGCAACGCCTCGGAACTCTTCCTGACGGCCTTTTCGGTCAAAGCCGGCCAGAGGGTCTTTCACAATAAGGGAACAGGCGCCATGGGATTTTCGCAGCCCGCCGCAATCGGCGCCTGCCTGGCTGGCGGCAGGAAGCTCACGGCATGCGTCGACGGCGACGGCGGCTTTCAATTGAATATCCAGGAGTTGGAAGTCGTACGGCGCCTCGCACTTCCAATCAAGTTCTTTGTCATGAACAATAATGGTTACGCCTCCATCCGCGCCTCGCAGCGCAACTACTTCGGACGGTTGACGGCCGCGGACGAAACGAGCGGACTGACCCTGCCTCGCCTTTCAAAGATCGCAGAGGCTTACGAATTGTCCTTCGTTCGCATCGAGGACCAGCAGGGCATGCGAGAACAGATTCGGCGGGTGCTGGATCAAGGCGGTCCCGTGATCTGCGATGTGAACACCATCCCGGATGAGCCGCGCGCTCCGCGCGTCTCATCGGCACAAAAGGCAGACGGCTCGATGGTTTCCAAACCGCTCGAGGATATGTGGCCCTTCCTGGGACGGGAGGAATTTCTGGCCAACATGATCGTTCCACCGCTGGACGACAGCCGAGATGAATGATATTTGGGAACAAGAGCTTGAGAATCTTCTGAACGAAGACCTCTCGTCCGTTCGCCGGAGGGAACAGCAGGGCTTCGACCGGTTGGTTTCACCCTTTGGGAATTCCATCGTTCTATTTGGAGCAGGCCATCTGGGAAGAACGATCGCGAAGCGTCTCCGCCAGGGCGGCATCGAGCCGCTGGCGTTTGCCGATAACAACGCAAGGCTGTGGGGCAGCAGAATTGACGGTATCCTGGTTCGCTCACCACAGGAGGCCGCCGAAAGGTTTGGGGCCGTTGCGGCCGTTGTGGTGGCCATCTGGAGCCCGGGAAGCCATCATCGGTTCTCAGAAACATCCAAAGAACTCCGCGCCCTGGGTTGCGGCAAGGTGGTTTCCTTCGTTCCGTTCTATTGGAAATATGCCGACGACTTTCTACCCGTTGGCTTCCTGGATCTGCCCCACAAGATCTATTCTTGGAGCGCAGACATTCGAGCCGCATTTCGATTGATGGCTGACGAAGAATCGCGTCAGAACTTTGTCACCCAACTTAAGTGGAGAACGGTTGAAAATTACGACCAGCTCCCGCCCTGCACCCAGGAAGCTCAGTATTTTCCCGAGCAGCTATTTCGCTTCTCAAGACATGAAGTGTTCGTAGACTGCGGGGCGTTCGACGGCGATACCATTCGAGACTATCTGGCGAGGCCGGACCATGATTTTTCACGGATCTGTGCGTTTGAGCCCGACCCCATGAATTTTGAAAAACTCTCCAAATACGTGGGCGCGCTGCCCAGCGAAACAAGAACAAAGATCGTTTTGGCCCAGCAGGCGGTCGGCAGGCAGACAGAGAGGCTGGCCTTCGCCACCACCGGCACCGCCTCCTCATTGATTCGACAGGATGGCGGGACGGAAGTTATGTCGGTCTCCATTGATGACGTATTGCAACAACACCAGCCCACTTATATTAAGATGGATATTGAAGGCTCGGAGATGGATGCCCTGGTCGGCGCACGAACCTGCATAGAAAACAACCTTCCGGTGCTCGCGATTTGCGTCTATCACCGGCCAACCCACTTGTGGGAAATCCCCCTGTTGATTCATTCCATGTCTGATCGATACCGGTTCTTTCTTAAAGCCCATCAAGAAGAAGGCTGGGACCTCGTGTGCTATGCCGTTCCCGTTCAGAGGCTCAAGGTTTAGCAATGATGGAAACAAATAACCCGCTCTCGCAAGAGCTTGAGGCCCACATAAGTGCCCTTCGGCGGACCGTGACGGAATGCGGCCCGGAGATTTCGAACATCACGAAATGCCTGCTTGAGTGTTTCAGACAGGGCAACAAGCTGCTCTTGTGCGGCAACGGGGGCAGCGCCGCGGACGCCCAACATATCGCGGCAGAGTTCATCAACCGCTTCCGCTTCGACCGGCCCGCCCTGCCGGCGATTTCCTTGGCCAGCGACAATTCCATTCTGACCTGCATCGGCAACGATTCAGCCTTCGTGAATATATTCTCGCGGCAGGTGGAGGCTTTGGGTGTCAAAGGCGATATCCTGGTGGGCATCAGCACCAGCGGCCGTTCCGGCAACGTGCTCAAGGCATTGGAGACCGCCCGCGCGAAAGGCCTGACCACGATCGGGTTCACGGGCGAAAAAGGCCGTGCTGCAATGGGCGCAGCCTGCGATTACTGCCTCGTGGTCCCTTCCGCTGAAACAGCCCGAATCCAGGAATGCCACGAATTTGTGTGGCACGCCATTTGCCGTGATGTGGAGTCGGATCTATTTCAATGATCGCGGAAGAGGATCTTGGGATGTGATCATGAGCAGGGCTCCCTTGGGCCATGAGCTGGATGAAATATTGGGCCAGACGCCTGCCGAATTGGTTCAACGGCACATTTCAAGATTTAATGACCGCATTAAGTCGACGGGCGAATCCTACGTCCTGTTTGGGGCCGGCAACCTGGGCAAGGTTGCTTTGCACAGTTTAGCCAGGGCAGGCCTAAGGCCCGTTGCCTTCGCGGACAATAACCCGAACCTCTGGAATACGTCCATCGATGACATAACCATATATTCTCCCGAGGAAGCAGTCTCGCGATTTTCAAAAACAGCTGTATTTGTGACCAGCGTATATACCAATCAGCCGGTTTGGAAACAACTGCTCGCGCAGGGCGTTGAACCCGTCTCTTTTGCCGCTCTGGCCTGGAAATATGCGGAGGCGTTCTTACCCTACTACACACTGGAGCTTCCCGATAACATCTTCCATCAAGCAGAACAGGTGCAAAGAGCTTTTTCACTTTGGGCAGACGATGCCTCCCGGTCCGAGTACCTGGCGCAGCTGAGGTGGCGCGTCACGCTCGACCCTTCTGATCTGCCTCCACATTTACCCCAGCAGGAGATCTATTTCCTGGATGATCTCATTGTGCCTGATCCACATGAAGTATTCATAGACTGCGGCGCGTTTGATGGCGACACCATACGGGAATTCATCAAACGCCGAAGTGCGTCTTATGACAGGATCATTGCCATCGAACCGGATCCCATCAACTTCAAAACCCTGCAGCAATACATTGCTTCCCTGCCGGGTCCAGCCCGGCGCGGCCTGCTTGCCATGCAATGCGCGGTCGGCTCGGAGAGCAGGACGGTGCAATTCGAGGCCACCGGCACGGTCGGATCATCCAGCGGCCGCGGTTCACTCGAGATAGAAGGCAGGCCACTCGATGAGCTTGTGAAACAATACGCACCGACCTTTGTCAAGATGGATATCGAAGGAGCGGAACCGGATGCGCTCAGGGGAATGCGCCAAATCGTTCAGAGCAACCATCCGATCCTGGCCGTCTGTCTTTATCACCGGCAGGACCACCTCTGGCAAATTCCGCTTCTGATAAAATCGCTTTCCGATGAATATCATCTGTTTCTGCGCCGCTATTCGGACGAGTGTTGGGAACTCGTATGTTATGCCGTTCCGAAGACCCGGCTCAGAGGTTGATCAGCCAAGGAACCTGAGCCATGAAAAAAATCAGCGTTGTCACCATCTGCTACAACGAAGAAAACAATATCCGCGAATACTACAATCAAGTGGTGGATATATTTGATCGGCTCAAGGACTGCTACACCTATGAGATCATCATCGCCGATAACGCCTCGACCGATCGAACGCCTGACATCCTGCGGGAAATCGCGGCGCAGGACAGGAACTTTAAAGTCATCTTTAACGCCCGCAATTTCGGTGTCAACCGCTCAGGCAACAATGCGTTCATGCAAGCCCACGGCGATGCGGCGATCCTGATGGTTTCCGATCTGCAGGATCCGCCCGCCGTCATACCTGAATTGATCGAAAAGTGGGAACAGGGCTACAAGGTGGTGATGGCGGTGAAGAATCACAGTGAAGAATCGCCGCTGCTGTACTTCCTGCGCTCGGTGTACTACAAATCACTGGCAATGATCTCAGACGTGAAGCTGGTGCCCCATTTCACTGGTTTTGGTCTCTACGACAAGAAAGTGCTCGACATCTATCAGCGGCTCAACGATCCCTATCCGTATTTCCGCGGTTTGATCTCGGACATTGGTTTCCGACCGGCAACCGTGCACTTCACCCAGCCCGCCCGCAAACACGGAAAGAGCAAAAGCAACTTTCTTTATCTCTACGACGAGGCCATGCTTGGGATCACCAGCTACACCAAGATTCCGCTCAGGCTCGCGACGTTTATCGGCTTTGCCACGGCAGCCATCAGCTTTCTGATCGGGTTGTTCTACCTGGTGTACAAATTGTTGTTCTGGACCCGATTCAGCGTCGGGACCGCGCCCGTCACAATCGGACTGTTCTTTTTTGCATCCGTTCAGCTGATATTCCTGGGCGTGATCGGAGAATATCTATCCACCATCTATGTGCATGTACTTCATAGGCCGCTCGTCTATGAAGAAGAACGGCTGAACTTTTAACCTTGCCCACGGATATGTCTTCTGCGCAGGTGAATGGAAACGCGGCCAACAGCGGGCCCGCGAGGAGCAAGCGCGTCTCCTGGGTGCTGCTATTTGCCTTCGCAGTGGCAGTCGTTTTGCTCTATTTGACGCTGCGCGGGCTGGATTGGGAGACTTTTTGGACCACAATCCGCAACGGCAATTATGCGATCCTTCTGATCACCGTTCCGATCGCAAGTCTGAACTATCTGATCCGGGCCGCCCGCTGGAGCGTCTTTGTCCGCGCCGAGAAAAGCGTGTCTGTGATTTCCGTTTTCTGGGCAAACATGGTCGGCTATCTGGGAAACGCCTACCTGCCCGCCAGGGCGGGTGAGATCCTGCGCTCGGTCTTCCTGGGGCGCGAAAGGGGCCTTGGCGTGAGCTTCGTCTTGGCCACCGCCCTGACCGAACGGGCTCTGGATGTCATCGCACTCGTCATCATTGGTTCGATTGCCGTGCTCACTCAGAACGCCATCCCCATGGAACTCAAAAATGCGGTCCGGGTGACTGCCGCGGTTGGAGTGGCCGGACTCATCCTCATCCTCGCCCTGCCCCACCAGGAAAGACTGGCTTTGGGGCTGGCGGGCAAGCTGCCTCTGGGGGAAAAGTTTCGGGCAATGTTAACCGAACAGATATCACGTTTTCTGATCGGGATGCGGTCTCTGCAAAATGCAAAACGATCGCTCACCTTCATTACACTGACGATCATCATCTGGCTGGTGGACGCGATCGCGAATGTGATCGGTGTGCGGATTATCGGCCAGACTCTCAATATCGGCCAGGCGCTGATCCTGCTGGCTGCGCTTGGTCTGTCCAGCGCCATTCCATCCACCCCTGGTTACGTCGGGATCTACCAATTTGTGGCCGTTGCGGTGCTGGTCCCGTTTGGATTTTCGCGGGTGGACGCGCTGGCGTATATTCTTATTAGCCAGATCCTGAACTACCTGGTGATTACGTTTTGGGGGCTCATCGGGCTGTGGCGCATCAACACAATTGGGGACCCCGCTGCCTCGGCAAAAGATATTTCAGCCGGAAAGGC
>DATJBI010000103.1:0-11241 GCA_035515435.1 Anaerolineales bacterium
TTCGCGATGGATTATGATTTGTGGGTCCGGCTGGCGAGGCGTTCGCAGCTGAAATACGTTCCGCAGACGTGGGCGAACTTTCGTCTCCACACTTCCGGAAAGACCATCCGTGCGGATGACCGCTGCTGGCCCGAGATGCTGCGTGTCCATTATCGCGATGGCGGCCGTTTTTTGTCGGCGATCGTGGCGAAGTATTACATCCGAAAGGCATTTGCTCCGATCTGGAATTTACGCCTGCGGCGCAAACTGCAGGCCTGATCAAGGCGATACTCGGGATTCGAACAGAGAGCAACGAGTATCCAATATCGAATAACGGATATCCAATATGAATCTTCTTTTTGCTGCTCCTACTCCTGATGATTTCGTCCGCCTGCTCAAGGCCTGGAAATTCTGGTTGGTGGGCGCCGTGGCGGGCGCGCTGATCGGCGCGGCGGTCTACTTTCTTGCGCTGCCTCCCTATCGGGCGCGGGCCTCGGTCAACGTGGATTTTCACCTGGAACAGGCCTGGCCCCAGAATACAGACCGCGAACAGTTCTATTATCTGGAGCGCGAGACGCGTAAACTGGAGGAGATCGCCTGGTCCGATGCCGTGCTGAATGCGGTCGCCTCGCAGGTCAACGGCGTAACGGTGGACCAGATGCGCAATGGCAAACTTCAATTGAGCCAGCCGGGCGTCGGCGGCTGGCATTTCTTTGCGGACGATAACGATCCGCAGAAGGCCGGCGCGTTGGCATCCGCCTGGGCCCAGGCGTTTGCCGGTCAAGTCCATGCTGAATTGATCGCTTCCGTCCCAGGCGGATTGGAACCGTACATCACGGTCGATGCCGACCAGACACGGAACCTTCCCACCAGACGTCTGTTCAGTGTAAGCACTTATCTGTTTGCGGGCGCAGTGGTATTTTTGGCGTTGAGCGCGCTGGCCGTTCTGTTCTTTCATCCGAATCCCGGTTCACAAAAGCAGAAATGAACAACTCTGCACGCGCCTGGCCCGATCTGGATCACATCGCCCGCTTCCTTTGGGCGGCAGTCTTGTTGACCTTGCCTGTCACGAGCTTTCGATATTTTCCGTTCATGGGTGAGGCCACCTACGTTCGTCCGCTGTCGGCTTATCCGCTGGCGTTGCTGCTGATTGTCTTGTTCATTCAATTTCTGCGGGGACAGCATCAGCGCCTCACCTGGCCCGGCGCCTTCACGCCGTTGTCAGCGTTTGTCCTTGCCGCCTGCGCGGCGACGGTGATCGGCGTCCTGTTTGGACCGCTGGTCCTGCGTGGTCAGGCGTATTGGGGACGCGCCCTGCGCGCCTGGGTCACGTTGGTCCTCGGCCTGGGCTTCTTTGTCAGTGCCGTCTGGATGAATCGCGACGAAGCCGAACTGCGCTTTACGATCCGGTGGATGTTGTTCGGTTTTGTGCTCGACATTTTGTGGAGCGGCGTGCAGGGTGTAACGTTTTATTTGCACATCCTGCCCAGGCCTTTGGTGACCCGCCTGCAACTTGCTTTCTCGATGCGCGCATTGATTCGGACGGATCGGGTTTCGGGAATGGCCTATGAACCCGCCTGGCTGGCCGGTGAGATTGCCACGATTTATCTGCCGTGGCTCTTCGCTTCGCTCCTGACCGGAGTGCGAGCGACCCGTTTTAAATGGTTTGAACTGATCCTGCTGGTGTGTGCAGCCATGCTGTTGCTGGCCACCTTTTCGCGCGGCGGGCTGGCCACAGTGGGTGCGACCGTGGTTCTCACCTCCCTGTTTATCGGGGGCGAATATATGCGCACCGCCTGGAAGTGGTTTGCCTCTGGCTTTCACAGTGCCCGAGGAATAGTTTTGCGGGCGATCATGATGATGGCTGTGGCGGTTTCCGTATTGGGCGGGCTCTTGTTCCTCAGCCGCAAGAATTATATTTCGCGCCTGTGGAACACGCAGGCTGCCAGCATTCAGGATTTCCTCATCCAGAATTCTGCAGGCGCCCGGGCGGCCTATATCTGGGGTGCCCTGGGAGCGTACCGCGATCACCCCTGGACGGGCGTTGGGCTGGGCGCCGATGGTTTTTATATTTATCAAAATCTGCCGGATTGGATCATGACGGTGGTGCCGGAAATTGCCTCCCAGCTAAGCCCGGCCAGTACGCTTTACCCCAATGCCAAGAACCTGTATGTGCGCCTTTTGGCGGAAACCGGCTTGATCGGCTTCATCCTCTTTTTGGCTTTCCAACTCTTCCTGCTCGGCGATCTGATCGCCGTGTTGAGGGCGCGCAGCGGGCCCTGGCGGTATTTGGGAATCGCGGCCCTATTTTCATGGCTTGGGATCATCTTTTATAATATGACGCAGGATTCCTTCGCCACTCCCAATATCTGGCTCAATCTGGGAATCTTTGTCGGGCTGTCGGTCCTGTCGCTGCAGAGCGCGGCCAAGACCTAGCAGGCGGATGCCGATTGTTTGTATAACAAATCTGTAACCTCTTTTCTTCATTTCTTTTGTTATCATTAGCCTATGCAGACGTACGAAACCCCCTATATCTCTGACTGGTTCGCAATATCCCTGCGCTGGGCAGTGATGCTTGGATGTGTGGTGTCGCTGGCATTGGGCGGCGCCTTGACGATCCTGCCGCTTTTCTGGCCAATGGGGGCGATGGTCGCGTGGAACATGGGCATGACCGTGCTGGCCAGCCTCAATACTCGCATCAGATATCATCGTCAGATCAGCCTGGTCGTTGATCTTTTGCTGAGCGGAACCTTCTTTTGGGCACAGGCTGGTTTGGCCGGACCGGTTGCATGGGTGGGTCTCCTGCCCATTCTCACGGGCGCGGTCTATTTTGAATTTTGGGGCGCATTGGTCAGCGCGGGGTTGCTGGCGCTGCTCTCGATCGCCAATGCTTATTTCTACCTGCAAAGCTTTTCGCTGTTGGCCCTGGGCTGGGCGGGGGCGTATTTGGCCCTGGGCGGATTGTTCGGGTTCCTCGGCAGGCAGCTGGCGACTCGTTTGCATCTGGTGCGTCAGAAGTGGCTTGAGGCGGAAAACAAGAAATACTCGATTCAAAGCGAACGCCTGCGCGCGATTTATGAACTGACCTCGACTTTGACGGCAACGCTCTCTTATAAGCGTGTCCTGGATTCGGCGCTGGACCTTGGATTTGCGGCCCTTAACCCCGATCCGGATCAATCCACCGATGAGCCGCTGGTCAGCGCGGTCCTGCTGTTCAAGGGCGGACATCTGCGCGTCGGCTCGGCCCGGCGTTTCACCCAGGCGGATATGCGCGTGACGTTTCCGGCGGCTGAAGGAATGTTGCAGAAAGTCTTTGACGAGGGGGAACCGATCTTTTCCAAAGATATCGGCTATGATCCGGAATTGGGGCGGGTGATCGCTTTTCGCAACTGTACCTCTGCTTATTGCTTTCCGCTGCGCAGCGGGTTTAACGTTTACGGCGCGATGATCTTTGCCCATCCCGACGCCAACTACTTTACGCCGGACCGCCGCGACATGCTGGACATGATCGGACGGCAGTCCGTCGTGGCGATCCAGAATGCACGCTTGTATCAGGATTTGGTGGAAGAAAAGGAACGCATGATTGATGTGCATGAAGAGGCGCGCAAAAAATTGGCACGGGATCTGCACGATGGGCCCACCCAATCCGTGGCGGCAATGGCCATGCGCATCAACATTGCGCGCCGCCTCGTGGAAAAGGATCCGAAGTCGGCGATGGACGAATTGACCAAAATCGAGGAACTGGCGCACCGCACCACCAAAGAGATCCGCCACATGCTTTTCACCCTGCGGCCGCTCATACTCGAATCACAGGGCCTGGCGGCGGCGCTCAAATCCATGGCTGATAAGATGCACGAAACGTACAACCAAAATGTCATCGTCGCCATCGATGAAAAGATCGCTTCGCAAATGGAAATGGGCAAGCAGGGGGTGGTCTTTTATATCATTGAAGAAGCCATCAACAATGCCCGTAAACACGCCAACGCCGCCAATATTTGGGTGCGGCTGGGACCGTTTCAGCCGGGGGTGACTTTGCTGGAGATCGAGGATAACGGCGTGGGCTTTGATGTGGAAGCGGTCAATAAGGCATATGATAAACGCTCGAGCCTTGGCATGGTGAACTTGCGCGAACGGACTGAGCTGGTGAACGGCTTGCTGAACATCCAGTCTGTGATTGGCAAAGGCACCAAAGTCCAGGTCTATATTCCTCTTACCGAGGAAGCGGCTGACCGACTGCATCACGGCCGGTCGCACTAAGTTTTATGCCCACGGCTGCAAGCCTATATTATTTTGCTCATGAAGCAAACAATCGTTCGCGTCCGCCCGTCGTTCTGATTCACGGCGCGGGCGGCAGCCACTTATCCTGGCCGCCCCACCTGCGGCGTCTGCCGGATCAACGTATTTTCGCGCCGGATTTGCCTGCCCACGGCAAGTCAGAAGGCATTGGGCACCATGCCGTCGAAGATTACGTTCATGATCTTTTTGAGTTCCTGTCCGAGTTGAAGATCTATTCCGCGATCCTTGTGGGACATTCGATGGGGAGCGCGGTGGCACTTTCCGCGGCGATCCATTTTCCGGAACGGATCATCGCTCTGGGCTTGATCGGAAGCGGGGCGCGTCTGCGGGTTGCGCCTGATCTTTTGCATGCCGCCTCCGATCCATCCACCTTTGAAAGCGCCGTGCAGATGATCCACAATGCCTCCTTCTCATCCCAGTCCAGTCGAACCAGGGAATTGTCGACACAACGCATGCTCGAGACGCGCCCCACGGTCCTTTACGGCGACCTGCTGGCGTGCGATGCATTCGATGTGATGGATCAGCTCCTCAAGCTTTCGCTGCCTACTTTGATCGTCTGCGGTTCGGACGATCGGATGACACCGCTGCGTTATTCGGAATTCCTGCGTGATCACATAGCAGGGGCGCGCCTGGAGGTCGTGCCGCAGGCCGGTCACATGGTCATGCTGGAACAGCCCGACCTCGTATCGAACCTGCTGGCCGATTTTTTTGATTCGATCGCATATCCTCCCTGATACAAAAAGCGGCGATGGCTAGGGCCCAAACAGGCTCCTTAGCAGGGGCTTGGCGCTGCTGATCGCCCGCGCCCGATGGCTCACGCGATTTTTTTCTTCCATGTCCAACTCGGCCATGGTGCGATTCACTTCCGGGATGAAGAATATTCGATCGTATCCGAACCCGCCCGTGCCGCGTTCGTCGGGAATGATCTCCCCCCGGCATTCCCCTGCCGCAAATTGAACGGAGGGATTACCGGGGATTGCAATGGCAATGGCCGCGTGAAAGGTTGCCGTCCAGGGACGAGGCTTATCTCCAAGGTTTTTCAAAAGATAGCCGCGTCGATCTGCATCGGTGGCGTTCGGTTTGGACAAATAGCGGTTGGAGAAAAGCCCCGGTGCGCCGCCCAGGGCATCCACTGCGAGACCGGAATCGTCGGCCAATGAGACCAAGCCGCTGGCCTGTGCAAATGCCAGGGCTTTCTTTTCCGCGTTCCTGGCATACGTGCTTCCATCCTCTTCCACCTCCAGGTTCAGGCCAATATCATGGGGAGTAACCAGTTCGAGGCGGAGGTTTTTCAGCAAGTCCCGGAATTCCTCCACTTTGCCCTGGTTGTTCGTAGCGATGAGTAATTTTTGCATAGACTCTGCCTGACTATGACTGCCCCTCGATCTGCCCCACTGCCCAGGCGGCATGGGACCTCACCATCTGCTCGGGATTGTCCAGGGCCTTCTTCAATGCCGGGAGCGCGCCTGGATCTTTTGAGTTGCCCAATGCGACCGTGATGTTTCGCAAATAGCCGCGATGCTTCGCCCGCTTGACCGGACTGTTCTTGAATTTGCGATTGAATTCCCCGGCGGTCAGCTCCAGTTCCCTGACCAGATCCGGACGCGGGAGATTCTGCCGCGGTGCCAGCGCCCCATCCCCCGCGGAGGCGGCGAAGCGATTCCAAGGACAGACCATCTGGCAGACGTCGCAGCCGAAGACCCAATTGCCCAGGCGAGGGCGCAGATCGGCTGGTATGTCATCCTTCAGTTCAATCGTCAGGTATGAAATACACAGCCGCGCCTCCAGGGTCCGATCAGGAAGAATGCAGTGGGTGGGGCAGGCTTCAATGCAACGCGTGCAGGTGCCGCAGTGATCGGTTTGGAAGGGCGGATCAACTTCAAGTTCAATCCCAAGCAGAATTTCGGCCAGCAAGAAATATGAACCATGGCGCGGATGAATGAGACAGGTGTTCTTGCCGATCCATCCCAGGCCAGCGCGCTGAGCCAGATCTCTTTCAAGGATCGGGCCCGTGTCGGTGTAGCAGCGATGGGGCACGGGATGGCCGACCTGCTCTTCGATGAATGCAGCCAGCTTTTGTAATCGTTCGGAAATTACGAGATGATAATCGTCGCCCCATGCATAGGAGGCGGTCCGCCCTTCGATGACATTCACATTTTCTTTGGCCGGCGCCCGATTGGGATCTGCGTAAGGCAGAGCCAGCACGAGGATGGATTTGCATTCCGGCAGAATCAGCCGCGGATCGGCGCGCCGGGCGCGGGAACGGTCATCCCCCAGATAATCCATCGCGGCGTTCCGGCCCCGGCTGATCCAATTTTCAAATGCAGACAAATGCGGAGGCGGATCGGGAGTTGTAACGCCGGCCAGGAGAAACCCGAGCCGGCTCGATGTAGCCTCGCGTATTATTCTTTCCTTCAAATCCGTTGGCGCTGTCATCGTCAAAAAAGTTGAGCGGGTGAGAACCGATCTCTACGTGTAATTCGCGGTTGTCCCCTATTGTAACCTTCTTTACCAGGGTGTTCACGATCCGCCGCTTTTGTCTCGAATATCTTTCTTTGTTCCGGCGGACTTTGCGGGGCGCCATTTAAAGCTTCGATCCCTGTCTGCAAATCCGCCGGGTATTCTTTGACCTTTGCATCCTAATCGCCCAGCGAATTTATACTTTCCGTCTGCCCAATTGAGCCGAATTCACGCTTGGAGCTCAATTCCTGCGGCATGAGCATGCCGAATGGACAATCCGTATCGTCTTCGGTAACGGACCCTTGGCGAGCCCGAGTTTTAACCCATTGAGGTCCTAATACGAGGGCGCCGAGTTGCTCAGGCTGATGCGCTCTGCATTGTCCTCGAGCAGCCGCCCAGCCGGAGATGGTGGCTGCTCACCACGCGCGATCGCACCCGCCCCGTACAGACAGAAGCCCCAATGATGCATCATGTGGATGCTGATACAGCGCCTGGCCTCACGCTCGTTTCGCGGTCAGATCCTTGTCTTCCATTTCCCAGGCGTGATCGAGCGTGTGATACGCGGTGTGCCGGATCAGGTACCGGAGCGGCCAGGTGCGGGCCATTTTGCCCTGGGAATGTAACGCCCGGATTGCGTTGCAATAGGCGTCGCGATGTATGTTCCATCCCGCGTCGGTCAAAATTGCCTCCGGGGGCGTGAGCATGCCGAGCTTCTTCGCCCAGTCCTGCTCGGTGACGAACGTATGCCGGACGATCCGGTCCCGGTCCCGCCCTCCGCCGCGCGGACCGCGCTGCATCTCGGCCGAGACGCGCGAGCGCACGCCGTCGAAGAATGCCCAGCACGCCCGCATCAGCGTCAGTTCACGCTCCAACGCTTCGGCCGACATGGCCTGCTGGTCGATGCCCGAAAACGCGAACGAGATGCCCCAGAAGTCGGTGGAGCCCGTGCCCTGATAGCGCTCGACCACGTCGGCAACGGGGGTGGCGGCAAACGCGGCCTCCATCCCGGCCGGCTTTATCACCGTTGCATAACGTGGAACGTAGGAGAGTAAGCGTTCGATCGCGGCCTGCTCGGTCTTTGCCCCGCGCTCGAGACCGGGCCAGTCCGGCGCCACCGCCGCCACCCTCCTGCCCTTCGGCCCGATCTCTAGTGTCACCCGAATTTGCTTAGCCATAGCTCCTCCTCTGGCAATAGTTCCTGCCAGCCCACACCCAAAGGGTGTGCGCTGGTCGCAATTCTATCCCAGAAGCCCGCCAATCTCACACCAGGATATGGTCCGGCTGCACCGGCGAGTGGCGATCGCCACCTGGAATTCACGGTTGTCATCTATTGTGACCTTCTTTACATCGTACTACAATCGGCCGGTCTGTCCCGAAGATCTCTTGGCGGTCCTCCCTGCCTGGAGGGCCGGCATTCCGTGATCCAGTTTGGCGGGCGAACTTACTATTAGGTTAACCAAAGTTGCCTAACATGAAGCCCTGCAGCACGGTAGAAGCTAAGCACAAGATCAGGTCTGCGTCGCACAATCGTGCGAAGCCGCGTTTGAGCACCGAGCGGATATCTCTTTATTGTTGGGCCGGGCATTGCGCAAGTGTTGTTTGACGTTGCCATGACAGTATCCTTCGGCGTTCGGTTCGGATGAGTAAGCGGGCAATAACTCCATGGATCGCAGGATGTTGCAAGAGATACGCTTGGGTCTTTCGGCTGGTATGCATCCGGGACCGATTCCAAATCAGGATAATGCGACCCGCATGATGCTGCTGGAAATGTTCCAACGCTTCGATGACTTGCTCACTATGGATGGCTCCTTCAAAGTGCTGCTTGTAGGTCTTGCCCGAGAGGGTGAAGGCCACGGCAGCCGAAATCGCTCGCCGGCCGGCATTGACCTGGCGCAGGATGGGTCACCGGCCTCTCCGGGCCCAAGTGGTGGCTGGGGCTTCCTGAAAAGAGAAGCCGAATTCATCCCAGAAGACGATTTCGGCGCACCGCCGCCGCGACTTTTTTATTGGGATCCTGGGCAAATCGTGTTCCAGCCAAGCCTGCACGGGTTCGCGCTCGCGTTCGGCAGCTCGCGGCAACGGCTTCTGTGGCCTGTAGCCCGGCCGGTTCAAGAGGTGCTTGAGACAATTCGGATGATACCGGACTCCAAACTCCCGTTCGATCAACTCGGCCACCCGCGAGAGCGTCCAGCGATCCGTATCGAAACCACTGCGCAACGCACCGCGATTCAAGAATCGTTTCAGCTTTTGCTCTTGCTCCGCACGCAGTTTCGAAGTAGCGCCCGGTGCTTTTCGCTGCCGCAGACCGCGCAGACCACCCGCTTCGACCCGCCTCGTCCAATCGCTGACCGTGGCTCGACTGACTCCCAGATGTCGCGCGATGTCCGCCTGCGACACCCTGCCAGCCTTCAACAGCCGTCCGCCTTGCAGCCGCCGTTCTTCCAATTGCTCGTGCGTCAGATACGATGGTTTCCATGTCATCCGTCTGTTGTAGGTCAAATAAAGTTAACCTGAACAGTAGATCATATTTCTATGAGCAACTGGCGGTATTCATCGGATGGAACAATAACATTAGTGGAACCAAATATGGGGGAATGAAACATTTATAAAGTCTTGATAACTGAATTAATTCGGCGTATAATCGCCTTCCAAAAGGAGATATTTTATGTCTACTTTAGAAACTATCTTGACCCGCGCTATGAACGATGAGGCATTTGCAAATGCACTTTTTGCCGATCCTGAAAGGGCTCTGGCGGAATACAATTTACCTGTTGACATGATCGCAAAATTCAAGAACATGTCCCGCACCGATTTTGAAGTATTCAGCACGGAAGAACGACGGTCAATGGCAGGCCTGCCGACGGGAAGACGCACCCACAAACCATTTACAATGGGCTAGCCGCCTAAAATGTTGTCGATGGTTGTATCTTTGGGGCCGCCCAGTCAAATGATAAAGAACTGATAGCGGTATTTCCCCGGTAGCAACAAAAGGAGCCATCCTAGGGCTACTTGGGAATCCGCCCTGATCCGCGCTATGAGTGACGCCCCCGTTGCCGGGGTGCTTTTTGCATATCTCGACAAAGCCTTGGCCCGCTATGACATGACTGCCGCAGGGAGGGCGAGTCTTAAAGCCATGCTGAACGAAGATTTCGATCAATTCGCTCAGGCTCCCCCGGAAGGACGTAAATCGTGTGGCGCGGCAGTTGTTCCAAAGTTTGATCCTGGCCATGCACTGAAACAGCATGTCAAACGTTAGAAGCCTCAATTGAAAGATGTTTGAAGACGGGAAGATATGACGAGTCTTCCCGTGCATTGTGATACAGGGAGCGCTATTCGTTTCCCTGTTATGGATTTTCAAAAGGAGCTTTTCCATGGAATGCTGGCACTGTAACCGACCAGCTCAAGGGGTATGTAGGTTCTGCGGCAGGGCAGTCTGCCGCGAGCATGCGCAGGTCATGCCATTTATACTAGAGATCTTCAGGGACAGCGCTGGACAGAACAAAGCCGTGGTGGTTGATGATGTCCTATATTGCGGTCTGTGCAAGCCCAAGGAATCACCGGTGGTGTTGAAGAATTTGGAATGATATCAAAGACCTTGGGGAACTCATTCCCTGTTTGGTGGCAAACCGAACCTGCCAGTTTGGCATCCACGGACAATTTGTGGGGTGATTTGAAGTCAATATTGGATATCAAGCAGTATGTGCCTGTTCGGGCTGCTGATATTCTCTCGAAGGAATTGACCGACCAAGCCGGACTGCACTATATCCTGAAAAATGGCGTTAGTCATTCTTATGTGCGCCTCTCATCCGAGGAGTTCTGGGTTTGGGGGCGGATCGATGGCGAAAGCACGATCCAGCAACTGGTTGTGGCGTACTTCATGCAGTATGAAGCTTTCGCCTTCGACGCGATCATTTCCTTGATAGAGCGCCTGCGCGAGGGCCACATGCTCGCTGAACCACCGCAACATTTATATGCTGAGGTAGCCGCGGGCATTGCGAAGCAGTCCCTCTCCTATAAACTCTCATGGGTGGCCCGCGAAGTATTTACCAAAGAATTCGTAATCAAAAACCTGGATAAGCGCTTGGATGCTGTCTACCGGTATGGCGGCTGGATCCTGTTCACATTTCCTTTCCAAATTTTGTTCCTGCTGGTTTCCCTGTTTGGAACGGGGCTCTTCGTTCAGCTCGCGCAGGATCCGCGCTACAACCTGCTGGCCGCGGATACGTTTTTGCAGCTGGGCTTGCTGGCCTATATCCCACTGATCATCCATGAGTTTGGGCATGCCATTACAGCCAGACATATGGGCTGCGAAGTGTACAAGGGCGGGGTTATGCTCTACTATGGTCTGCCTGCCGCTTTCGTTGACACCACCGATGTATGGTTCTTTGGCAAGCGGGCGCGCCTAGCCGTCACCTGGGCAGGACCCTATACAGGCTATATCATCGGCGGGGTATGCTCCCTCATGGTTTATTTTTTTCGGCATTTGCCGCTTCCGACGGCCGTCTT
>DATJBI010000104.1:0-10603 GCA_035515435.1 Anaerolineales bacterium
GGGTTGCCGACGAGACCCACAGAGTGGTCAACTCACGAAAGATGGCAAAGAGCGCGATCGTCACGCCCGCGGCGCGGCTGTGAATTTTCCTCCCGAGAAGATACAAGGTCACCGGAAACAGGGCCAGCACACACGATTGACCGGCGAGGATCAGAGCATAATCCTGTCCGAACAAAATGTGCAGCAAGGCCAGAAGCAAGATATACAGCGGGCGGGTGGGAATTTCGCCCAGGTAACCCAGGCCCAGCAGGACCGACTGGGCGTGATAATCGTAATAAGCTGCGTCGGAGTTTGGGAACGGCTGGTTGGTTGGCGGGGTCATGGGGGCATAAAAACTATTTTGCATGACACGCATTGGGACGGAAAGCCAAATGCCCACGGCGATCAACCAAATGATGGCCGCAACCAGAAGATCGGTTTCAAACTTTGACTGCGGATTCCGGTCAAACGCAAATCGCAAACCAAGAGGCATGAGGCTGCCCCCGATGAGGATCGCGACGGCCGCCTGCCATCCGAGCAAGGGCACGCCGGGTTCGCCCCAATAGGCCGGATCCTTTGTGACTCCGAGGCGGGTAACTGCGATCAAACCCAATACCAATAGGAGAACGCAAAATGCGATCAGAGCGGAACGGGCAACAAGTTTGCGTTGGAGCAGACTGGAACGATGAAGTCCATAATGCCAGATAAGCACAAAAAGGGAAAACTCCGCAGCCAGGACAAGCACATAGAACAAAATGGGATTGAGGCGTTGGTAATACGCCAGGAATCGGGCGGGCTCGAAATAGCGCAGGAGGAACAGCAAACAGCCCACAGTCACGGCCAGGAGGGCCGAGTACAAGGCGAACAAGGGACGCAGCAGGAAATCCAGTCGCCGCGGCGGGCGCGCCCAAAGATAGACCCACAAAATGCAGAACAAAAGCAGGAGGCCGAACAGCGCAAGCCGCGTTAAAGAGAAACTCCCTCCCTCATGCGGCACAAGCCAGGACGCAAAAAGTGCGGCTCCCGCTTCGAGAGCCGCAAGCGAAAAAAACCACCGCCAGTTCGCCGCATTGGTTCTCACTACTAAAATTGAAAGCCGTTGCGCGCGGGCACAACCTTATAGGAAAAATTGCGGACGAACGTCAGCAGGCGGTCTTCCAGCGTTGTCCAATCGCTCGAGCTGAGGATGCGCCGCGCCGCGGATTCATTATCGGCCATCAGGTTCACTTGAATTTGCGGATATGCTCCGTACACGGTCGCCCAGGCGTCGGTCGGCTGGAAGCCGAGCCTTTGCACGCCCGGCACCCATTCGCCGATCACGAACTCAAAGTATTCCTGCTCGTGGTCGGCAGCAATATCCCAACTCATGATCACTTTAACAGGCACGGCCTCAGTCACGTTGATAATCCAGCACGACCACATGCGTCTCTTCAGGCAAGGAGGAACGCGTTACTTTGATGGAGGGCTGTGTTTCGGGTTTGCTCAGTCCCATCTCCTTGATGAACTTGTTCAACGAGTCCAGCGGCACTTTGACATCCGGGGTGGCATAATGCATCGGGATGACGATGTTCGGCTCGAGCAAGCTGATCACCTCGGCGGCCTTCGCGGCGTTCAGTCCTCCGCCGCCGCCCACCGGGACCAGAGCCACGTTCACCGCTCCCAATGCTTCGATCTCGTTCTGGGGCGGCAGCTGTTTTAGATCCCCGAGATGCGCGACCGTCAGTCCGTCGTAATCGAACACATACAGCGTGTTGCGAGTCTGCTCCTTGTTTTTCCTGCCCATCGGGGCACCGCTGCCATCCGTCTGGACGCCGGTAATGAATACGCCGCCAATCTCAAACTCGCCGGGGCCGCGGATGACATGCGATGTGCCCTTGACCGCCTCCGAGTTATTGTGCCCCGGCGCGTCATGGCTGATCGTGACGATGTCCGCCTTGAGCTTGAGTGGGAAATATCCGATGGATTTGTTGTCGTAAGGATCGGTCACCACCGCCGCCAAATTGCGTTCGGTGAGACGAAAACAGGAATGCCCGTACCACGTAATTTCCATGAAAAAGCCTCCGCCAACAATTATAATAGAGAAAGCATCCGCAGACCGATGCTTTTTGAAATAGAACAAAAAAGAGCGAACGAAGTAAAATAAGAGGGCAATGAAGACGATCACCAATACCCTGCCTCTCGAAAAACTAATCGAGCAGCTTCCGGACACCTACAGCCTGGCCGACAAGGAACTGGTTCAACGCGCCTATCGAGTGGCGGAGGCGGCGCATCGCGAGCAGAAACGCATTTCCGGCGAACCGTACATCAACCATTGTCTGGCGGTCGCGCAGATTTTGGCCGAAATGCGCGTACCGCCGGAAGTGCTCGCGGCCGGCCTGCTGCATGATACCGTCGAGGATACGACCGTCACCCTGGCCGACATTCGCAACGACTTTGGCGATGTGGTCGCGGCGTTGGTGGATGGCGTCACCAAGCTGACCAATCTGCCGCGCGTATCGCGTGACGATCAGCACGCCGAGCGGCCGCTCGGCGCGAACGGGGAGATCCCGGCCGCGCCCAGTTCCCTGGGCCGCAAAGCCGATCTGGCTTCCGAAACGCTGCGGAAGACCTTCCTGGCCATGGGCGATGATGTGCGGGTCGTCCTCATCAAATTGGCGGACCGGCTGCACAACATGCGGACCCTCAGTCACATGCCGGAAGACAAGCGCACCCGCATCGCCCAGCAGACGCTCGATATCTTTGCACCGCTTGCAAACCGGCTCGGCATTTGGCAGATAAAATGGGAACTCGAAGATCTCGCTTTTCGTTATGTCAATCCACAAAAATATAAGGAGATCGCAGAACAACTTGCCGAGCGGCGGCCCGATCGCGAATCGCAGATCGAAGCGATCGAGGAAAGCCTGCGGGGCCTCTTTGAAAGGAATAGTATCCGGATCGAGATCAGCGGAAGGCCGAAACATATTTACTCGATTTTCAGAAAGATGCAGGACAAGGGAAAGGCGTTTGAGGCCGTGCGCGACGTGCGCGCCGTGCGTCTCATTGTTCCGGATGTCGCGGCCTGCTACACCGCGCTCGGGTTGATCCACACGAACTGGCGCCCCATCCCCAACGAATTCGACGACTATATTGCCGCACCCAAGGACAACTTTTATCAGTCGCTGCATACGGCCGTCATCTGGGACGACGGCAAACCGCTCGAAGTGCAGATCCGGACGCCGGAGATGCACCAGAACGCTGAATACGGCATCGCCGCGCACTGGCGTTACAAGGAGGGAACCAAGCGGGACAAGTCCTACGAACAACGCATCAACTGGCTCCGCAACATGATGGAATGGCGTTCGGACGTGAACGATGCGACCGAGTTCGTGGAATCGATGCGTTCCGATGTGTTCCAAGATCGCGTCTATGTCTTCACGCCGCGCGGCGATATCATCGATCTGCCGGCCGGTTCCACGCCGATCGACTTTGCGTATCATGTGCACACCGACATCGGACACCGCTGCCGTGGCGCAAAAGTCAATGGAAAACTCGTGCCGCTGTACCACGAACTGAAAACGGGCGACCAGATCGAGATCCTGACCGCGAAGCGCGGCGGACCCAGCCGCGACTGGTTGAACTCCAATCTGGGTTTGGTCAAGACGCAACGCGCCAAATCCAAGATCCGCCAGTGGTTCAAGGAAGAGAACTATCAGCAAAATCTTTCGCAAGGACGATTGGTGCTGGAACGTGAACTGCAGCGGCTGGGCATTCCCGAAGCCAACTTTGAAAAGATGGCCCGCAATCTCGGCATCAAGTCCCCGGATGAGATGTTCGTTGACCTGGGCACAGGGGATCTATCTGTAAGCAAGGTCATCAAGGAAATTTCAGAGACCGAGGAAAACGCGAACCTGCTGACCGCCAGCGTCCCGAAGCCGGAGGCGGCTGGCACCGAGGCGGTCGATATTGTGGGATTGAAGGGACTGCTCACGACGATGGGCCGCTGCTGCAATCCCGCCCCGGGCGATCAGATCATTGGCTACATCACGCGCGGCCGGGGTGCGACCATCCATCGCCAGGATTGTCCCAATATTCTGCGGCTCGGATCGAAAGACCGTGAGCGGCTCGTGCGGGTTGACTGGGGACAACAAGTCCGCACTTTTCCGGTGCCCATCCGCATCAAGGCCTATGACCGTCAGGGGCTGATGAGCGATGTGACCAACCTGCTGAGCGACGAAGGAGTCAACATCACCGATCTGAAAGTCAATATCAATCGCAGCCTGGCGGAATTACGATTGATCGTGGAAGTGCAGGACATCGCCCAGCTCAGCAAGGTGCTGACCAAACTTGAAAATGTTCCGAACGTGATGGAAGCACATCGCGTCAGCGGTTGAAGTTTCCGAACCTCTCTGCTTGCAGCCCGCCCGGCAATCTCATCTTCAGGCCAGAAAAACAAGTGGTATAATGCGCCCGCTTTCGCCATGAGTCTGCTTAGCGTGCGTGAAGCGCAACAGCGCATCCTTTCACACTTCAAGCCGGTCGAGACGGAAATGCTGTCTCTCCGATCCTGCGCGGGACGCGTGCTGGCAGCTGATATCATCTCCTCCGACCTGCCCCCCTTCGACAATTCCTCCGTGGACGGTTATGCCGTCCTGGCCCGCGATCTTGCCGGGGCCAGTTCCGCCTCTCCCGTGGCTCTGGACGTAGTCGCCGATATCCCGGCTGGATCATCCTCTGAGATCACCCTCGCGCCCGGGCAGGCCGCGCGCATCATGACCGGCGCGCCTCTTCCCAACGGGGCGGATGCCGTCATCATGATGGAAGACACCGATTTCAATGATCGCCAGGCGGGCACGCGCGCACCCCGAGTGGTCAAGGTCTTCAAAAGCCTTCCCGCGGGCGAAAATGTCCGCAGGCGCGGCATGGATATTCGGACGGGCCGCAAAATATTATTCGCGGGCACGCGCCTGCGGGCCCAGGAGGTCGGTTTGCTGGCCATGCTGGGGGTGGCGAATGTTTCCGTCTACCGCAAGCCGCGGATCGCGTTGCTGTCGAGCGGAGATGAACTGGCGCCCGTCGAGCTGCGGCTCCTGCCGGGACAGATCCACGATTCAAACTCATACACGCTGTCGGTGCTGATCTCCGATGCGGGTTGTGAAGTCTTGGCGCTCGGCATCGCACCCGATCGAAGGCAGGCGATTCAGTTCTTGTTCGATCAGGCCGTCGGCATGAACGCCGATCTGATCCTCTCCTCGGCGGGCGTCAGCGTGGGCGCCCTCGATTATGTCAAGGAAGTTGTCGAGTCCAGTGGCAAGCTGGATTTCTGGAGCGTCAATATGCGCCCCGGCAAACCTCTGGCGTTCGGGGAATACCGCGGCCTGCCTTTTATCGGATTGCCGGGCAATCCGGTTTCTGCATTCGTCGGCTTCGAAGTATTCGTGCACCAGGCGGTCGGACGGCTGGCAGGCTTGAATGCAGCGACCCGCTCCAGGGTCAGGGTAAGACTCGCCGAAGCCATCGAGTCCGATGGACGCGAAAGTTATCTGCGCGCCCTGGTCGAGGAGCGGGACGGGATATTCTCCGCAAAATTGACCGGGCACCAAGGCTCAGGGAACCTGTTGGCGCTGGTTCAGGCCAACGCTTTACTTATCGTGCCCGCTGGGGTAAAATCGCTTGCCGTTGGCGACCAGGCCGAGGCTTGGATGCTTTAAGGAGATTATGAACAAGTGGCTGTATAGAATTTCAATCGCTCTGGCTCTGCTCGGTGCGGCAGTTTCGATTTACATGACCGTGTTCAAGCTGACCGATAATGCGAGCATGTGCCTGGGCAACGGAGGCTGTTCAAAGGTAAATTCCAGCGTCTACGCGGAAGTGTACGGGGTCCCGGTGGCGTTGATCGGTTTGGGCGGGTTCGCAGTCATTACGGCGCTGCTGTGCATGGAAAACCGCAACGAATTTCTGAAGCAGAACGGAACGATGGTTGTCTTCGGGCTTGCGCTCTTTGGATTCCTGTTCACGCTGTATCTGATCTATGTGGAACTGGCCCTGATCCACGCGCTCTGTCCATTCTGCGTAACCTCGCAAATCACCATGTCCACGCTCTTTTTACTGTCCATCATCCGGCTGGCTCGTCAGCCAATCAACTAGGAGGAGTCTTATGGCTCGTATTCGCTGTCACTACATCAACTGCGTTTTCCTCGATGAGGGCTACTGTTCCGCAGCCGCGGTAGAGATTGATCCGGACACGGGCTGCGCCACCTTTACTGAATCCGAGGATGCCGGCGCAGGTGAGTGGGAGGAAGAGGAAGAAGCCGAAGAAGAGTGGGACGAGGAGGATTTGGAAGACGAAGAGGAAGAAACGTGGGAGGAAGACGAAGATGAGATCTAGATTCAAATCGCGCAGCCTGACACGGACGGCCGGGCCGTCCGTGTTTTTATTTATCTGGCCGCAAATTGATACAAGAGTATCCCCGCCGCGACCGCGAGATTAAGCGAACTCGCCCGCCCGCGCATGGGCAAGGACACACTGGCCTGGCAGGCCTTGATCTGTTCCGCGGCCAGCCCCTTTTGTTCACTCCCCAAAACCAGAATCCAAGGCGTCTCCGGTCGGAATTCCAGATAATTTTGTCCGGCGTGTGCGGAGGCGGCGATGCGCTGATAACCGCCGCGCCGGGCCCAATCCGTGAACTCGTTGAAGGATGTTTGCACAACGGGTATCCAAAAGATCGTCCCCATGCTGGCGCGGACGGAGGTCGGATGATAGGGGTCCACACCGCCGTCGAGCAGGAACAGCGCCTTGCCACCCACTGCATCGAGCGTGCGCAGGATCGTCCCGACGTTTCCCGGGTCCTGGGGCGATACCACGGCTGCACCCAGCCGCACTGACTCCAGATCCTCAAGCCGCACCGCTTTCCGCTGAACCACCGCAAGAATCCCCTGCGGGTTTTCTTTATCCGCCAATGATTCCATCACCTGGCTGGAAACGGGCTGAAGGTCTGATGGGTGATTTGAGATCAGGTCGCGCGCAAAGTCACTGGTTAAGACATCCGGTGAATAAAGGATCGAATCGATTGTCCAACCGGCTGCGAGTGCCTCGCCGACGTGGTGCAAGCCTTCGGCGATGAACCGTCCCGTTTCCGCCCGCGCTTTGCGCTGGCGCAACTGGCGCACCTTCTTGATCAATGGATTGGCGGGGCTGGTGATCAGGGGTCGGTCCATTTCCCGCCGCAGCTACTTTACAACGATCAATTTGGCGACCATCCCTGCTTCAAAGTGACCCGGCTCGGCGCACACGATCTGATAGGTGCCGGCTTCCCCGGGTGCGGTGAACGTATCGGTGATGGTTTGACCCGGCTCAATGGCGAGTTGTTTCCAATACGCATTTTGCATATCGGCGTCGGTGAAATGATCTTTCACCTGGACACCCAGTTTCATGATGACGAAGCTGTGTTCCACGGCCCCGCTGTTTACGGCGGTGAAGGAGATCTGCGCACCCGCCGGCACGGTGAAGGTGTTGGGGCTGAACTGAAAATCGGTCAGGGTGACGTGAATTACGTTGGATGGACTGCTGCTGCCTCCGCACGCCGCCAGCGCCAGCAGGAAACCCAAGGCCAGGCTGAAGTAGAGAGATCTTTTCATAATCCTCCATTGGATCATTTGCTGCCAAATAGCTTGCAATTGACCGTCCGCCAGATCAACTGCGCTCAAATTGATGTACACTTGGACAGGCAAAGAATTAATATACCATGAAACGTAGTCCTGCATCGATGATCAAGATATCGGGCGTTGTCCTCGCCGTGCTGGTGCTCGGTTTGATCTTCTATCTGAAAGCCATGCAGAATTATGGCCACCAGGATTACACCAACTCGAACTTCTTTTTCTTCTGGCTGTCGGGGCGCATGATGTGGACCGGTCAAAATCCCTACGACTCGACTCAATGGCTGGCCGGTCATGATGCCTTCGGAGCCACCTGGAAGCCGAACAAGATCTTTCCCTATCCCCTGCCCCTGGCCTTCTTCATGGCGCCGCTGGGATTGCTGTCGCTCGGCCAGGCCTACATTGTGTGGCAGATCGTATCGCAGATCATCGTGGCGCTGACCGTCCTGTGGTTGATCTATCACTGGCGCGGACGAGCCGCGCGGATCCTCTTTCTGCCGCTGGTGCTGGCACTCCTGTTCTTCGGTCCGGTTTACCTGACGCTGCAGATCGGTTCGGTCGGACCTTTGGCCCTGGCCTCGATCGTATTGGGGATCCTCCTGCTGGAGCACGATCAGTCTCTAGCCGCAGGGCTGGTCCTCTCCCTGACCATCTTGAAGCCGCCCCAGGGACTGACCCTGCTGATCCTGGCAGGCGTCTGGTTCCTGGCCCGACGCGACTGGAAGGCGATTGCCGGAGTGGCATTGGGCGGCATCCTGCTGCTGGCCGCTGGGATGATTCGCGATCCGTTGTGGTTGATCAAATTTCGCGGCGCCAGTGCGGTCGTCCTGGACCGAACGCTGGGCGTTGACTCCAATATCTACAGTTTTGCCTATCTGGCTTGCGGCCGTACTGAGACCTGCATGTGGATCGCGGGAAGCCTGGGAGCAATCCTCATCCTGGCGGCGGGCGGATATTATCTCTGGCACGGCCGCGATCGATTGGATCCGTGGGAAGCCTTCAATATCATCATCCCGCTCGGGTTCATTTCGACGATTTACCTGTGGTCATACGATCAACTGCCGTACGTCATTCCCAGCATCTGGATCGTAGGAACCCTCGTTGAACGAACCAGATCTTATCTGCAAGCGGTCATTTTCCTGATCGTCCTGGACGTCTTGTCCATCTATGCTCTGCTGGTACAAGCCAATACCCAAAGAGACCTGTTCAGCATCATTAACACGATCTTAATTCTCGGAGTGTGTCTGTGGCTTATGCATCGCGCGAGTCCGCAACGGCCGCTGCCCTCATCCGGGCATTGAAATATCCTGCAAATCCTTCTTCCCTGCAAGAATCAGTATGTTAGAATCAATTCATGCGCCGCACCTCCGGCTCCGTCCTGCCAATCCTGGTACTATTTTTTTTGAGCTCGTGCCAGCCGCAGTCCACCCTGACGATCACGATCATTGACGGCGATCAGATCCGCCGGTTGAGCACAACCGAACGCGTTCCCGCTTCACTCTTGGCGCAGGTCGATATCCACCTGGCGGCCAACGACAGCGTTCTGCTCAACGGCCGGCCAGTGGCCTTCGACCAGGCCCTGCCGCCGGCGCCGACCGATACGCTGCAGGTTCGACGCGCGGTTGCGTTGACGATCAACGGCAAAACCGTCCAAACTGCCGCCTCAACCGTCGGCGAAGCGTTGTCGCAAGCGGGGCTGCAGCTGTATGCGAGCGATCAGATCAGCCCGCCGGTCCAGACGGCGATCACAAAGGCGATGACTGTTGAATATGTCCCGGCCCGCGTCCTGACCGTGATGGCGGATGGCGCGCCGTTCCAAATCCGCGCCTCGGCCGCGACCGTGGCCAGCGCGCTGGCCGAGGGCGGGATTCCGCTCCTGGGGCTTGATTCCAGCCGGCCGTCCGAGAATGATGCGCTTCCATCCAGCGGCCAGCTCCAGATCACCCGCATCAGCGAATCGATTCTTTTGTCGGAACGATCCATCCCGTTCAAAACCGACTACCAGCAATCGGCAAGCGTGGACCTGGATCAACGGCAAATAATCCAGGCGGGCCGGCCGGGTTTGTCGGTGAGCCGGGTGCGCATTGTCTATCAAGACGGAAAGGAAATTTCGCGCCAGGATGAATCCGGGACGATCGTGCGAGCGCCACAGGATGAAATCGTCGGCTACGGGACCAAGGTTGTGATGCATACCGCAACGGTGAACGGGGTTCAAATCCAATATTGGCGCGCCGAGCCGATGTATGCTACGGCGTATTCGCCGTGCAATTCTGCCTCCGGAGGCTGTTCGTACGGAACGTCCAGCGGATTGCCTGCCGGCAAAGGCGTGGTGGCAGTGGATCCCTCCATGTACAGTCTCTACGCCGGGCAGCATCTCTACATCCCGGGCTATGGCATGGCAGTCGTGGGAGATGTGGGCGGTGGATATATCATTGAACAAAAACTGGGAATTTCGCGCTCGCGTTGGATCGATCTCGGCTATTCCGACACGGAGTGCAAGCAGGCCTGTGATCAATGGAGCACCTGGGTGACGGTGTATTTCCTGGCACCCCCGCCCGCCAGTATCCCGCCGCTGAACTGATCCCATGACAAAAACCCAAAAGATCTTCATCGTCATTCTTTCAATGATCGCTCTGGGATTGCTGGTCAGCCTCGGCTATGAGGGAAGACAAGCATATCAGATCTGGGCAAACCGTCCGCTCGGCGCCGCGCTGCCCACCTCGCCTTATACCCCCTTGGGTTCACCGCCGACGTGGGCGATTCCGTCCTCCGCCTCGGCGGGTATCACGAGCACACCTTCGGCGTTGAACCCGCTTTGCGGCGGTCCGCGCGTCATGAGTATTCTATTGATCGGTTCAGACACGCGCGGCACAAGTTACACCTATGGCTTGGCGGATGTTACGCGCCTGGTGCGCGTGGACTTTGTCAAACCGAGCGTAACCATGCTCGATTTCCCGCGCGACCTGTGGGTCAAGATTCCCTACATCGCCAG